>DFBI01000090.1:0-1548 GCA_002367335.1 Syntrophaceae bacterium UBA3084 | reverse complement strand
GTTTCGGCAAAACCCATGGGAGGACACCATTTTCCCTTGTAAGGCTTATTACCTCTTTTAACGAGAAGAATCTTTCGCTCTTCTGCAAGTATGGTTGAAACAACAGGAAGTGGATTATCATAAAAAAATATGTTGCAGACCCCGCAATAGTCCCGGAGAATGTCTTCCTCATATTGTTGCGCTATCTTATTTCCGCAATAGGGACAGAATTTTCTCTTTCTATTCTTCATTATGTCCTTCTTCCGTATAAAGGTTTAGAACAAACAAAAACCGTATCATCCTTTGAAATGGTAAAATTATCCCGCCTTTGAGTAAACAGTTTTTCAAGGTGTATTTTTAACAGATTCAATGCCGACCCCAATCCAGCACGTGCACCGGAAAGAAGAAGAGGCTGTTTGAAGCTGAAGTACTCCAGCAGGAAATATAAATCCCCCGGTTTAAAAATAAGTGTATTTACATAGTTTTTTGTTTGTATGTCCTGAAACCAGTCTGATAAGGTTTCATAACCGGTTTCAGAAGAAAATCTGCTGATCAAAATTTCAATGGGAAGTTTCACACTTTCTTGTAACATTCCATTAGCTGCAAGAACATCTTTGGCGGCATGGACAAGTTCTCCCATATTCTCCTTGTTATGAACAGTCGCGACAAGTAAGCCATCCTTCTTTAATATCCTTGATATGTCAGGTATGATCTCAGGGAAGAAGTACAACGAATAACTGCATATCACAAGATCAACCGATTTTTCTTCGAGACCTTTTACAACGGATGCGCCTGAAGATGTGAAAACACCTTTTACACCCGCCTTTTTGCAAGCTTCAAGAAACAGGGGCTTATAATCACTGATAATGTCCACCCCGGTTACAACAGCTTCGGGATGGACTTTTCCCTTCAGGGCCTTCGTGAAAAAACCAAAACCACAACCAAGTTCAACAATATTCCTGCACCATTCGAGGTTCAGTCCTTTTAATGCGACTTCTCTTATATCGTTTCGATTCGTGGAATGTTTCTTTACGATATCAGCGGTTAACCTGTGGGCTTCAACATCAATAAAAACATCAGCAACCTTTGACTTGCCGTTATCCTCACTCATAAGAATTATTATCTTTCAAGCAAAAAGGAAAGTCAATCGATTTCATTTTTACCAGATGTTCTCCCGGCTCAGGAACTCCGGGATTCACATTTAAGTTGACATAAGGGTTACTAAAGATTAGTTTTCCAACTTCGGCGCCAACATTGTAAAATGATTTGATGATTTAGGCACGGCGCTCAGTTATATGAGACCTTTGCGCAACCCCTCTAATCGTCATTCCGGGCTTGACCCGGAATCCAGGAATTGTTTGATAATACTGGATTCCGTGTCGTGCTTCGCGTGCACGGAATGACAAAAAGGCATGTTTTATAAGGTTCTGCAAAGCTCTCTATATTAAAGTCTTTATCCTCAACAACTGCGTTTTTCGCGCAGATGTTGGTGTCAGGTGGTGAAAAACAAGGCTCAAGGAGCAAGGAAAAACCTTGAACCTTTGACCTTGAACCTTTGCGGCTTTGCCG
>DFBI01000113.1 GCA_002367335.1 Syntrophaceae bacterium UBA3084 | reverse complement strand
CTTTTAGGCGGTGGATTTGGGTTTAAAAAGACCGTTGACACATCTTGCGTTTGTTGGTATATTTCTCGCGTCTGCTAATATCAGGCATTGATCAGAAGGAGAAATTTACTTAAATAAGAAAAGGAGAAACCTATGAAAAAATTGTTAATGGTTGCATTAATTTGTGTTGCTGCATCGAGCGCTTACGCTGAAAGCAAACCCTTTCAGGCCAGCTTGACCCCGGATATCGCTATTCATTCTAGAGGAACCTACATCAAGGGCGTTTCGTTAAATATTTGGGGCGAGAATCCACAGACCGCCATTGCATTTGGATTCGTCAATGGCTCGTCAGGTGACAGTTCCGGTTTCTCATGGGGGTTGGTCAACTATGCTGAAAACTACACCGGGGTTGAGTGGGCCGCTGTGAACTATGCCAAGGGAAACTTTACGGGCTGGCAGGCCGGATTCTTCAATTATACCGGCAGGCTCAAAGGTCTCCAACTTGGAGTTATCAACTATGCCAAAACCGCAGAATCAGGCTTACAGGTTGGCCTTGTTAATATTATTGAGCAAAACCAATGGTTCACCGGATTCCCGGGAGAACTGGCTAAAGGAATGATCTTCGTCAACTGGCGTTTCTGATAACCTGTTTCGAAGTTGAGAAAGCCGTCAGGCATTGCGCCTGGCGGCTTTCAAGGTTTCAGATATCTTGCCACGAGTTCACCATATTGGGATAGATGGCATTTTCAGGTATGGTTTCGGTATCGCAGGATTATGTGAAGCGGGTCGTCCATTGCTAAATCAGTAACCGCCGGTCCATGATGGTTTTTAATCTTAAAACTCCAGATACCTTGCCTGAAAAAAGGAAAAAAAATATCCCCTACATTTACTGATCGCATAAAAAGCGGAATACAAAGTGGTATTGACACCGTTTTATCCCAAGTCTGGCGTGGCGAAAGCGGCGCGCCGGGCCTGTTTGACGTGCTGGCCAGTTCAATCAACATTATGCAGAATCGTATTACCCGTAGTCGTATGGCCGGTGATCCACCCGATTTAGTTCTCATGCCCCGACTGGAACATCTGGGCTTATTAGAATTCTACCGTGCCTCTGAAGCCATTGAAGAAGGCAAGGTGTGTACCGAACAGGCAAAGCAAACTATTAAACAAATACTTCATTACAAGAAGTAATTATGCGAACATCTCATACGAGAAATTCTGGTTGTTCAATCTATTTCTTTTTCTCCCCGGGCATGAGGGTGCGTAATACATCTTCCTTGCCTATAATGCCGACGAGTTTGCCTTGATCTAAAACAGGAAGGGTATGAGTATTATGTTTTACCATCAATGTGGCAATGTCTTCCAGTTCTGTTTCCGGATTAATTGTTACAGGATCTGAGGCCATAGCGTTGGCGACTGTGGTAGCGGCAATTTTTGCTACTTCCTTCTCAAGACTTTTGTAAGATTTTAAAGGAATCAAGCCATCGAGAAGGGTAAAAAAAGAAGGCATGGGGATTTGTTTTTGCTGTACAATAAGATCTTCCTGGCAAATAATGCCTTTCAGATATCCTTCTTTATCCACAACGGGGAGACCATTAAAGTGGTGTTCCAATAATAGTTTTGCGGCTTGGGTAATTTCCGTTTCCGGAGAAACAGTAATGACTTCTTTTGTCATGATATCCTTTGCTTTAAACATTTTCCTTTCCTCCTTTTTATAATATTATATCTCATTTTACATGAAGTCCAGAATTGATTTAAACAAAGTGTAGGTTTACTAAAATGATAGGTGACAAGTTAAATGTCAAAGAGGAGCACGTCAGGGTAGCGGAACATATAATGGAGTTAGTTCTGCCGGGGATTAAATCATCCGGAGGAAAATTTATCATTACGATTGCCGGGGAATCCGGCGCCGGAAAATCAGAAATTGCATCCGCGCTCTCTGAGCAACTTTCAACAAAAGGTATTAACAGTATTATACTTCAACAGGATGATTATTTTGTTTATCCCCCTAAAACGAACGCCGGAATGCGCGAAAAGAATATAAAACATGTGGGGCCATCTGAGGTTCAGCTCACACTCTTGAACCGGAATATCCGGGATATTCTGGATGGCAATGAAGGGCTTGAAAAACCTCTGGTCATTTATGAAGAAGATCGGATTACCGGCGAGACGATTCAACTCGGAGGAATTAAAGTAATTATTGTAGAGGGCACCTATACGTCTCTTTTGCAAAACGTCCACCAGCGCATTTTCATCGACAGAACCAATCGGGACACTAAAGAGTCACGCAAGGAGAGAGGAAGAGAAGACCAGGATAAGTACCTCGAAAAGATTCTCGATATTGAACATGAGATAATATCTTCACATAAAACCAGAGCTGATATTATTGTGACACGTGACTATGATGTAAGGGTGAACGATGCAATCACACAAAAAAATTAAAAGTATTTGCATGCTCAGTACGCACGGATATTTTGACCCGACTCCGGAGTTAGGAAAGACAGATACCGGGGGACAGGTATTGTATGTCCTTCACCTTGCTCGCGCCCTGTCTGACTTCGGGATCAAAGTGGACATCTATACCCGCTGGTTTGATCGATCCAGGAAGCAGATTGATCCCTTGCCGGGTTGTCCGGATGCACGGGTAATTCGCATCCCCGCAGGAGACTGGAAATTTATTCCCAAAGAATTTATTTATGATGTACTGCCTGAACTGTCAGAAAATATGATTGATTTTATTCGAAAACAGAATCTGGAGTATGATCTTTTCCATGGGCACTATGTAGATGCAGGCATTGTTACTCTTGATGTAGCCAAAGCCTTTTCCAAACCCTCTTTCTTTACCGCTCATTCTCTGGGCGCCTGGAAAAAGCAGAGAATTGGTGGAAACCAGGAAGAAATGGATAGAATTTTCAATTTTAGTCATCGAATCGCAGAAGAGATGAGAATCTTTAAATCAGTAGATGGTCAGACCGTTACAAGCAGAGAGGAAGAAAAGAAAATTGAAGAATTATATCATCTTCATCTTCCGAGGGCGGATTTCATTCCACCCGGCGTTGATGTGCATGAATTTCGTCCTCTGAAAAAGGGAGAAGAAGAAAAGAAAACGAGGATCTCGCTTCCGGACAAATATATCTTTGTAGTAAGCAGGATTTCAAATGTCAAAGGACACGATTTGCTCCTTCCTGCCTTTGCCCGTGTGCTGAATGAGTTCCCGGACATACACCTGGTTATCGGCGGTGGTGCAGAGAATCCGGATGAAGAGGAAAGGGAAGTTTTGTCAAAAATAAAGCGCTTCCTGGGAAAAAATCAAATCGACGAAAAGGTTCACCTTGTGGGAGGCATACCCCATGATGAACTACCGCCATACTTCCGGCAAGCAGAATTATTTATCCTTCCCGCCAGGTATGAACCCTTTGGTATGACTGCGCTGGAAGCCATGGCCTGTCAGGTGCCGGCTGTAATCTCAAAATTCGCCGGAATCCAGGAAAATCTCACTTCGGGACAGGATTGTCTTCTGGTAAATCCACTGGATACAGAAGAATACGCTGAAACGATTTGCTCGTTGTTAAGGGATAAACGGTTAGCAGATAAACTGGCAAGAAAGGGATATAAAACGATCCACAAGGAGTTTAGCTGGGAGGCAATCGCCAAGAAATTTGTTGAATTTTATAACAGGTTTTTGGAGACATAGGAACTGAAAATTAATAACTCATCGTTTTCGCATCCCTGCTTCAGGCCATCTTTAGCCGCTCCTCATTCAC
>DFBI01000142.1:17712-18861 GCA_002367335.1 Syntrophaceae bacterium UBA3084 | reverse complement strand
TTGATCATCTGGAAGTGGGCATCGTCCAGGACTGCCTGGAGCAGGCTGAAGACGGAATTACAGTCGAGAAGACCGTATGCACAGTGCAAGAATTGCGGACCGCTTAAGGTGACCAATATATCTGAAAACAATCTCTCGATCGATGATTGTTGACCGGGTATTTTCGCGTCACACACACCGGAGGTAGAATAGTTCGGTATTCTGTAATATCGGGCCAACTGGACACAGTCGATGTTATACTGGCTTGTCTCAACGGAGCCATAGGAGTCGCCGAGGGTATCCATTCGTGCTCTAACCGGCACGCTTCCGTAAATTACGGGTGTGCCCCTGTTGACCAGTTGTCCCAGTGTGATTCCGGCCAGGACTTCAGCGTTTATCTGGGCAATGATGCCGGCTTCCTTGATAGGGGCCGTGCTTCCTGCCTGGGGTGACGAAGAAACTACAACAGGCAATCCCCTCTTGCATATCTCGATAAAAGTCTCAGTAGTATCATCAACAAATTGCAGGGGGCTCTTTACCAGACAGGTAATAAACGAAATGATGGGATTTTCTTTGAGTTGTTCTTCCCCTCCCACTATCAGCTTTGCCATGTTCACTACATTGTCAAGTTGACTCAGGCTGGTGAGACCGGACATAACATGCTTCGTCGTATTGTTCAGTGATGCGAAGAATTTGTTGACGTCCTTGTTGTCTTCCGTAATGTCTCTGTCCTGGATGTTTACGGTACGGATATAGCCATCCAGTGTTTCCAAGTGCTCGCAGACGTGTGCGGATTTGCAGAGATCGGCGACTGTTCCGCGACGCGGTATAAATTCGGGTACCTGAATCTCGGTGCCCGGATCAGATTTTTTAGTGTAGGTATGAAAATCAACATCCAGCCAGATATTTGTTTCAGAGCCGGTGATGAAGTAAACCCGTGGCTCATCACCATGCATTACAAGGGCATTGTCCGGGTTCCTGGCGCCGAGCTTTACTGTTTTGGGTGCGCTTTCGAGGGCATCGAGGACGAGTTTCTCCGGGATCTTTATGATCCATGTTGGATGGTCACCGGATTCAACAGACATAACACCCGCGCCGGCCGCCGCAAATATCTCCGCGGCCTTTTGATTGAAACATATCAGGCCGGGGTCAACCAGAATCTCCATGGAA
>DFBI01000142.1:16232-17657 GCA_002367335.1 Syntrophaceae bacterium UBA3084 | reverse complement strand
ATTCCTTCTCTGGGCAATTTATTCGCCTCCTGTTTTTTCTTCAGCCTTTGACCTTTTCAATCTATTAACAGTCCTTTTCTGTGAGCCCTGATATATCCTTTACATCTGGGGTCTTTGTCAGTAAGCATGGCGGCAACCTTGACCAGACTCATTATCCTGGCGTCAAGGGGATTCATGATTGCCGCGTCAAGTCCTGCCGAAGCGGCCATGAGCATGAATGACCGGTTGACCATACCCCTGTTTGGCAGTCCAAAGGAAATATTACTGAGTCCCATAGCGGTTTTGGCGGATGGATAACGGGATTTAATTTGTTCGATGGTTTTTATGGTAATGAGTGCCTGGGTTGAATCCACGGAAATAGGAAGAACGAGGGGATCAAAGTATATCTTGTCTTCCTGAACACCCAGATGCGTTAAGTGCTTTATTATTATTTCAGCGGCATTCAGCCGCTCTTCGACGGTTCTTGGGATGCCCTCCTCTTTCATAACCAGGGCTATCAGTGATGCCTTTCTGTCTGCTGCCAGGCGACCGACGGATTCCAGCCTCTCCGGTTCTGCATTGACGGAGTTGATCATTACCGCCTCGCCACGATATTTGTTGAGGGCGGCTTCCAGGACTGCGGGATCATCGCTGTCAATACACACCGGCTTATCGGTTGCATTCTGCACTACATCTATCACCCACTTCATTATAGCCGATGCGTCTTCTCTTGCGTCCTGACCGACACCGGCATTCACATCGATGTAATCTGCGCCTGCATCGGCTTGTGCCACGGCGAGGTTTGCCAGGAAATTCTGATCTTTGTTGGATATCGCCTGTCCCACGGATTTGATGGAAGCATTTATTTTTTCACCGATTACCAGCATGTTATTCCTCTCTTCTATAAATCTATTATCCCCGGTATTTCTTTCTTCAAATGCTCTCTAATTGATTCAGGAATGAAGGATCGAGGAGGACTGCCAAGAATTTCCAGAACTTTTTCAGTAGCTCTGGCCTTCGTATCTTTTGCGCCTTCAGCTTGCCATCCAGGCCGATCTGCCCTGTCGCTTAACTGGGCAAGGTGTTGTTCTGTACGCATGTGCCGACGCGTGTGTCTTGAGGCAACAAAATGTCCCCCCGGCCCCGCCTCTTTTATTAAATCAAAGGCAAGTGTTTCGTCATTCACCCTGATCCCTTCCACAGCCCGCATGACCATGCCGATAATCTCGTTATCTATAACCATTTTATCATAGGATGCAGTCATGCAGAACTCGAGAAATCCCGCCGCATCATGGATGAAATTTCCTCCTGCCAGTGCAACCATCAGGTTTGTGATGGCTGATTCGTATCCTGCCTGAGAGTCGTTTACTTTTGAGTCAGACATGCCTGCCGTTGCGTAATAGGGAAGACGGTAAAACTGTGCCATCTGGGCCGCCGCGGCGTTCA
>DFBI01000142.1:14907-16204 GCA_002367335.1 Syntrophaceae bacterium UBA3084 | reverse complement strand
GGATGCGACACTGCCATAGAGTGTGGGGGCGCCGGGATTGGCGAGTTGAGCCAGCATTACACCGGCCAGAGTGTCCACGTTCAGTACTACAAGATTGCCGGCCAGTGTGACGGGCGAAGTGGCGCCGCAAAGGGGTTCTGCCGGAACAACGACGGGGATTCCATTGCGGGCGGCTTCTATGGTAAATTGAGAATAATGTTCATCCAGCTTCAAGGGACTGACCACGCAGGTTACCATGGAAATAAAAGGTCGTTCCTTGAGTTTTTGAGGGCTGCCCGCGATGGCCGATGCCATTTTGATGACGTTTCTTATTCCTTCAATCGTATAGACCCCTCCCATGATATGCTTTCGGGTATACTTCAAAGCCGTGCCAAAGCGGTTGACATCAACATCTTCAGCGGGAATTTCATTAGGATATACGTTGATCATGTAAAAGTGAATATTATCCAGAATTTCCACAAGACGGGTCATATCCTTGATGTCTTTGAGGCTGGCCCTCCGCGAATCATCGGATCCCGGATCCTGAACATTTAAAGCGGTTCCGCCGGTGCCCATATATACCTTGTTCCCGCCAATCTCACAGTCCAACACACCTTTTTTCGCCCGCCCATACAGGGTAATATCAGAAGGCGCTTTGCCAATCAACTCTTCCACAAGTCCAGGAGGAATTTTTACGGTATTAGTTGTTTCATCCACCTTTGCCCCGGCATTACGAAAAAGCTCTCTTGCTTCGGCTAATCTTACATCTATTCCCACCTCATTAAATACTCTGAGTACGGTTTTATGTATTTTTATAATCGCGTCATCGGTAAGGGGTTTATATTGACCACCCGGCAAACCTTTTCTTGTTTTCATTTTAACCTTTCCTGTTCAGAGAAAGTTCCCGGACAATCTGCATGACATGTTGGCTTCTATTCATGCTGTAGAAGTGCAGACCGGACACATCGTTTTCCAAAAGATCTTGACTTTGACGGATCGCATATTCCGTGCCGTATTTTTCAACTTCTTCGCTTCTTTCGCTTACCTTATAAATCTTGTCATGCAGCCTGGACGGTATTTTTGCACCACATAGCGATGCGATCTTTGAGATCTGAGCATAGTTAAAGATGGGGAAAATGCCGGGGATGATCGGCACGGCAATTTTCCGGCTCACCGCTTTGTCTCGAAATCGATAGAAATCATCGTTGTTAAAAAAAAGCTGTGTAATAATAAAATCGGCCCCCGCAGCTACCTTGCGCTTGAGATTCGTTATATCAGTATCCGGATTCGGAGCTTCGATATGACATTCGGGATAACC
>DFBI01000142.1:4384-14892 GCA_002367335.1 Syntrophaceae bacterium UBA3084 | reverse complement strand
GACCAGCTCATTGGCGTAGCCAAAACCTCCTTCTGTCTTCACAAAAACATTTTCTTCTTTTGGGGGATCACCACGTAAGGCAAGGATATTTTTTATATTTTCCTTTTTGAAATCATCAAGGATTCCGGCTGTATCATCTTTTGTTGCCTGAACACATGTAAGATGTGCCAGAACCTCTGTGTCGTTATGGTTCTTGATTTTTGATGCAATTTCGATGGTCATATCCCGTGTACTCCCACCGGCGCCGAAAGTAACAGAGATGAAATGAGGATTTAGCTTAACAAGTTCTTCAATCACCGAATACAAGCTGTCAAGTTTTCCTTCCCTTGCAGGTGGAAAAACTTCAAGTGAAAGGATAAACTTATTTTTTTGAAGTATGTCTCTAATCTTCATCTACAGGCACCATCATCTTATCCTGACTGCTGAACGCTTTTGATTTATAATTGACTTACTAAGTTCTCCTCGCAATACAATCCTGCTTCTTGCACTCCAGGCAAGGATTGTACGGGGAGACCGGAAGATTCACATTGGAAGGTAATACGCCAAATACTCCTGAGACGGACTTGCGGGGTTGCATAAGACAGGAATCCGTAAGTTGAACACCTGTCAGATCGGAACCTAACAGACGAAACAGTTTTTTCTGTTCCGTAATGGGCCAGTCACAATAACCGGGACTGAAACGCAGAGTAACTCCCCCTCCTTTTAGTTCATATTTCTTCTTCATATCATTATAAAATTTATCGACCATATTTTCTACGACAATCGATCCCATGGAATCGAGGATATATGAATCTGAAAGACGATTTTCCCGCATAAGCCGAACGCTTTCCTCTTCGATACCACTGCCAATCGTTGCTATAAAACAAACGATATCCTCACAGAGTTCCATAGCTTTTGAGAACTTCAGGCTCTTAAATTTTGTTCCTTCCTGAAGACAGGTGCTTCCCTTGCTGACTGATTCAATTTTTTTGATACGATAGGATAACTCGGGGGTAGTGAGATCTTCAAGTCGCGTCTGGAAATCATCTATTTTTCTATTGATAGAATGTGAAAACCTGCGAGTATATTTCCCACCAAACAAGATGGACAGGTCGCTTTTCTCTATACTGGAATTTATTTCCATTACGGACATGATATGTGCCGTTACCCTTTCGATAAAGATTATTATTTCTGCTCGAATCGGTTATACTGATATATTGTGATTAATGAATATTTGTACTGAAACTATTATAACAGAAAGGTTTGCTTGTCAATACCTTTGACCATAATATTTCCATTGCTCTACTGAAGCTTGGGTGGATGATACGGATCAGACACAGTAATGAGTGCAATCAAAGGGGCGGGGGTTCTTCATAAGAAGTCTCGACTTCCAGGTCCTGGGCGTCCAGCATATGGACTAATAATTGAAGCTCATGAGTAATCGATTTTATCTTGTTTTGGGGAAGCCGCTTGAGGCCATCTACAATCTTTTGTTGTATAGGGGACGGCGCGTTTTCAGCAAGTGTTTTGCCTGAGTCTGTCAGCTCAATATTGATTATCCTGCGATCAGGGGAATTCCTCGTTCTTTTTACAAGATTCTTATGTTCAAGACGGTCGATTACTCCGGTTACCGTGCTTGATTTGACCATAATGAGCTTGGCAATCCGGGAAGGGGGCAGGGGGCCATTTTCGTAAAGGACAAGAAGGCAGTTAAGCTGAGGGGCGCTCACCTGATAATTTTTATTTAATTCCTTGGTGTAGAGAGATCCCGCCTGCATGAGTCGTCGAATAAGATAAACGATTTCCCTGATCTGATCGTGTTGGGACTCAAGGGTTGTTTTATTTGAGGGAGTCGGAGTATGTATTACCATAGCCAAGCACCTTTGTTTTAGTAAGAAATATTTGTACTGCGATATTCCACTTTTCTTCCTCTATCACGAACATACGTAAAGGGCAATAAATTTTTTGATTTTGGTTCATTAAATAAGAAGTTTCAATTAAGGCAGCGAAAAGATACTTGCAAGATTGATAATAGGAGACCTTTGCAAAAGGCTTATTCTTCAATTCTGGTAAGGTCAATAACCCACGATGATAATTTTTTGCCCCCTTTTGTTAACGTTCCCCGGTTTTTGTAAGTTGTGTCGTTAATTTTCATGAAATATTCTGAGCCCTGCAATTTTCCATTTTTGGAAAAACATACCGAAAGAATCGAATCGTCAACGATGGCGTATCTCCCTGATAAAGTTCCGAGATCAGGATCGTCGGATTTCCAGGTGGTAATAGATTTATTTTCTTTAAAGGGGACGATTTCCTGCCTGTTGTGAACCTCAATAGTCCTGTCCTGAAGTAATAACTTCATTATGGTTTCATGTACCCATTCTTTATTCAGATGGGTTGTTGTGATCTCACCCTCAAAGGGGATGACTTGATCGTCGTCATCAATATAACAGCCTTTCCCGATCCATCTTCCTTCCTGTAATATAAACGTATGTTTCATTTTTTTAAAAAACAACATCACGACCAATATAATCAGTCGTGACGTTGTCTGGTTACTATTTCTTGGTTATTTTTATCCTGACTTTGTTCCCANNAAAATCATATTTCAATGTCGCATCTCAGGCATCTTTTTGCTTCTTCAACGGCAGTTTCCAGGGCGTAACCGAGTTCTACTTCGTCGAAATTTGATCTTCGCTTTGCGCTGTCCAGTTCGGGCATCGCGGCCTGGGGCTGTTCTTCCGTTTCTTCGTCAATTTCAAGGGGTATTTCAATTTTCTCTTCAGGAGGCGCCTCATAAGGGGGTTCCCCGTTTTTGTTCCTGATCGCCTGGTCAATGTCTCCGGCGGCCTGATGGCCTCCCGAAATAGCGCCGACAACTGTCCACGGTCCAGTTACTGCATCTCCACCTGCAAAGAACTTTTCATTGGTACTCTGAGATTTGCAGCCTTCCGCCAGATCGAAATATGACCATTTATTGACGGAAACACCACTGTCTTCGGGAACGAATGAGAGATCCGGTGACTGGCCGATGGCCGCAACGACGGAATCAACGTTCAGGGTGAAATTAGAACCCTCCACAGGAACGGGTCTTCTTCTTCCGCTACTGTCAAAATCTCCCGGTTTCATCCTCTGGCAGGTAATGCCGGCTACCTTGCCATCTTTCCCTAAAATCTCAAGGGGTGCCACAAGATATTCAATTTGAATTCCTTCATGTTCGGCTGCTTTAATTTCTTCCTCCGCAGCGGGCATATCCTGTCTGAAACGGCGGTAAAGGATGGTGACTTCCGCACCAAGACGGCGCGCAACGCGGGCGGCATCTATAGCTGAATTTCCACCACCGATAACAGCCACCTGGCTCCCCAGACTTTTTTCACCCTTTAACCATGCTTTTTCATTAATGTTGAAATCTCTGAGAAACTCAACACCTCCGAAGACGCCTTCCATATCCTCACCTTCTACCCTCATTCCCTGACTCTTGTGAGCGCCGGGAGCAAGATAAACATAATCAAATTCTTCATCGATCTTTTCAAATGAGATATCTCTTCCTGCGCGGGTGTTACACCTGATTTCAACACCGAGTGTTTCTATGGCATCGATTTCACCTTTCAGGATGTTTCTCGGCAGCCTGTATGAGGGGATTCCATAGCGCGTCATTCCGCCCGGCTCGGGCAGTTCTTCGAAGACGACCACTTGATACCCGCGTATCGCGAGATCTTTTGCGGCTGTCAGACCGGCAGGTCCAGCGCCGATGACGGCAATCTTTTCTTTCCTCGTGACAGGGATGGGTTCAACTTTCACTCTGTTCCCGTTGTCTGTGATGAATCTCTTGAGGTATTTAATGGCGACCGCCTCATCCAGAGCACCCCTTCTGCACTTGGATTGGCACTGGTGGTCACAGACCCTCCCGCACACAGATGGGAAAGGATTTGTTCTCAACATGACCTTGTAGGCATCTTCAAGGCGATTTGCACGAACGAGGGCTATGTAAGATGGTACATCCATTCCGATTGGGCAGGCATGCTGGCACGGTGATTTGAAAAGGGCTGTACAAACGACTGCCGGACAGCGCTTATCTCTTATATGCGCTTCATATTCATCTCTGAAGTAACGAATTGTGCTTAAAACAGGATTTGGCGCGGTCTGTCCGAGTCCGCAGAGCGCAGAATCTTTGATAATGCCGGCCATTTCTTCGAGAAGTTCTATGTCTCCTTCCTGGCCTTTTCCCTCACAGATATTCGTGAGAATTTCGAGCATTCTCTTTGTTCCCTCGCGACCAGCTGTGCACTTTCCGCAGGACTCATCCTGACAGAAATCCATAAAGAAGCGGGCCATATCAACGGGACACATGTCTTCGTTCATAACAATCATGCCGCCCGATCCCATAATCGCTCCCAGTTCGGCAACTCTTTCGTAATCAATAGGCGCATTAAGATGCTGAAGAGGAATCATGCCGCCTGAAGGGCCTCCTAACTGTGCGGCCTTGAATTTCTTGCCATCGGGTATGCCACCTCCGATGTCATAAACGATGGTTCCCAGGGTGGTTCCCATGGGAACCTCGACAAGGCCTACATTATTTACATCGCCTGTGAGGGCAAAAACCTTGGTGCCCTTGCTTCTCTCAGTACCAATGCTGTTATACCACGCACTTCCCTTAAAGATAATCTGGCCGATATTGGCAAGAGTTTCCACATTATTAAGAACGCTGGGTTTCCCCCAGAGTCCTGCTATTGCCGGGAACGGGGGCCGTGGTCTCGGCATTCCTCTTTTCCCTTCGATAGATGTCATCAGTGCAGTTTCTTCTCCACATACAAAGGCTCCGGCGCCCTGATAGATCTCAAGGTGAAGATCAAATCCTGTTTCCAGGATATCCTTTCCGAGAAGGCCATATTCTGTTGCCTGTTCTATGGCGATATTCAGTCTTGCCAGGGCTAAAGGATACTCCGCCCTGCAGTAAATATAACCCTGGTGGGCGCCGATGGCCTTTGCGGCTATGACCATACCTTCTAAAACGGCGTGTGGGTCAGCTTCGAGAACACTTCTATCCATAAATGCTCCGGGGTCCCCTTCATCGGCATTACAGAGGATATATTTGACATCGTTTTTTGACGCAGCGGCAAACTTCCACTTCAAGCCGGTAGGGAAACCGGCTCCGCCTCTCCCGCGGAGACCTGAATCCAGAACTTCCTGGGTAATTTGCTCCGGTGTCATTTCGGTCAATGCCTTGGCCATACCGGCATAACCATCTCTGGCGATGTACTCGTCTATCTTCTCAGGATCGATAATTCCCCTGTTTCTCAATACCCTTAATTTCTGATGTGCAAAAAAGGGAATCTCATCCACAGTGGGAATGGTTTCTTCTGTGGTGGGTTCTTTGTATAAAAGTCTCTCTAAGGGTCTTCCTTTTATGAAATGTTCTTCGACGAGTTCGGGAATATCCTCCGGCTGGACCAGCATGTATATGATTCCATCCGGATAAACAATCATGTTGGGTCCCATGGCGCAAAAACCCTGGCACCCGGTTTCTATAACCTTAATCTCATCAGAAAGACCTTTTCTGACGAGTTCTTCAGTCAAAGCTTTTTTTACGGCGAGGCTGCCGGAAGCGCGACACCCCGTACCTCCGCAGAGTAATATGTGAGACCGGAAAACCTTCATCGGATGTTAACCTCCTTCATTGTAAAAGTGCTGTTTATTTAGTGCCTGAGCGAAAACTGCTGTTTTTCCCAATTTCTGCGTCAGGCTTAAGTTTTAATCTTCAGAATACTCAATGTATTTCTGCGACTAATCCGCCTCAGGTGGATCGCCTTCCTTGAACTTGAAAAAAATCTTCTGGTTTTCGTTAGGGCATTATTTCGTAATTTCTGAACCCCTGGCCAAGACAAAAGGTGTCTGAATCTCACCCTCTAATATATGTCTTTTAAATACCTGTCTCATCTTGTTCGGATTCATGTATTCATATATAACCGGTTCCTGATCAATAACTTCCACAGTTACCTCAGGTTCCCTGCTGCACAAACCCATACATCCCGATGTTGTAACCACAACATCGCTGACTCCTGATTCGTCAATTTCTCCCATGAGGGTATTCATGACTTCTCTTGCCCCAGCGGCGATTCCGCAGGTTCCCATGTGAACAGTTACTTTCACGCGGCGTTCGCCTTCTCTCAGGGAAGTTTCTGCGTGGACTCTGTCTTTAATCTTTTTCAAATCTTCTATCTTTATCTTTGCCATAACCGTTCTCCATATTTTAAAAAATATTAGTCTTTTCCTGACCCTTGACCCCTGTGACTCGTTACTTAATCATATTGTGACAACAGTTCTTTAACCTTAGCCGGTTTCATCCTTCCATGAATCTCGTCATCTATAACTACAACCGGCCCTAATCCGCATGCGCCCAGGCATCGGACGGATTCATAGGTAAACAGCCTGTCTTCGGTCGTTTCCCCTTCTTTGATACCCAACAGTTTTTCTATATTTTCGGCTATGGTTTTACCTCCTCTGACATAGCAGGCCGTTCCGAGACAAACTCGAACCGTATGTTTTCCACGGGGAGTCATCGTAAAAAATGAGTAAAAGGTAACAACACCGTAAACCCGGCTCAGTGGCAGGTTCAAACCCTCTGCGACCCGTTTTTGGACGGGAATGGGTATATATTCGAGGATTTTCTGAGCTTGTTCCAGTACAGGGATCAACCCTCCGGATTTACCTTTGTGGGTTTCAATTATTTCGTCCAATTTTTCAATTTGTTCCGGCGTAAATTCTTTTAGTAGATCGTTATTTTCTGATTTCATTCAGTAGCGCCTCCTTCATTCCAATTTCTTTTAATCCTTCTTCGATATTTGTCCTTATAAAACGTAAAACTTCAGAGTTGTTTATGGAAACATCCTCAATCTCTTTGCGTATTTCCCGTGTATCCAGCGTATATTTCAGATTTCCTTTTTGATGAGAGTAAACAAAATCCACTTCCGGATTTCCTGCAATTAATGTAATAATGGTACCGGTTATATCTCCCAAAGGCTGGCGATCAATGTGGCTGTATTTAAAGTCGGTTATAACCCTCGTTCCCATTCCTTTTTTTGATTCAACTGAAAAATGGCCGTCACAACTCTTCGTGGCCTGGAGCAGCATAGGGAGCCCCAATCCAATGTTACGAACTGATTTCGATGTAAAAAAGGGATCAAGGGCTTTTTTGAGTGTTTCTTCATCCATACCTTTCCCATCATCGGAAAAATTTATGATCAGCTTATCCTTTTTTTTATCCTCAACAATACTGATTTTGACCAGCTTTGCACCGGCCCTTGTTGAATTTTCAACAATGTCAAGAATATGCATGGAGAGTTCCAGCATAATTTACTCCAGGATATGTCTTCCCCCGTGCCCTTCAAAAGCCATCTTCAGTTCGGAGATTGTCGGGCTTTCCAAAAAGATTTTTGTGGATCCTTTACCTATATCATTTATAAAATGGGCATCCGATGATTTCAGAAAAGGATATTTGGAAAGCTCCGGATATTGCTCCCGGGCTTTCTTTAGTTCCATTCGACATGAAATTTCAAGCGCATCGAATTTAATTTCAGGGGGGATAAACCCCAACTGACCAATGACACTGAAGCTTTCCCGGTCTATATGGGCGGCGATGGCCACTCCATGAAACTTATGAATCGCTTCGACCGATTCCTGCAACGGAATTTCGGTAGCTCCGATCAACAGTCTATCGTTAAAACCTTCCACTTCATCGGCTGCATTTACGATGGGCTGACATCCGAATACTTCTTCTCTGTTCATGCCACGAAGTGCTCCATATACAATATCCTGAAGTTTTAATAAATTATCCATGTTGTCAAAGAGCGCTATTATATGAACTTCTTCTCTGCTCGTTATCTCCATTCCCGGTAGTATGGTAATCGGTTTCCCACGGGCTGCTTCCATAACATACGGTACATTTTCGGAAGAGTTGTGGTCACAAATAGCTATAATGTCTAATTGCCGACTAACGCACTTTTCCACAATAGCAGATGGATACATATCCAGATCACCGCAGGGGGACAGGCAGGTGTGGATATGCAGGTCACATGTAAACTCCTTTATCATTATTATCGCTGTCTGTAGTACCCCTGTAAGGAAGCGTTATTTAGGATATTAAGTTATATAGTTTTCCAGTTACTTCAAATGTCTGCAGTTCGGTTACCAGAATTATAATTCCCTCTTGAATGGCCTTTTCGAGAGTATCTTCATCCGGTTCTTTTCCTTGAACGAGAACAATGCCTGCAAGTTCTTTCAGACTGGCAACCGCTACAATATTCTGATGGGTCTGACGGGTAATCCAGAGATCTCCTTCTTTACTGTTACCCATGACATCACTTAAAAGGTCTCCCACATAGCCTCCAGGCACTTCTCTTCCCAGTTTGTCTTTACCGCATTCCACCCTGAGATTTAATTTTTTAACTATAGAAGCCAGTTCCATCAAAATACACCTCTATAACCCTTTGTTAACTGCCGGAAATGTTAATCAATACTCTTAAATGGGTTCCCTTATTAACTTCGGAGGTCAGCTCAAAAGCATCAGAGCAATTCTTTATATTGGGAATACCCATGCCTGCCCCGAATCCCATTTCTCTGATTGTGTCGCTGGCGGTTGAGAACCCTTCTCTTATCGCCATTCCTATATTTTCGATACCCGGGCCTTCATCCTCTACATCAAGTAAAACAAAATCGGGAGTCACACGAACATTGATGACGCCACGTTTTGCGTAAGAAATTATATTGATTTCCGATTCATATGCGGCAATGGCAATTTTTCTTAAGGTATCACCGTTAATACCCATGTTTTTTAATATTTTTTTGATCTCAACGGAGGCTATCCCCGCTTTCTCGAAATTTCCACCTTCGACGGTGAAAGAATTTGTATATTTAAGACTCATAATGATTCAGATTATTCGCCGCCAACTTTTTTTATACATCCGGTGATTCCTTGAGAATATAATCGTCCGGAAGTTTCGAAAAGAATATACTTTGTTGATAAGATTGGAATATCTAATTCTTCAGCCAATTTGAGTGTTTCGTTCGGAGGGCTTTTCCCTCGAACAAATACAATAGCTGCAATGTCCAGGATACTTGCCGTTCTTATAACCTGGGAATTTGTTAAGCCTGTAAGCAGAAGGCTCCCGGCTTTAGCAAAGGCAAGCACATCACTTAGCAGATCGGCAGCAAAGGCCGTTTTAATCTCTATGGTGTTTAGACGATCATTTCCCACAAGAGCTTTCGCGTCGAGCGTATTCATTACTTCAGAAAGGGTCATAATCTCTCCTTAAAGGAATGGTTCTATCATCGCCTGCCCGCCTTCCTTGAGAAAAAGAGAAAACAGGTAAAATTTCTATATAAAATCTACAAATCTAAACGACTAAATCAATCATTATTTTTTTGAATGAAACGGGTTGCCACCTAACATAAGATTTGATCTATGTCAATTTATTTCTGATCTGGAAAACCTTAGCTTTTCCGACCAACTCCCTAACCCGAACAAGCCGGAACCAGGATGAACATCCAACATCGAATGTTGAATGGGAAAAAGCGGTCAACCGTGAACCTTTGAACCGTGAACGGTTACTAAATTCTTTTGCCGTTCGACTGAGCGTTCGACTGAGCTCACGCCGAAGCCAATTTTGCCTGTCTGCGTGTCCGCCTGAGCGAGGACGCTCGCAGACAGGCAACGCACAGGCAGGCACGAACTTTACAATTAAGGGATTAACTGCTTATAACTAAATGTATTTTTCAACCGGCATAAAAAAGCTGAAAAATAATATTTTTTTCTTGACAACGCTGAAAAATTAGTTTACAGGTAAAATGACTGATGGTCATTTTATGACCCATGTTCATCAAGTGAATAAGGGTTTTCATTGATAATAAATTTACATCTTACTAAAAATAAGGCGAACGAATTTGACATCTGTAACAAGAAGACTAAAAGAAAAAGAACAGAGGAGGAGGGCAATTCTCAAAGCTTCTCAGCGACTATTTTTCAAGAAAGGCTACCAATCTGTATCTGTTGAAGACATCGCCAGGAAAGCTCGAATAAGTAAGGGAACAATATATCTCTATTTTCACAGCAAGGAAGAAATCTACGCCCGGATACTGATGAATGATATCGAAATGTTTCATGAAAAGTTGTTTGATATTATTGATGAAAGTAGAACCGCTGCGGACATACTATTGCAATTTTCTGATTTTTATATCGATTTTTTTCTTAATGACAGGGAATTGTTCAGAATTCTTATGACTTTTATGCTGCGGGCGGATGATCTCAATTTTTCTGACGAAATGAATAAACATCTGATTCATGCGGCAAATAAATCTGTCGAGATAGTCGACGGGATATTAGAACATGGTTTTAAGACGGGCGAATTCTACAATAAAAAAGATCTCATAAAAGGTAGAAACGTCGTCTGGGGATTACTTAACGGGATCATCTCTCTCCATCTTTTCGCTGGAAAAGAGTCGACGAGAGAAAAAAGGATCCGATCTAATGTGAGAGAAGG
>DFBI01000142.1:0-4297 GCA_002367335.1 Syntrophaceae bacterium UBA3084 | reverse complement strand
TGTATGAACAACTGGGGATTGAGAAGTTGTTTTCTCTGGAAAAGTACAAGGATTATTCAAACGAAATTGTGGACATGATGCTCAATGAAGCAGAGAAAATGGCAGTAGACCTTATCGTTCCGACATATGATGTTGGGGATAAAGAAGGGTGTACTTTTGAAGCCGGCAAAGTCACCATACCTGCCTGCTTCCATGATGCCTACAAGAAGTTTTGTGAGGCCGGGTGGGTTTGTGCTCACAGAGATCCTGAAGTGGGGGGGCAGGGAGCTCCCGTGTCGGTTTATGCAGCCTGTTTCGAATATTTTAATTCGGCCAATTTTGCCTTTGTCATGTATCCGGGGCTAACACAGGGAGCGGCCGGGTTAATTGAGAATCGAGGCACTGAGGAACAGAAGAATAAGTACATGTATAAGATGTATGCAGGTGAGTGGGCCGGCACCATGTGTCTGACTGAGCCTGGTGCGGGAACTGACGTTGGAGCTTTAAGGACCGTGGCTAAAAAACTGCCGGACGGCACCTATAGTATTTCGGGTACAAAAAGCTTTATATCCTGTGGAGACCACGATCTTACTCCTAATATTATTCATCCTGTTCTGGCCAGAATAGAGGGAGACCCACCCGGTACGGGTGGTATTTCTATCTTCATAGTTCCCAAATACAAGGTGAATGATGACGGCAGCCTGGGTGAGCTTAACGATATCAGTACCGGCAGTATTGAACACAAAATGGGCATTAAGGGTTCTTCTACCTGCACCCTGAATTTCGGTGAAAACGGTAAGTGCATTGGCGAACTTCTCGGCAAGGAACGTGAAGGCATCAAGATTATGTTTCTGCTGATGAATGAAGCAAGGCTTGATGTCGGTTTGCAGGGCCTGGGGCACGCGACGGCCGCGTACGAACATGCACTACAGTATGCCAGGGAAAGAATCCAGAGCGCCCCCATCTGGGAAATGAAAAATCCCAAGGCCAAAGCAGTTCCAATCTTTGAACATCCTGATATCAGGCGGACTCTTCTCTGGATGAAGTCATATGTTGAAGGCATCAGGGCTATGAACTATTTTGCCGCCTTTTGTATTGATATGTCGCAAGCTGCTGAAAAAGAGGCCGACAGGAAAAAGTGGCATGGATTAGTCGAACTTTTAACCCCTGTATGTAAAGCCTTTTCATCTGACAGGGCTCTTGAGGTATGTTCTTATGCGATAGATGTATATGGTGGTTATGGCTACTGTTCCGAATACCCCATAGAACAATACATGAGGGACTGTAAAATTGCCAGTATTTATGAAGGTACAAATGCCGTTCAGGCTCTTGATCTCGTCGGGAGAAAACTCGGCATGAACAAAGGTCGGAATGTTCTGAATCTTTTCGGGGAAATCACCAGTACCATAAAGAAGGTATATGAAATTGATGACCTGAAAGAATACAACAGTCATTTACAGGAGGCTTTGAATGCTGTTGGCGACCTTACAAGGCAATTTGATACATGGGGAAAGGGCGCCGGTTTCTTGCTGCCCCTTCTGAATGCAAGGCCATACTTAATGATTTTGGGTGATCTTATTGTTGGATGGCTCCTGATGCAGGGAGCGCAAATTGCAACTGAAAAACTCAATGTTATTTACAGAGAAGCGGATGTTGAAGGCTCAAAAGCCGGACAACGCTCTCTCGCCCGCGAAAACGCAGACGTTGCTTTCTATCAGGGAAAGATTGCTTCGGCGAAGTACTTTGCGGTTAATGTGCTGCCTACTTTAGAGGGAAGATGTAAGACCATTAAGATTAGCGACAGACTTCCCATTGAGATGCTGGCAGAGTCATTTAGCTCTTAAAAACGGATTGTTGAGATAGTCATTAAACGGGAAGTTAAGTCATCATTTCTAAAAATTGAAGAGTGTAATTGTATAGTGATTCGGTCTTCAAAGATATGATTAAGATGTTTTGGCTTCTCACCTGACAAGGAGGAATGATATGTCATATGAAATAAAAAAAGCTGCCGTTTTAGGCGCTGGTGTCATGGGCGCCAGCATAGCGGCTCACCTGACGAATGCGGGGATTGAATGTTTGTTATTGGACATTATTCCTTTTGATCTGACCGATGCTGACAAGAAAAAAGGTCTGACTGAGGATAGTCCCGAATGGAGAAACAGTTTTGCCGCAAGAGGATTAGCCGGCGTGTTAAAATCCAAGCCGGCCGGTTTCTATTCAAAGAAAAACGCTTCAATGCTTACTATTGGTAATCTTGAAGATGACTTGGATAAGTTGTCCGAAATGGATTGGATTATTGAAGTGGTTATTGAAAATCTCAAGATTAAACAGGATCTTTTTGCCAGAGTTGAAAAAGTTGCAAGACCGGATTGCATTGTGTCCACGAACACCTCCGGGTTGCCCATCAAAGAGATTTCAGCCGACATGAACGGAAAACTAAAGGAGCGTTTTCTGGGAACACACTTCTATAATCCTCCCCGTTACATGAAACTCCTGGAAATCATTCCCGGTGAGGAAACAAGAAAAGAAGTTGTTGATTACATGATCAGATTTTGCGAGAACGTGCTGGGTAAAGGTGTCGTTATTTGTAAGGACGTTCCCAATTTCGTTGGTAATCGTATTGGAGTTTTCGATATTGCTAATGCTCTGAAAATAATGGTGGACAGGGAACTGACAATACCGGAGCTGGATGCTATTATTGGCAAGGGAGTGGGAAGGCCCGGTTCTTCCATAGGTGGAACTCTGGATCTGGTTGGGTTGGATACGGGTTATCATGTTATGAAGAATCTTCATGAAGCGGTGCCGGACGATGAAATGTCTGATTACTTTGTACCGGTTGATTTTATGACTAAAATGATGGAGAAGAAGTGGCTGGGCAACAAGACCAGGCAGGGGTTCTATAAGAAGACAAAGGACGAAAAGGGAAACAGAGTCAAATTGGTTCTTGATTATAACACAATGGAATATGTTCCATTTCAAAAACCGAGATTTGCCTCAGTCTACGGTGCAGGTAAGATGGAAGGTGGTTTTGAGGTAAAACTCAGGGCTTTGTTTAACGGCGAGGATATTGCCGCTGAAGTGGTCAGAGAATATCTATGCAGGAATTTTATATATGCGGCAAATCGTGTTCCTGAAATATCCGAGACTATTGTTGGAATTGATAACACCATGAAATGGGGCTATAATCACAAACTAGGGCCATTTGAGACTTGGGATGCAATTGGTGTCAGGGAAGCCGTTGATGCAATGAAGAAGCTGAAATTGAAGGTTCCTAAAAAGATCACGGAAATGTTGAAGGCAAAGTGTGACTCTTTCTATCTCAAAAAAGAGGATGGCAACTATTATTACGATTTTGAAACGAAAAGTTATGTGAAGCTTGAGACCAATCCAAAGATAATTTTGCTGCCATCTCTGAAAGAGAGAGAAAAGGTCGTTAAAGCCAAGCTGGGTGCGTCACTTGTGGATATAGGCGATGGTGTTGCCTGTCTTGAGTTCCATACCAAGATGAACGCAGTGGATGATGATATAATCAGAATGATATATGATAGTTGCGATATAGTGGAAAAAGACTTTCTCGGACTGGTCGTTGCGAATCACGGAACTAATTTTTCTGTTGGCGCCAATATCTTCCAGATTTTGATCGCAATCCAGAGAGGAGACTGGGATGTCCTTGACAAGCTTGTCCGTGATTTTCAGTATGCCAATATGAGAATGAAATACTGTGAAAAACCGGTAGTTACCGCTCCGGCAGGAATGGCTCTGGGTGGCGGTTGCGAAATGTCCATGCATGGAGCAAAATGCCAGCCTGCCGGTGAAACCTATATCGGACTGGTCGAAGTCGGTGTTGGCGTAATTCCTTCGGGAGGAGGAATTAAAGAATCCATGGTGCGTGTAACTGAAGGTATCCCGGATGGGGCCGTAGCAAATGGCCTGAACATGCAGACGTACTATCAGAAAATCTTTGAAAACATAGGCATGGCCAAAGTAGCCACCAGCGCAATGGAAGCGGTGGAATTAGGTTATATTAGAAAAACAGATGGCATCAGTATCAATCGTGACCATCAGATCTGGGATGCGAAAGACGTTGTTCTCGGATTATCCATGTTTTACAGCAAACCAAAACCGGTTATGATTCCAGTTATGGGAGACAATTTTAAAGGCATGGCGGAGTCTATTCTGCACAACATGAGATATGGAAATTACATTTCCGACTATGATGTTCATGTGGCAATGAAACTTGCAGAAGTTATGTCAGGCGGGGATTGTCCGGAAGGAACATATGTTTCAGAGGACTCGATCCTTGATCTGGAGAGAGAAG
>DFBI01000115.1:1943-4578 GCA_002367335.1 Syntrophaceae bacterium UBA3084 | reverse complement strand
GCAGCTTAGCTGTGGTCGCTTTCAACGGGATTAACAGCCCTGCCGCCATGATGAAGAAACCCAGGGACGCGGAATACTTGGCATCTTGAATACGATCACTGAACCACCCAAAGAAAAATCTTCCGAAGATGCTGGCAATCCCGATGACGCCTATAGACGAAGCTGCAGCAATTTTGTCGATATTATTACTAATGGCATAGGTCACCTGATGAACGAACGCCATCATCGGTGCCATAATGGCAAGACTGAAGCAGATAGCCAGGATCCAGAAACGGGAATCCGTTAAAACAGGCGCGAGAGAAACTTTAGCGTCAATACCGGTTTCAAGCATGGGCTCTTCTTGATCCTTTTGGACCTTTTCGCCATCCGGCGAAAGGCCATATAATTCTGGATTTGCTTTACCCATAAAGACTTGCGAAAGGATAACACCCACAATAAGAATCAGAATCCCGAAAAAGATAAATCCGTTCCGCCAATCATAATTCTTGACAATATAACCTGCCACCGGGGTCAGTATCATAGTCCCAACTCCTATTCCCATTGAGGCAATGCCTACGGCAACCCCCCTCTTTCTGATAAACCATTTTCCCACGGAAGAACCGCCCACAACCACACCAACCCCCGCGGATCCAAGACCGCATAAAACTCCATAAGAAAGATAGAACTGAAGCGGCGTCTGAATAAAACTCACCATTACAAAGCCGGTTGCTGTAATAACCGCCCCGAATGTCATGATCCATCTGGGCGCCATTCTATCGAGGAGCCATCCGGATAAAATTCCCCCTACGGCATACATAAAGAGGTTAATGGAAGCTCCAAAGGAAATAATAGTCATGGACCACTTGTATTCGACAAACATGGGCCTGACAAAGATACCAAAGCAATACCTGGCGCCATAACTGACACTCAGTATGATAAAAACTCCGGCAACAACAAACCATCCCCAGAATATCCCGCTCTTTTCACTTCTTTTTCTCATATCGCTTTTGATAACTCCGCACTCATAAATATTTATGGGTTTTAAATTTGATGGTCTCGTAAAAAGCTCCGCTATGNNACTTGTCGGGGTCATTCCCGCGAAAGCGGGAATCCAGGGGGAAATGAACAAAATACTGGATTCCCGACTTCGGCGTGAGCTCAGTCGAACGCTCAGGTCGGGAATGACGAGTTACTTGAAAGTCCAAAAACTCCCTCTCCCTTGATGGGAAAGGACAAGGGTGAGGGTGAGAACACCGCTATTTCAAGTAGCTATGCCCCCCTTTTTTATCCCCTCCCACTAGGGGAGGGGATATCCGACTTTTTGCGAGATTGTCAAATTTGAATGATACTTAATACCAATGCCTGTTTTTGTCAATTTCAAAAGATATCTACGCTATCATTCTTTACGATACCGACAAACTGTGGTAGTTGTTTCATCACACGGATAAATAAGATGGCATAGCAGAGCTTTTTACGAAGCCGTCAAACTTGTTTGTCCGTAATGGAAGGTTACTCAGATGGCCCAGGTTTCAGAAAATCATAACTCTCCCCGGACAATCAAAAGGCGGCGTTATTCTGGGAAGAAGTCCCGCGGAAGAATAAAGACAAGATCTCCCGGCGAAAAGTCTTTCAGGATGGAGCCCGGGGCCGAACCTGAACTGAAAGAAATATTTTCCCATATTGGAAAACCGCCTTCAATGCCCTTTACACCCGATCCATTCCAGGTAAAAGCACTCGAATCTATCAAAAAAACGGATTGTCTTGTTATAGCGCCAACAGGCGCTGGGAAAACCTGGATTGCACAGCAGGCAATTTCAGATGTGTTCAAAAAAGGTGGCCGATGCTGGTACGCGTCACCTCTGAAAGCTCTGACCAATTCCAAATGGGTGGAATTCGGGGAAAGCTTCGGGCGCGGTAATGTGGGAATTCTCACAGGGGATACAAAGGATAACACGGAAGCTCCAATCATAGTCGGCACAACGGAAATTCTGAGAAACCAGCTCTATGATGTAATGCACAAAGGAAAAACCCTCGGCTATGATCTGGTCATTCTGGATGAGGCACATTTCTTGGGAGACGAAGACAGGGGGGTTGTCTGGGAAGAGATCATGATCTATCTTCCCGCAAGGATAAATTTACTGCTCCTGTCGGCAACTGTTGGGAACGGCCGGGAAATCGCCGGCTGGCTGAATTCTATCAGGGGCAGGGAATGTATTGTAATAAAAGAAGACAGGCGGCCTGTCCCCCTCTATCCTCTTTTTCTCCACCCGTCAGGAATTATTATGCCCCTTCTGACCGGGAAAAAGATATTCAAGAAGGTTGTTTCCTTTCTGGGAAACAGACCAAACATCTATCGACATGGCAATAAACTCCCCCCTTTTGATGAAATTATCGGGGTACTGAGAAGATTCAAACTTCTCCCGGCAATATTTTTTCTCAAATCAAGGGGTGAATGCAATGCCGCCATAAATCTTGTTAAAATCGCTCCAGACCGGACCGATCAAAAACCCTTTAACAAAGATCTCCGGGAAATTCTCGATCACTTTCCCTACCTGAAGGATCATGAACAACTTCAAAGTCTTCGCCGCTGCCGGGCAGGAGCCCATCACGGCGGGCAACTACCGGCCTGGAAGTTCATGGTTGAAACAATGATGAA
>DFBI01000115.1:0-1893 GCA_002367335.1 Syntrophaceae bacterium UBA3084 | reverse complement strand
CCTGCAAGATCGGTTGTACTGTTCAATTCGGATCAGTTCAACGGCCGTGAATTCCTGCCCCTGAACGCCACAGAATTTCACCAGATGACAGGCAGAGCAGGAAGACGGGGACAGGATAATATCGGTTTTATGCTTACTATTCCACAAAAGTATATGGACATATTACACGTTAGAGACCTCTGTTTTATGAAGCCGGAAAAAATAGTGAGCCGGATTCGAAATGATTTTTCTATGACATTGAATCTTCTTCTCTCACACACGCCGGAAGATATCAGAGACATTTTCGAAAGATCTCTCGCCAATTACCAGCAGAAAGAACGAATGAAGAAAAAGATAAGAACGGATTTATGGAAAGATTTTCAGAGACATTTAAATTTCTTGAAGGCGGAAGGATTCGTAAATGGTAACAATCGTCTTACAGAAAAAGGGATGTGGACTTCACAATTAAGACTGGACCAGCCACTGCTTATCGCCGAATGTTTGACAAATGATGCTTTCCCGAAAAGAAATGAGGCGCTCCTCGCAGCCGTTGTTGCTCCATTTGTTTATGACAGAGATACAAACATTGTTTTAAAACGAGGCGAGCAATCAAAAAAACTTCTGGCAGCTTGTGATAAGATTATCTCAACCGTCACCCCAATATCACAGCGGATGAAAGATGCGGGATTCGATGTAAATCCCCTCCCATTCTGGGCTTCGGTAGCCATTTACAGGTGGGCCGGAAATGTCGATTGGGCACGGATTACCAATAAATTGAAGATAGCGGATGGTGATCTTGCTATGCTTATCTCGCGGACAGCAGATAACCTGCGTCAGATCGCTTCGCTCAAAGATACTCATCCGGATGTAGCGCAGTGTGCCGCTGCAGCAAGAAAAGCCATTTTAAGGGAACCCGTAATCTTCGAATAGCCGGCGGGTTTTTAATAGTCGATCCAGTACTTTCTATAATCGCATTATCTTGTTATTGTTAATTAATACTGAATTATCCTATTTTCTCTTTCTTAAACAGTTTCTCAACATTCAGAGTTGGGTCTTCCAGTTTTGTCTTTAAGACCATTGCCATGCCCTCTGCCGCAACTCGCGGGTTCTGTCCGATTTTATAATTGATCGTAATGATCATTAATGTATTAGCTTTTCTAACACCTATAATTTTCATTGAGGCACTTTGAACAACTGTATTCATTCTGCCTATCCCAAGCATACCGAATGAACGATTCTGACCAGCCGTAATATTGCCGGTGACAATTGCCTGTGCTCCTAATCTTTTCCCTGCGTTGGCAATTTTTTTCGTGCTGTAACCTGCTTTGGTCAATTTTCTTAATTTACTTCCCTCATATACCTTNNGTTAATTCTACACACAGGTTGTCTCCTACTACGGCTCCCAGATCACCTATCCTTCCGAATGGTGGCTCCGTGTTTTCCTGTCCCAAGAATATCACAACATTTTGAATTTTGTTCAGTTCCTTTTTAGTAACCCCTGATGCTACCGCAGCATCGATATCTGCTTTTTCAATTGATTGATATGCCGTTGCGCCGAGTTGGGCTACTGTAACGGGTATGGTTATTAATGATAATGTTTGAACACAGCCAGGAAGAAAAAACAAAATCAAGATAGAAAAAATGCTGAAGCTAATCTTATTTTTAGAAAGGGTCATGACCTGTTTCCTTTCAAGTATCTTGCTTTGTGAAATCAATTATGATCAGGCAGATTGCGGACATATAAAATCCCCACGAATCAACATACTCATTTATCTTTTGGTTAATATATGCTGAAGTATAGCGAGAAACACAATGAAATGGTTCATGGTTATGGTATGAAATACTTCACATATCCCCTTTTATTCCCATACGGAAAAGAGTACGGGCAAAGCACAGTAAAAGAGGGACATGTAA
>DFBI01000075.1 GCA_002367335.1 Syntrophaceae bacterium UBA3084 | reverse complement strand
TGTCACGTGGGTACCACCGCACAATTCCATGCTGAAATTACCCATCTTGACAAGTCTCACATCATCGCCATATTTTTCATCAAAGACTGCTGTTGCTCCCGTTCTTATTGCCTCTTCTTTGGGAAGCACCGTAGTCATAACCGGAGCATTCTGTCTGATGTATTCATTGGCAATTTTTTCCACTTCCTCCATTTCTTCATCTTCAATCCTGGAAAAATGGGTAAAGTCAAATCGAAGTCTCTTCGGATTAACAAAGGAACCTGACTGTTTAATATGATCACCCAAAACCTTTTTCAACGCTGCCTGCAGGATATGTGTACCGGAATGATGCGCCTCTATGGCTCTTCTTGCCAATTTATCAACCTTAAGAACCACTGTATCACCAACATTGAGCTGGCCCTTTTTAAGTTTTCCAATATGGGTAAATAAATCATCAAGGGGTTTCTGAGTATCCCATACGTCAAAGAGAGACGATCCCGATTCTATAACACCTGTATCTCCAACCTGTCCTCCCACCTCACCATAGAATGGGGTATGTTCTACAAAGATTTCACCGTTCTCACCTTCTGAAAGGGCTTTAACCTCTTCATCATTTTTCAGAATGGCTGTAATGCGTGATGTGGCCTCAGTAACTCCTTCATAGCCAACAAAATCGTTCGAAATTCCCTTTGTCGAAAGTTGCAGATAAACATCGGAAATCTTTTCTCCGCCGCTTCCCTTCCATGATTCTCTTGCCTTTTCACGCTGGGCCTCCATGGCCTTTTCAAAACCTTCCATGTCAACAGTCATATCCTGGATTCGGACAGCCTCGGCCGTCAGATCCGTGGGAAAACCAAATGTGTCATAAAGCTTGAAAACAACTTCACCGGGAACTGTTTTCTCCCCTTTCTCTTTGAGGACCTCCATCTCATCATTCAATATTTTTAAGCCGGCATCAAGAGTTTCCATAAAGCGTTGTTCTTCATTGACAACTATCTTCCTGACATATGATTCCTTATCTAAAAGTTCAGGATAGGCATCTTTCATCTTTTCAATAACGACAGGGACAATGTCATGTAAAAAGGGTTTGTTCATACCAAGGAGTTTACCATGGCGCGCAGCCCTTCTCAGTATCCTCCTGAGTACATAACCCCTCCCCTCATTACTCGGAAGAACGCCATCACTGATTAGAAACGTAACTGCTCTGCTGTGGTCCGCAATGACTTTTATGGAAATATCGTCATCTTCATTATCCTTGTATTTTTTGCCTGACGCTGCTTCGATATGCTCAATTATCTCTTTAAATAAATCACTGTCATAGTTACTTTGAACGCCTTGCATTACCGCCGCGAGCCGCTCCAGACCCATACCCGTATCTATGTTAGGTTTCGGTAGAGGGGTTAATTTACCGAATTCGTCACGATTAAACTGGGTAAAAACGAGATTCCACAGCTCAAGATGCCGGTCACACTCGCACTCCACATTACATTCCGGTCTGCCGCACCCGACTTCTTTACCCTGATCATAGATGATTTCCGAACAGGGGCCACAAGGGCCTGTCTCGCCCATCATCCAGAAATTGTCTTTTTCGCCCAGACGAACAATACGCTCCGCCGGTATGCCCATCTTTTTATTCCATATCTCAAAGGCCTCATCATCATCCTTATAAATGGTAATTATCAGCTTTTCTTCAGGAAGGCCCATTATCTCCGTGAGAAATTCCCATCCCCAGGCTATAGCCTCATCCTTGAAATAATCACCAAAGGAAAAATTACCTAACATCTCGAAGAAGGTATGATGACGTGCAGTAACCCCCACATTCTCCAGATCGTTATGTTTTCCACCCGCACGAACACACTTCTGCGAGGAAGCAGCTCTGGTATATCCTCTATCTTCCAACCCCAGGAACAGGTTCTTGAACTGGACCATGCCCGCATTAGTAAAAAGAAGTGTAGGATCTTCTTTTGGTACAAGTTCAGAGCTTGCTACAATGGTATGACCCTTTCCTTCGAAATATCGTAGGAATCTTCCCCTGATTTCATCCCCTGTCATCAAAATACTCCCCCTCCAAACTGCTTAACACATCAAATATCAATTCCAGTGGGAAACTTCTGCTCATAAGATTTTGGATTAACCGTCTTTTCTCCTTCGGAGAAATAAACTCAGCGTCTGCTTCAGATGCAATTGATTTGCCACATTTTTTTTCTACAAGTTTTTGAATAGCTTCTTTTTCACTGATTTCTTTCCTCACCCGCACAATGGCCGTTTCAATAAGTTCCCGGCTGATCCCCTTTTCCCGGAGGCTTATTTCAATCTTTCTATTCCCCCACAGCCTGTTCACTGCAAGATTTCTTGCCCAGCCTTCCGCAAAGGCTTCATCATCCAGGTATTTGAGTTCCAATAAGCTGTCAATAACATCATTGACTACTCCTTCTTCAAATCCTTTTTCCTTTAGCTTTGATCGCAACTCTTTTGTGCTTCTTGATCTCACCAGGAGAAAACGAAAGGCCTTTTGTTTTGCCTTTTCATATAAAATGTCATCCCCCACTATGCGTCCTCTTTTTCGATCTCCTTCGTCAGGTTGAATTTTTCACGAATTTCATCTTCGATTTGAATAAACAAATCAGGATTTTCCTTGAGAAAAGTCCTCGTGTTTTCCCTTCCCTGCCCCAATCTTTCACCTTTGTAGGAGTACCATGCACCGCTCTTCTCTACAATTCCACTATTGGAAGCAAGATCTATAATATCATTTTCCCTCGAGATCCCTTCACCAAAAATGATATCAAACTCCGCGTCTCTGAAGGGAGGGGCCACCTTATTTTTTACAACCCTGACCCTGGTTCTGTTTCCTATGACATCCTGTCCATGTTTAATTGCCCCTATCTTTCTTATGTCAAGACGCATGGAGGAATAAAATTTAAGGGCATTACCACCCGTTGTTGTTTCCGGATTGCCGAAAAACACCCCGATCTTCATCCTGATCTGGTTAATGAAAATAACCGTTGTCTTTGACTTGCTGATGCTTCCCGTAAGTTTCCGCAGCGCCTGAGACATGAGCCGTGCCTGAAGCCCCATCTGTGCATCCCCCATATCACCCTCGAGCTCAGCCCTGGGAACAAGGGCCGCGACAGAATCTATAACAAGGACATCCAGCCCTCCGCTTCTCACCAGGACTTCGGCTATTTCAAGAGCCTGCTCTCCTGTATCCGGTTGAGATATTAACAGGGAATCCGCATCCACTCCAATCTTTGCGGCGTATTTGATATCAAGAGCATGTTCCGCGTCAATAAAGGCAGCAAGACCATTTACCTTCTGTGCTTCCGCAACAATATGAAGGGCCAGGGTTGTTTTACCCCCCGACTCAGGACCAAATATTTCAACAACCCGCCCTCGCGGAACACCACCAACACCAAGGGCAATGTCGAGACTGAGCGCGCCTGTCGATATGGATGGAACATCGGTAATAAAACCCCCCCCCAACTTCATGATTGAACCTTTTCCAAACTGCCGTTCGATCTGAGTTATCGCCAGATCTACCGCTTTTTCTTTATCTGCATCAGATGACATAATGATCCTCCCCTTCCTTTGTTGTTATGAGAGCTTTGCAGAACCTTATAAAACATGCCTTTTTGTCATTCCGTGCACGCGAAGCACGACACGGAATCCAGTATTATCAAACAGTCCCTGGATTCCGGGTCAAGCCCGGAATGACGATTAGAGGGGTTATGCAAAGGTCTCGTTATCTTTCATGTTGTTGTGTTTCGTTCCTCAACTTTCAACTCGAAACTCAAAACTTGAAACTTGTTTTTACCCTCCAAAAGGAAAATACGCAAGCTTTGTATACACAGCGCCACCCGGCTTCAGATCACTCTGAAAAAGGGTAAGTCCTTTGGAACTAAATTGTCCCGCCCGGTAATCTCCTCCCCTTTTAATCACTTGTGAAAGATTCATGATTCCCCCTCTGAATGACTTGACCCTCCCCAGTGTCAGATGGGGACTGAACTTACGTCTCTCTTTTTTGTAACCATACACCTCTAAATCTATGTCAATTGCTTCTTGAAGAATCGATAATCTTTCAATGTCTCCATTTAGTCCAAGCCACAGGACACGAGGTCTTCCCAGATTCGGGAATACCCCTATTTCCCCACCATTCAATGAAATAGTCTCAGCACTTTTTGTGTTCTCTGTAATGATTTCTGAAATCGGGACAATCTCTTTTTCATAAATATCGCCAAAGAACTTCAGTGTCAGATGGATTCCCTCCGGTCTTGTCCACCTGATGCCTTTGAGAAGTATCTTTAATTTATCCTGGACTGCGATGATTTGGTTTTTCACATCCTCCGGAAGTTCTATTGCCAGAAAAACTCTTTTCGGTTTTTCACCCGTCATTATTCCTTGCTTTCCACAAACCTTCTGAGAATTTCCAGAGACCATTGAGATGAAATTTCTTTTATTCTCCTTCGCTCCCAGCGAAAAAGAAACTTGCGGCAGATCGTATCCTTCCCATCAGTTACCGCGATAAAGACAGTGCCAACCGGTTTTTCTACTGTTCCCCCTGCCGGCCCAGCGACTCCCGTAATGGCAAGACCAATATCGGTCTTTGCCAGTTTTTGGACGCCCACGGCCATAGAAACAGCCGTCTGTTCATTCACGGCGCCATATTCATCCAGGACCGAAGATGGAACATTCAGCATTTCAACCTTTGATGCATTGCTGTATGTTACCACTCCCCTGTCAAGAAATTTCGAGCTGCCGGGTACATTTGTTAGCCGATCAGTTATGAGCCCCCCCGTGCATGATTCTGCTACTGACAGCGTTAAATTTTTCTCCGTCAGAAGAAAAGCAATTACTCCTTCAAGGGTTTCATCATCATAGCCAAATATATATTTTCCAAGTCTTTCCACAATTTTCTGTTTTATAATTTCAAGATTCCCCACAGCAGTGGCTTCATCGCTGCCCCTGGATGTAATAACTATATGGTTCTCCGGGAACCTGGGGTAAAAGCCCAGAGTCACACCGGACATCTTGAAATTCTCACTGGAAAGCGCCTCATCAATCTTTGATTCGGAAAGTCCGAAAAGCTTTATTGTCTTCTGTAAACTATACTGAACGGGTTCTTTAAATTCTTTTCTGAGCAGGGGGATTACACCTTCAGACAGCATTCTCTTTACTTCCACAGGAACACCGGGTATGACAACAATAATCTTCCCATCTCTTTTCAGCGAAAAGCCCCAGGCCGTTCCAACAGAGTTTAATATAGGAACGGCACCTTCGGGAAACATGGCCTGTTTGGTGTTGTTATCCGTCCATTGAATGTGAAACTTTTGAAATCTTTTCTTAATTTCACCAAGAACAGAATCATCCGTATATAACTTTAGACCAAATGCTTTTGCTATGGAGGCAGTTGTCATATCGTCAGCTGTTGGTCCAAGACCACCCGTTACGATAACGGCATCAGATATCCCAAGCAGATATTCCAGGCTTTTTTTAATGGCATTTTTATCATCACCAACGGCCATCATAGCTGATACATGCCACTGCTCGGAATTTAACCGGCGCGATATGAAAGAGGAATTTGTATCCTGTATCATACCGCTTGTTAATTCATCCCCGATTGTTAATATACTGATATTCAATTTTAACAACTCCGTAACCCGGAAATCCAATTTTGAATGTTGAATTCGAAATTTTGAATTACTGATTTGATTAGTTAGCAATAAGATTTACAATTAATGCGCTAAATTCCGGCGAATTTAACCAATAAGAGTAAAATGATATTACCGTATATGCCTGCAGCGACATCGTCGGCTACTACCCCGTATCCACCGGGTAAACGCCTTTCACAGAAATTAACCGGATAAGGTTTTACAATGTCGAAAAACCTAAAAAGGATGAACCCAGCCAGGATGTGTAACACCGTCGGGGCAACAAGGAACATGGTAAATTGAAACCCCACGATCTCATCAATTACAATTTCTTGTGCGTCCTTTTTGTTGAATATCTTCTCCGCTTCACGGGACACAAATACCGCTAAGGAGAAAAGAGCCAATACCGATATTGCATAAATCGGCCAGGTAAAACACGAAAATATCAAGTATACAGGAATTCCTACCAAAGTTCCTAAAGTCCCAGGAGCATAAGGTGAAAAACCGACACCGAAACCGGTTGCTGTAACTTTTATAAAATTTTCTACCAGAAAAACACCTCCACAATCTTCAACTGGTAAAGTGAATACCAGCCGAAACCCTTGCATAATATGCAAATCTCTCAGCCGATATATATATTATAATTATGTATCAATGTAAAGATTTAATGGGACATCTGGGGATAGGTATTGATAGGTTGTCATTTAAACGTAGGCAGTTACGGCGAATGCGGTAACGGCCTTAGCTGTTCCAGCGTGGTTATAACTTGTTTCTATTACCAGGCCTTGTGGTAAAGTTTAATAATCTCCTGTACGCTTGGAACAACAGGATTATTGTCTGGACTGCCTGATGCCAGCCCATCATTGGCCATCTTTTCCACCCTTTCATCAAAGACACTGAGTTCTACCCCGGTGCACTCACCCAGTCTTGGTATTTCGAGTTTATCATTCAATTCCTGGAGTTCTTTAACCAGTGCAGCTCCTGCAACTTCATCAGAATCTTTCTCTGATGCACAGCCCATTACGCGAGATACAGTTGCATACCGCTCAGGAGCGCCGGGGATTGAATATTCTGTAACAGAGGGGAATAAAACAGCATTGGAAAGCCCGTGGGCCACGTGGTAAAGGGCGCCGATTGGACGGCTCATCCCGTGAACAAGACATACGCTGCTGTTGGCGAATGCCATTCCACCCTGACAGGCAGCCAGCATCATACCTTCGCGGGCTTTTTTGTTTTCAGGTTCTTTAAAAGCAGTATAAAGATTTCCCGCAACAAGACGGATACTCGACAGCGCTATGGGGTCCGTCATGGAGTTTGCTTTTTTAGAGACATAGGCCTCAACGGCATGGACAAGTGTATCTACGCCTACATTAGCCGTAAGCGCGGGAGGCATGGTCATCGTTAACTCATAATCAAGAAGGGCAACAGTTGCCAGCAGGTTTATATCGAGTATCATCATTTTGACATCCCGTTCGGTATCGGAAATAACAGCCACTTTTGTTACCTCACTGCCCGTGCCTGCCGTTGTGGGGATGACCATGAAAGGCACGCCAGGGTTGGCTATCGGAACTTTATCCGGTCCTGCTGCATACTGGCTCATGGGGAGTTCGTTATTTGCCAGGATGGAAATAACCTTTGCGGTGTCCATCGAACTTCCGCCACCGAAGCCTATGAGAATATCAGCTTTGCTTGCCTTGAATTCGCTCAGACCATCAAGGACGTTTTTATCGGTGGGATCAGGTTGAACACCCGAGAAGACCGAGGTGGCAATTCCCTCTTTTTTTAAAGAATCACAAATCTGTCCGGCCAGACCACACTGTTTCATGTAACTGTCAGTTACCAGAAGAACGCGGTTTGCCCCGAATCTTTTAGCCTGAGCACCTGCTTCTCTGCTGGCACCCGCACCTACGATAATCGTAGAGGGGACATTAAATTGTGCTAACATAGCCTACCTCCTTTATTGTAATGAGTTGAAATAATTAATGAAGTTATCAACAACC
>DFBI01000112.1 GCA_002367335.1 Syntrophaceae bacterium UBA3084 | reverse complement strand
TGAGGATCGGCAAATCTGTTTCCGACGAAAATACCGAAATGGAGGTGGTCGCCACCTGAGAGACCTGTCGTATCGCTTTGTCCGATAGGTTCTCCCTTTTCAACCGGTTGGCCCTTCTTGACATTTATCATTCCAAGATGAGCATAAAAACTGAACAACCCCAGGCCGTGGTCAATAATAATAGTATTTCCGTAAATTCCCAGATAACCGCAAAAAACAACGGTACCGCTGTTGGATGCTTCAATGAGAGCATTCTTCGTGGAGGCGAGATCAACCCCGAGATGAATACTTTTGCTGATCTTTTTACCCTTGTAATAATATGTCCTCTTGTCACCGAACTTTGCCATGGTGGCAGCATTTTTCATCCTGAGAAAGGCTCCACGCCAGAGTTGTTTCCCCTCTGTTTTTTGACAGACGGATTGAATGGTTTCAAAGTTGTCTGCTCTTAATTTTTCATTTATATAGATAAAGGATTCTAATAGCGTGCCCCCCTTCAATTTATCGTTCATCTTCCGGAACTCCGGGATTTTTCTTTCCAGAAAGTTCTGGCTGATGTAAATGTTATCTTTTTGAAATGTTTTATTCCTGATATGAAATGGTATGCTGATCGTGGATATGTTTCCAGCCTTGTCCCGGGCCATAATACCAAGTTTGATATTTTTGTTTACGGCATTAGTAGGAATTGCGAAGTAGCAAATATAGTATAATTTGCCTGAGAGTTTGACAGGGTATGCAGGGAAGTGATCGCCATTAACATAGACAGAGGTTGTTGAGATTTTCTCAGGTATTTTGTAAACTGTGATGCATGAACCCCCCGGATTGATGTTATGAGAGGAGCTTACCGGATATATTTGAGGAGGGATCGTGTCTATGGTCACATTCAAGTTCATAATGTTCTTATTTTTTCGGAGGGAATAATCTACTGCCAGGATGTCAAATGTGGCTTTTCCGTCATGAAGATCAAGTTTTCTTGGGTTTATTTCAAGAGTCATGGTGTGTTTGGCTATTCTTCTCTGACTGAAATCAACAGTATCGAGGATGTGCTGTTTTCCATCCTGGGTAATTGTTACCTTAATATGTCTTAACCCGCATTTCTTGTCTGTGCAGGTAATATTCAGGGTTTTTTCCTGTCCTATTAAATCTAATGCTTCACTTATTACGATTACTGGTTTTTCTCCCTCGTAGTAAGTTAAGAAAAACCATATCCCGCCGCTCACTAATACTAATGCTGTAAATATACTCATATATTTCAAAAACTTGTTCATAGGCTGTTTCTCCACTGATAAATTTCAATCCGGCAAGTATACCGGGTGAGATTTTAAATTGCAAGAATGAAACCGGTGTACTTAAGTATAAATTATTGACCTCATTTATGAGACCTGTTATATTTCTCCAAACACATATTTTAATAATATTTTTCAAGGGTTTTCTTTGGATAATTTAACTGGTATATTCATGTCGTCTTTTGCTATAGCGTTCTCAGGGGCAGTAGTTCCGGGGCCGGTGCTGTCCACCACGATTTCTGAAAGTATGAAGAGAAATTTTTGGGCAGGGCCAATGATTGTACTTGGTCACGGCTTGCTCGAAATAGGGCTGATTGCGTTATTGGTTGTCGGATTCGCTAATTTCATAAATAATACGATATTCCTTGGTATTATCGGTATGCTGGGAGGATTTTATTTATTGTGGATGTCATTTTGTATGATGAAGGATATTAAGTGTGTGACAATGGAATTTCACAGGGAACGTGATGTCTGGGGTGGTCTTGTATTTGCCGGCATTCTGATGAGTCTGGCAAATCCCTATTGGATAATATGGTGGGCAACAATTGGGCTGGGTTATGTTGTTATATCGATGAAGTTTGGTTTGATTGGAGTATCAATCTTTTTTTTAGGCCATATCCTGGCGGATCTTTCATGGTATAGTATGGTATCTTTTTTGGTTTCACGGGGGAAAAGCTCTTTAAGCGATAGAACATATAGGGGAATCGTAGGCGCTTGTGCATCTATGCTTATTTTTTTTGGTATAACTTTTAGTGTATGGGGAATCAGGCAACTTACAGACTTCGCAGGATAGTCCAATTGTGATTATCAATTTGCTAAAAAAGGGAAGTGTAATCAATGTTGAAAGGTAAAGAGATTGTTCTGGGAATAACGGGTGGCATTGCTGCTTATAAGCAGGCAGAACTTACGAGACAGCTCATAAAGCAAGGGGCTGATGTAAAGGTTGTTATGACAGAAAATGCGACGAAATTTATAACACCTTTGACTCTCCAGACACTTTCCGGGAACCCCGTTTATACTGATACATTTTCTCTAACCGGAGATTGTGAGATAGAACATATTTCTTTGGCGAATGCTGCAGATATTGTTGTGATTGCTCCTGCAACGGCGAATATCATTGGAAAAATTGCATCTGGAATTGCAGATGATTTACTTTCAACATTTATTATGGCTACAAAGGCGCCGGTGCTGATTTGCCCGGCCATGAATACAAATATGTATACAAATGAGATTGTCAGGACAAATATTGAAAAACTCTCTTCTGCAGGTTATTTCGTAATGGAAGCGGGTTATGGCGAATTAGCCTGTAAAACAGAAGGTTCAGGGAGGCTTCCTCCCGTTGAAGATATTTTAGAAGAAGTTATGACAATTCTGACAGAAAAAGATTTAGCGGAAGAGACAATATTGATAACAGCAGGTCCTACAAGGGAGCCCTTTGATCCCATAAGATTCATATCAAATTATTCATCGGGTAAGATGGGGTATTCATTTGCGATAATGGCTGAAAGACGTGGCGCAGATGTTATATTAATAAGCGGGCCTACCTTACTGCCGGCGCCATCGGGTGTGAAATTGATACAAGTGTCGACTGCCGTGGAAATGAAAAACGCTGTAATGGAATACCTGGAAGAATCAACGGTAATTATTAAAGTAGCGGCTGTGGCGGATTATCGTCCTTCTGTTCTTTCTGATTCAAAGATAAAAAAGAAGGATAGTTCTTTCAATATTTCTCTGGAGAAGAATCCGGATATCATCTCTGAAGTTGGTAAAGTTAAGGGGAATCGCATACTGGTCGGCTTTGCCATGGAGACGGATAACCTCCTTAAGAATGCCTATGATAAAATGGTTTCAAAAAATATGGATCTTATCGTAGCGAATGACCTGACCAGACCCGGCGCCGGGTTCCAGTATGATACAAATAGTGTAAGAATTATTGACAGATCGGGAGATGTGAGAAAGTTACCCCTCATGAATAAAAAGAAGGTTGCCGACAAAATCCTGGATCGGATTAAGAAATTATGTAAGGAGAGAAAAGCGGAAATTTCCTAATGTTGTTGACTTAAGAATACTTTGGCACGAAGAACACGAAAGTAAAGAAAAAATGCTTTGTGCTCTTCGAGGTGATTAATAGTAAAATCGCTTAAGTCAATGACATTGAATATAGAATATCAATATGAATTCAAAAGAACAATTAAGAGATGAGCTTTTTCAAGTAGTTGTTTCTCTAAAAAATCACGTCATTTCGGAGAGAGACTCTGGGAGAAATTGTTCCGGTTTGTACATGAAGGGCGAGGTCGCATTTCAAGACGAGTTTATCGCGGAAGATGCAATTACAAATGGGGAAAAGGCGTGCTTAACCCCATTAACCCTTGATGATATACGCCGGGAGCTCGGAGATTGTCAGAGGTGCAATTTATATCAGACCAGGAAAAACCTGGTATTCGGAGAAGGAAATCAGAATGCGGACCTTGTATTTGTGGGGGAAGCTCCTGGCGAACAGGAAGATCTGCAGGGTAAACCATTTGTAGGCAGGGCAGGCCAGCTCCTTACGAAGATTGTCGGGGCTATGGGGCTTACGAGAAAAAAGATTTACATATGTAATATATTAAAATGTCGTCCTCCGGGAAACCGGAATCCTAAACCGGACGAAATCAAAACCTGTGAACCTTTTTTGATAAAACAACTTGAGGTAATTAACCCCAGGGTGATATGTGCTCTCGGTACTTTTGCCGCTAAGACATTGCTTCAAACTGATGTTCCGATATCCAGGCTTCGTGGACGATTCCATTCTTATCAGGGGATAAAACTTATGCCGACGTATCATCCCGCATATCTTTTAAGAAATTCCGGAGCTAAAAAACAGGTGTGGGAAGATGTTCAGATGATTATGAAGGAACTGCAGTAAAACAATGTCAAATTCCAAAGTTCAAATGCCAAATAAATCTCAAGGCCCAGTAACTACTCAGGTAGGCACAGAGGGTCAAAGAGTAAAAAAATAACACACCAAATAAACTTTGTATCTGAGTATCTATTAAATATCGTTAAGTAAGTATTGGAAAACTTGTAGAATTAAAAGTGGTGAAACCATGAAGTTCAAAATGATGAAATCAGTTATTGTATTTTTGATCCTGATTGTTCTGGTTATTGCCGGAGGATCGCACTCTTATGGGGAGAGTGATAAACCTGTATTTGATGTAATTACTATAAATTCTGCCATCACACCAGCCGTTGCAACGTATATTATCAAAAGCATTAATCAATCCTTTGCTGAAGGTTCTGCGGGGCTCATAATTTTACTTGATACACCGGGTGGTCTTGATCTGTCCATGAGAGATATAGTTAAGGGACTTTTGAATGCACGGATTCCTGTTGCAGTCTTTGTTTATCCGTCGGGAGCGCGAGCGGCTTCCGCGGGGGTGATGATTACAATGGCAGCGAATATAGCGGCAATGGCTCCGGGTACAAACATCGGCGCTGCCCACCCTGTGGCAATCGGCGTTGGTGGAAAAATGGACAAAACCATGGCTGAGAAGGTCGAAAACGATGCCGTTGCCTATTCAAAGGGTATTGCAAAAAAGAGGGGACGGAATGTTAAATGGGTTGAACGTGCCGTTAGAAAAAGTGAGTCGATTACGGCGGAAGATGCTCTAAAGCTGAATGTTATCGATTTTGTTGCTAAGGATATTGATCAGTTAATGGAGAAAATTAACGGGAAGGTCGTATTACTGCCCTCAGGGGAGGTATCACTGAAGACAAAGGGAGCAATCATCAATGAAAAAAAGATGGGCCTGCGGGAAAGGATATTGACAACTCTGAGTGATCCTAATATAGCGTACCTTTTGTTAATGATTGGTCTTGCGGGTTTGTACTTTGAATTTGCCCACCCGGGTGCGATTCTCCCGGGGGTTGTGGGTGGTATATCGCTAATTCTTGCTTTTTTTGCATTGCAGACCCTGCCGGTTAATTTTGCCGGTGTCCTGTTGATAATTTTTGGCATTATACTTTTTGTCGCTGAAATAAAAATTATAAGTCATGGAATGCTAACTGTTTCAGGAATAATATCTCTTGTTTTAGGTTCACTTATGCTGTTTGAATCATCTATTCCGGCGTTGAGAGTATCTTTAAAAGTCATGATACCAACAATTGTTCTTACTACATTGTTTTTTGTAGCCATTATCGGACTCGCTGTTAAGGCCCAGATGAGAAAGCCGGTAACGGGCGCGGAAGGGATGATTGGCAAAAAGGGAGAGGCCGTCACACCTGTTTATGAAGACGGAAAGGTTTTTATAAAAGGAGAACATTGGAACGCATATAGTACAGACATGATAGAAGAGGGGGAAAACATAGTAGTGGCCGGGATGAAAGGGTTGAAATTAGAAGTGAAAAAAATGAATGAGAATGAGGAGGACAAGTCATGATATACACAGTTACTGCATTAGTCGTTTTGATTATTATGTTTTTAGCGGCGGCAATAAGAATACTTAATGAATATGAAAGGGGTGTAATCTTTCGTCTGGGGAGGGTTATAAAAACCAAAGGACCAGGTCTTATCATCCTGATACCCGTAGTGGACAGAATGGTCAGAGTTGATTTGAGAATCATCACCATGGATGTTCCTCCACAAGACGTGATAACCCGTGACAATGTTTCGATAAAGGTGAATGCCGTTATTTATTTCAGGGTTATGGAAGCAACCGAGGCTATCGTTGAGGTTGAAAATTTTCTCTACGCGACTTCTCA
>DFBI01000081.1 GCA_002367335.1 Syntrophaceae bacterium UBA3084 | reverse complement strand
GCCATAACACTCAGGTTATGTGATCCAAAGGTTGTTGTATACGTTGAATAAATGTTAGGTGATAGATAGGTATCCTTCTCTAAATCTGTTCTGTATTCAGTTGAGGCCTGGCTTTGTGGTTCATAGGCTATCTCTCCACTCGGCATCACCCAGGGGTATTGCTTAACGAACCTTGTATCGTCCGTCAGATTGGTTCTGTAATTCAATTCAATATTTGTCACCCAACCTTTTACCGGTTCAAGAATTATCCTGGGAGAAACAACCAGCTGATTATTCATTACATTTTGCCGAATATTTTTCCACTCCTCTACCCTGGTTTGTTTAGTCCAGATATCTGTTCCGGGATACTTGGCCGGAGTACCCGGTTTTAATTTTCCGACCCAGTTCATAAACCATTCACGTCCAAAGTGCTGATTCCATGGAAAATCTTCATAACCGTGTTTGTATTTAGACAGTAAGGAGAGCTGCATCCAGGGATTTACTTTTGAGCTGATCTTTGCATCCATATTATACCTGCTGTAAGACTCATTACCGAATTTCATCAGTCCCTGCTCATCATAATATCCCATGGATACGTAATAGTTAACCGTTTCATTTCCCCCGGATACACTAAGGTTATGTTTCATCCTGGGGGCCCATCGATTTACAATCAACGAAGTCAGATCATCATTGGCCACACCTTTGGTCCCCGTATTCAGGATGTCCCAATCCAGGCCGTCAGCCCGGGGTAACACGCCTGGTGCGCTTCCCGGTTCCACTAAATTCTGAGCTAGCCGGTTAAGGGCATCGGCATCATAGAATGGTGCACCGCCGGCATTGACTATTGCATCGTTCAATGCATGTGCCCACTTAATGCCTTGCTCTATTTCAGGCCAAATGGTTGGAGAGCTCCATGCTAAGTTCGCCGAATAGTTGACGTTTGCACCTCTCTGCCCTTTTTTTGTTGTAACCAGAATTACTCCATAAGCTGCCCGTGCCCCGTAAATGGACGTGGATGCAGCATCTTTCAGAACGGAAACAGATTCGATATCATTGGGATCGATATCGTTTATCCCCATGGGAATTCCATCCACCAAAACATAAGGAGCACTTCTCCCTGATTCTTCAGCCCATGGTGCACTCTCTGCATCAAGCTCTGCAAAAGAGGTCAATCCCCTGATACTCATACTCATATCCGAACCTGGTTCTCCGCCTGCCACGGTAGATGAAATCAGCAGGTTGGGAACCAGTCCCTGCAATGCCTGCTGAACATTGCCAACCGGCCTTCTCTCAATAAGCTCTTTATCGGCAACGGAAACTGCACCGGTTAAATTCACTTTCTTCTTGGTACCATATCCAACCACAACTACTTCTTCGATTCCGTACCTGTCAACTTCCATAACTATATTTATTATAGTCTGGGCGCCAACCTCTATTTCCTGAGATACCATGCCAATAAAAGAAAATACCAGTCTGGCATCATCAGTAACATTATCCAGGAAATAATTACCCTCAGCATCGGTTGTTGTTCCATGAGTAGTTCCCTTTACAACAATGGTTACACCAGGTAATGGAAGGCCTTCTTCGTCGGTCACAGTACCAGAAACAGTTTTCTGCCCATAGCTATAGCTCGCCAGACTCTGCAGAGCGATGGCAAGAAGTAAGAAAACGAAAATTCTCATAATTCTGAATGTTTTCGATAAATTATGTGAATTACATTTAAAACATAATTCATTTTTTTTCATAGATTTTTAGATTATGGGTTAAGATAGCTTAAACTTTTTAGTGAAATCGTGTCAGTGATTTCCTGTTTTTAGGTCATGACGTGTTACATAGGCTATTTAGTGCCTGAAAGAAAACTCGTCTTTTTTCGAAATTTTCCATAAAATGATTTTATACATAAGTTATTATCCCTTTCAAACTATGCTCAAATTAATGTTTTCACCCAGATTCTCATTTATTTATATTCGAGTTGTGAAAATATGTACATAATTTCAGCTTTCCGGACATACCAAATACATTGTATATATATGTGTATCAATATATTACACGGCTATTAAGCCGCTGTTTTTTGATCTATGTCAATTGATTGCAGAAACTGTCGTTGAACTACTATTAACTTTTGACCAATACGCCGCAGGTTATATGCACCGACAGCCAGTCCGATATATCGCTTGAAATTCGGATATCCACGATCAGGACATCGATCTAAACCCCTGCATTCCAATTCATTGATATTCGATTCTACTGCACTATGTTTATTTTTCAACAGTTTAAATTGCCGTTGGCTTTCTTCGGCATGTTCCAGCTTGTTGCATTTTCCCTTTTTGGGCATAATTACTTTCTCGACATATTTTTCTAACAATTTCTTATTATCCTTGTGCCAGAAGCCTTTATCAAAGCTCCAACTCTTCACAGGGAACAAACCGGTGATACGCTCCACTAATGGTTTTACAATCTCAGAATCGGATTGGTGGTCCATCACCCGATAGTCCACTATCAGGTTGTACTGGTCCGTGGTAATGGTCAACTTTTTTCCAAGTTCCACATTTGGATGTAATTTCCCTTTGGTGATCCATTCGGTATATTCCTCGAAAATTGAAAATAATTTCTCGTTGTGAGGGATATGTTCTCCTTTTAGTATCCTGCGCTCAAGTAAGTTAATGTGTTTATCCAGAAAACCCATAAACCGATCTAATTCAAGGCTGATTAAAATATCTGTGATATCTCTTACTGGAAATGTTTCTTTTGATCGTTCAAGTTTGTTCTGCAATGTTCGTGCTTTTGAAAGGTAACGGCGCACTGCATGTTTTACCCGTTGATCCTTTCCTTTGCCTCCGGAAGATGATGTTTTACCCACGACCCTCATCATGTTTTTCATCTCGTTGTGCCAGTTACGTATTTTTCTCCACCCAGGAACTTCAGGATACTTCTTCAGGAACTTGCCAACCATGTCAAGGCATTTGTGGGCACTGTCCCATAAAAGGTTGTAATCGGTCGGGAAGTGTACATTGCTTTCAACAACAAAACTATCGGTCTTTAAGCGTAATGCTGCTGCCTCTTTTTTTTTAAATACCTCATGACCAAACTCAACAATAATTTGGTTCAAATTCCTTACAGTCTCGTCATCCAGAAGCGATACATTATCGATAATGTTCTGATATTCAAATTTATACTTCTCATAACCAAAGCCACTCTCAACACCCATTATCTGGCGGATCATAGTGTGGTGATTTGCCAGATCATGAAGTTCATCATAGTTGATATTTTGACACAATCGCACTTGAGACAAAACAAATATCTGCCACAAATCCATGCCAGGCCGTCCGGTAAGCTTCTTCCCCTTGATAATCTTTGCTTCCAGTATTTCAAACACTCTTTCGTTCCACTTTGGATTGGTGAATATTTCCTTTAATGCTGCACATAATCCAGGAAGTGCACCGCTTCTCTTTTTTGTTGGTATGGGGGTTTCTCCTATGGGTAACCTGCCAAGTGTCATCTGTTGCTCGAATCTTTTTCTCATATTTGAACCTTGTTTAATGTTTTACCTGAAATATTCGAATCTCATTTGTTTAACACCCTGAATATCTGTACTTTTAGCAAAATAACCAAGGGGAAAACCAAGTAGATTTAAACAAGTTATCAACAATATATTACTGTATATCAATTAATTAAAGGTTTTCTTGCAGGCACTA
>DFBI01000211.1 GCA_002367335.1 Syntrophaceae bacterium UBA3084 | reverse complement strand
TGTAAGCAGAGTCGTTGAAAGTCATGAAGGGAAGTTCATGATAGAAAGCGAATCGGGTAAAGGGACAAAATGTACTATTCTTCTGCCGGTCGCTGGGCAGGGATCAGGGATCAGGGGTCAGGGGGCAGGGATATAGGGGGGAAGCGAGGCCAATGATAAAAAGTTACCAGGATTTAGAAGTCTGGCAGAAGGCCATGGATTTAGTAGAGATATGCTATCGATTAACCAGGAAGTTTCCGAAAAACGAGACTTATGGGCTTGCAAGTCAGTTACAACGTGCCGCCGTGTCGGTGCCCTCAAATATTGCAGAGGGACGTCATCGAAAACACAGCAAGGAGTTTCTGCAACATCTGTCAATTGCCTATGCTTCTCTTGCAGAGGTGGAAACACATGTTCAGATAGCCGGGCGATTAGATTACACCGATAAGAATCAAGTAAATAATGTATTGAATCAGACATCGGAAATAGGAAGGATGCTCAATGGGTTGCGAAGTTCTATCGAGAAAAAGCTCTGGCGCTGATTCCCGATCCCTGATCCCTGAGCCCCGAAACGAAAGGAGTTTGTAAATGGCAAAAATTCTCGTTGTTGATGATGATCAGGGGATGAGAGAATTCCTCGAAATTATGCTGACCAGGGAAGGTTATAAAGTTAATATCGCTTCAGGTGGTAAAGAGGCTTTAACCCTTTGCAAAAAAAAGAAATTTGATCTGGTTATTACCGATCTTAAGATGCCGAAGATTGACGGGATCGACCTTCTGAAAGCGGTCAAGGAGATTTCTCCCGAGACGATGGTCATATTGATTACCGGCTATGCTTCCGGAGAGACGGCAGTTGCGGCAATGAAGGAGGGTGCATTTGACTACCTGGAAAAGAATTTTGACGTGGAGGATCTCAAATCCACGGTAAAGGATGCCCTCGGCAAAAAGGGGATTAATGAAGAAAATATCCTTTTTATGAAGGGTGTGGAAGACGCGGTATCATTCGAAAAAATGATAGGGAAGAGCAGGGGCATGATGAATGTTTATTCCCTTGTCAAAAAAGTGGCGGATACATCTGCGAACGTTTTGATCCTCGGTGAAAGCGGTACGGGTAAAGAGCTGGTCTCAAAGGCAATCCATGAGAATAGTCCGAGGAAAAACAAACCTTTTGTCGTGATAAATTGCGGCGGCATTCCGGAGAATCTCCTGGAAAGTGAATTCTTCGGTTACATAAAGGGGTCCTTCAGCGGCGCTTATACGAACAAGCCGGGTCTGTTTGAGGTTGCAAACGGGGGAACTATATTCCTTGATGAGATTGGCGAATTGTACCCGTTTCTTCAGGTGAAGCTTCTCAGGGTGGTTCAGGAGAAAACCTTTAGAAGGCTGGGTGGTTCGGAAGATATTAAGGTGGATGTGAGGATCATATCCGCTACAAACCAGGATCTCGAAGAGAAGGTAAAAAGCGGAGAATTCAGAGAAGACCTCTATTACAGATTGGATGTTATTCCCATAAAGATCCCCCCTTTGAGAGACAGAAAAGAAGATATTCCCTTACTGACAGAGTATTTCATAGAAGAGTATTCGAGAGAGTTTGGAAAGGAGATCAAGAAGATATCTCCCTATGCGCTTCAGCTCCTTATGAAATATCCTTTTCCGGGTAACGTGAGGGAATTGAAAAATATTATTGAAAGAAGCGTTGCCCTGGAGACCGGGAATATCATTCTGCCGGAAACCCTTGTCATATCTGAAGAAGATTCAGGCCCAGTTGCACATATTGATTTTGAAGAAGAGGGAATCGACCTGAATGATGAAATGAAAAGAATCGAAAAACTTTTCATTGAGAAGGCATTGAAGAAGGCCAATAACTCAAAGACGAAGGCAGCCCGGTATCTCAATGTGAGTTATGATTCCTTTCTTTACAGGCTTGAAAAACTGGACATTCGATAATCTTGGTGAAAATTCCTGTACGACCCTGAAAATCACCATCTTTTTTATATATATGTAAATCGCAAAATAGGTGTCTGTCTTAAGGTGGTGTCGGGGAGGCACTGTAAATAAAGCCCTGCCGGTATTTAAAAGGGATTCCTGGCAAGAAAGCAAATGTGGCATGCTAATTGCTTTTAAAACAATAAACATAAAAGAAAAAATAAGAATTGATAGATGAATTTAGAGAAAGGGGGGTGGAGATTCAAGGTTTTTAAGATTTTAAAAAACAAGACAAACTAAGTTAACTCAATAAACCCAACAAACTAACAAACCAAAATACAGGAGGCATATTATGTTAATGAAATTGAGAGAGAAGAGAGATCAGAAAGGTTTTACGCTGATCGAGTTGATGATCGTCATCGCGATTATCGGTATCCTGGCGGCCATCGCCATTCCTAACTTTATCAAGTATAAGAAAAACGCACAGAATGTGGCGGCCAAAGCTTCTGCGAAAAACGCGTACACCTCGGCAATGGCCTATCTGGCAGATTGTCCTTCTAAGGATTGGATTAACTTAACTGATGCCATGTTGTTAGAAGGAGGATTCAGGAACACGGAAGGTATTGACACCACTTTTGGAAATGAGTTAATTACAGCAACCCGCGAAGATGGTGAGGTACCTGATGATGGATTATACTATTATGAAGTTACCGAAGCGGGTAGTATTACAGAAAGAGGTAACTAATCAGGAGTCAAGTCTCAACACTTGACAATCTGGTTAATGAAACGGTAAAAAAGAGAAGGAAGCTTCGCGTTTCCTTCTCTTTTTTTGTGATCCGGTGTAAGTACTCAGGTGGACAGGCTGAAGTTCGTTGCTTCGCCCCGGGCCGCTCTTTTTCCACCCCACAAAATACAACTTGACTTATAACGTTATCCGTTATATTTTTGTCTTACTATGATAGAAAGCTTCAGGTGTAATGAAACGGAGAAGATATTTAATCGGCAGTTTTCCCGGAAACTTCCTCATAGTATTCAGAGAATAGCATTTCGGAAGCTCAGGATGCTGAATCGGAGTTCTTCAATCCGTGATCTGAACGTTCCTCCGGCGAACAAACTTAAAGCATTGTCTGGAAAGAGAAAGGGACAACACAGCATTCGAATTAACGATCAATGGCAGATTTGTTTCAAATGGGAAAACGGAAATGCCTGCAGTGTTGAAATTATAGATTATCATTGAGGTGGAAAAATGATGAAAAAGAAGATACCCCCGGTTCACCCCGGCGAGATTCTGTTTGAGGAATTCCTCAAGCCAATGAACAGAAGCCAGAATCAGCTGGGCAGAGACCTTGGAGTTTCTCCGCGCCGGATCAATGAAATAGTTCATTGTAAAAGGAGCATAACAGCGGATACGGCTCTTCGTCTTGCCGCCTATTTTGGCAATTCCCCATCATTCTGGCTTGGGCTTCAGATGGATTATGATCTTGATGTTGCGGAAGATGCTCTTTCATCGAGAATCAAAAAGGAAGTTAGCCACATGAATCAGGAGTTAGGGACTGGAAATAAATAAGT
>DFBI01000203.1:4110-4262 GCA_002367335.1 Syntrophaceae bacterium UBA3084 | reverse complement strand
GAGAAACTATTTCGATAATAAAAAAGTAAAAAAAGATACAAAAAATAAAAAAAATAAAAACGGCTGCAGCAGTGAACCGGTATAGGGGTTGGTGAAAATCCATAAGATTTGATTGGAATCTGCTGCACCCACAGACATACAAGTATTGTTTC
>DFBI01000203.1:0-3967 GCA_002367335.1 Syntrophaceae bacterium UBA3084 | reverse complement strand
ATGGACCAGGGGCTGATGTTATAATATAACAAAACAGCCTTGATCCCGATGGGTGACTGGTGCGTATCAGTGATACACTGATCGTGAACCGATAAGATTGAAGTAACGGATGCGAGCAGAAGGACAAAGCGAAACTGTGCCGAAATGTTCACTTGAAGGACAAGCAAAAAAAAGAAATGCGATTTTTTTAATGGAGAGGTGTGTTTTTTCTTGACCTCACCTTGAATGGGTGACCCCTTGGCCCTTTCTAACCTGCGAAGAGAAAATCCGAAGAAAATATGGGAAGCGTCCCTGTATTACCGTCCCCTTTTCTGCCCGATTGTTGGCCGGTTCATTTTCTCGCTTCAACCAAATTTCCGTTAATGAATTTGTGGATAATGCTGGACACGTAAGTCTGATAGGGCAGGCCTTCACTGACTGCCCTTTTTTGTAGCTCAAGAAGATCTCTTTCCGAAATCCGTATATTTAACCTCTTATCCTTGCGTAACGTATTACGTGCATAGGCCATTAATTCTTTTTTTCTTTTAGTGAGGTTTGTAACTGGTACCCACTCATCCTTCTCAAAACTATCGAGTATTTCTTTTTCTTCTTTCGTTAATTTAGTCTTCATAATTTTTCTCCAAGATATCTTTGTGTTGCCTTCCTACTTGGAATGATGGTTTTCAGAAATAGTTCTTCATCATTCTCGACATAAGGAATGAGATAGGCGTAATTGGCAATATCGATAACCATAATTCGCTGTCCAGGATAATCTTTCTGATTGGGATGCAGGTAGTCATCTAATATGTCACCCCTTTCAATAAAAAACACCACATCCTCAAAACAGATGCCCCGAGACGACTTAAGAGCGACGCTCTTTTCCGTGTTCCAGTTCATGCTTTTCATGATTTTATATTAGCACATTGTGTGCATTATGGAAACATTTATTTAAGGCCAACGACTGAAGTCAGCGGCGCAGTTTTACTGCGCCCGATGGAGTGAGGTGAGGCAAAAATAAATCCGTCCCCTTTTTTGCTCTCGTCTGAATCCAAGGCCAACCGATACGCGCAGTAATTGATCAGGCGCCGGCTGTATAAAGTAATTAAAAGAGGAGGCCTCACCAACGGAAGGCTGCCTCGCTGTGCGGTGCAATTCCGGGGACACAATTCAATACTTAATTCTTAATTAAACATATTGAGAATCCTTTGGATCATGCAGTCGCTGCGGAAAGTTTGACTCTTTTATGATTGATTTCGATAGTAGTCTTGGGATAGCGGATTTCGTGATTTTCAGCAATTTTGTCCATAAAAATTGGCGGAAGTGCATGGGAATCGAACCCACCTGGGACGGTTCTAGCGCCCCACACTGGATTTGAAGTCCAGGAGGCCCACCAGTGACCTTGGCACTTCCGCTAATACTGTGGGAAGCGGGGTATTTATAAGTAGCCGGGTTGTGATGTCATCTCAAAAGAGCCGTCTATTAACTGTACAGTTACCTTCTCGCCTGTTTTTACTGCTGTTATTTCTTCAGGAAGTACAATAATCCCGTTTGCCCTGACCATCGATTTTAAGATGCCGGAGCCCTGTTCTCCCGTCGTTACCGCGGTATATTGGCCATCTTCGTAACTTACCACGGCTCTGATGAAATATCTCAACCCCTCTTTCTTCCTTATATTTTCTTTGATGGTAGCCCTTATAGCTTTGCGAAAGAGATTTTTATGCCCCGTCATTTTCAGAATTGAAGGCCGTACATATTGTTCAAAGGTAATCATGGATGATACAGGGTTGCCGGGAAGGCCAAAGATCAACTTTCCTTCCATTGTGCCGAAGGTAAGAGGCTTCCCCGGGCGCTCGGCTACCTGCCAGAACTCTATCTTGATTCCCATATCCTTCATCACGTCTTTTACAAAGTCATAATCTCCAACGGATACACCCGCTGACGATACGATGATATCCGCTCGCATGGCATACTTAAATTTTGCAGTGAGATCTTCCGTTGTGTCTTTTGCTATTCCGATCTGAAGAGGGATGCCGCCGCACTCTATGACCTGTGCGGCAGTTGAATAACTGTTACTGCTGATTATCTTTTCCGGTGAAATAACCCCGTCGATATCAATAAGTTCGTCTCCTGTTGCAAGGATGGCAACGAGAGGCTTCTGGTAAACTTGAACAAAAGAACGTCCGAGGGAAGCCAGCATTCCAATTTCCGCAGGTCGTATGATTTTCCCAGCCGGAAGAACCGGTTCTCCTTCCCTTACATCTTCTCCCGCATATCTGACGTTTTCGCCTGTTTTCGCCTCTTTAAGTATCTTTACCCTGTCCCCGTCCGGTTCGGTATTTTCCACCGGTATGACGGCGTCAACCCCTTGAGGAATGGGTGCGCCCGTCATAATTTTTGCTGCTTCCGCAAAACCTACGATCTTGGCAGGCATATATCCTGCTGGGATATCCTCAATAATGTCGAAAAGAAGGGGGTTTTTCTGGGAGGCTCCCATGGTATCCTTTGAATTAATGCCGTAACCGTCCATGGCGGAGTTATCTTTTGGCGGGATATCACGGCAGGCGCATACATCCTCGCTGAGAACCCTGCCCAGGGCATTTAAAATGTTGATTTTTTCGATACCAAGGGGAGAAGTCGAGCTGAGAATATAATTTAATGCTTTTTCAACTTTAATCATATTTACACATTCTGTTGTCCTGATTTTTCAGGTTTAATATCTTAAAGTTGTATTGTTGTCAATATTTTGGACTTGAATAAATATTATTGATGTTATAAACGTAATCGTTGCTTGAATAAGCTGGTTGTCAGAGGGAAAAATATGAACTTTACAGATTTGCAAAACAGGATCAAAAAATTATTGAAAGAAAAAAATGCCATTCTTCTGGTTCATTATTATCAGCGGGGTGAGATTCAGGATATTGCAGATATCCTGGGGGATTCTCTGGCATTGAGTATAGAAGCAGCCAGGACAGATGCGGATATTATTGTATTTGCGGGTGTGCGTTTTATGGCAGAGAGCGCCGCTATCCTGTCGCCGGATAAAACCGTGTTGCTCCCAAGAGAGGAATCGGGGTGCCCTCTTGCGGACATGATTACCGCCCCGCAGTTGGAAAAAGCTCGTGAGGAAAATCCTGATGCAAGTGTAGTAGCTTATGTCAACTCATCAGCAGAGGTCAAGGCGCATAGTGATATCTGCTGCACTTCTGCAAATGCTGTCAGGGTGGTGAATTCCATTACAGATGCGAAGAGGGTTCTCATGATCCCGGACGGGAACCTTGCCCGTTATACTTCACTGCATACGGACAGGGAGATTATTCCGTGGAAGGGTTACTGCCCCGTTCACCATTTTGTTACCACTGATGAAGTGCAATCCGTAAAAGATCGATATCCCCGGGCTAAATTTGCCGCCCATCCGGAATGCAGACCGGAAGTTCTGGAAATGACAGATTTTGTTGGCAGTACGGGAGGAATAATTCGATTTGCAAGGGAAACGGATGTCAAAGAAATCATAGTCGGCACCGAACTCGGAATTATCCACCAGTTGGAAAAAGAAAATCCCGACAAGACATTTATCCCTGTCTCGGACAAGCTGATCTGTCAGGATATGAAGTATATTACACTCGAGGATATACATGACGCCCTTGTAGAGATGAAACACGTTGTAACAGTGCCTGACAGGATAAGAATCGCCGCAAACAGGGCGCTGACCCGGATGCTGGAAGTCTCGTAACGACATGGTTTCGGGTTTCGAGTTGCGAGTTTAAAATCAAAACCCGAAACCCAAAACTTGAAACCTGAAACTATTTTCTTGTTTAGTGAGAAAAGTTATAGAAAAAAATAGATTGTTTTCTGATCCCTCCTTGCGCACCTTCATTGACAGAATATATCAGGGAGAAAAGCGCATAACAGTCAGCGGGCTTCACGGCTCGTCAAAATCCCTTATCCTTTCTATCCTTGTTAGAAGCGTCAAAAAAACACTGCTAATCAT
>DFBI01000167.1:7279-7578 GCA_002367335.1 Syntrophaceae bacterium UBA3084 | reverse complement strand
GAAATTTTCCCCCTCTCCTTCAGCGAATTTCTGGATTTTAAAGGGATTGATTCAAAAGACACATATTCGACCAGGAATGCATCCGCGATAGGCAACGCATTCGAAGACTATCTGTTATGGGGAGGGTATCCGGAATTAACCGGCATGGATTCACACCTGAAGGCCCAGGTCATGCAGGAATACTTCAACGTAATGATTTACAGGGATCTAACAGAAAGATACGGCACCAGAGACGTCTCCATTCTGAAATATCTCATCAAACGACTGATCAGCTCATTCACAAAGGAATTTTCCGTCAA
>DFBI01000167.1:0-7128 GCA_002367335.1 Syntrophaceae bacterium UBA3084 | reverse complement strand
GCCGCAAGTTATTCCCCTTTTGAAGACCGGGGAAAGCTCATGGAGAATCTCGTATTTTCCCATCTCCGCCGCAGCACCGAAGACATCTTTTTCATGAAGAACGGCTGGGAATGCGACTTCCTTACCTTTCAGAAAGGTGATAAACCGCTCCTTATCCAGGTAACGAACCACCTGAATCAAGACAATTACCGCCGTGAAATTAAAGGCCTCGAAAACGCAAGAAAGAAAATTCCCGATGCGGAGACTCTTTTGATATCAGGACAAATAGACAAGAACCTCGCCGTGCCCGAATGGATAACAACATCCCGGATCACCGACTGGCTCCTGGCGTGATGATCCCGCCTGTCTCTTCTTCGGGGACATGACCCGCTTTATCTCGGGGACATGACCCGCTTTATCTTTACCAAATCGGGATCGTGTCCCCGGAAAGACCCGATTTATCTTTACCAAATCAGGATCGTGTCCCCGGAAATGCACAAAACTTTTTTAACCTGCTCAGTCTGTGGCCAATTATAGCATTTTTCTTAATGCGTAATGCCTTTACTGCCAAGGACATTAAAAGCTGTCATCCACAATATCTTAAAGTCCAAAGCAAACGATTTATTTTTCAGATAATACTCATCAAATTCCACCTTCACAGGAATCGGCAGTTCAAAATTGTTTCAACCACCCTATCCAAATCATCATCCGTCATCGCCGTCCCGGAAGGCAGACAAAGCCCCCTCTTAAACAAATTCTCCGCCACACTTCCCCCAACGACTCTGCAAGGATATGTCTTTTTTTCTATATTATTTTGCGCCTTTGCGCCTTTGCGTGAGGCAATCTGCGGATTGAACACCGGCTGCATATGCATCGGCTTCCACACCGGACGAGACTCGATATTTTCCGCCTCCAGCGCCAGCCGCACTACCTCCCGATCCGCCCCAAATTCCTCGGGCGTAATCAGAATCACCGTTAACCATCGATTAGATCTCGACCACTCGGGCTCCGGCATAAACTCAATCCCTGAAATACCACCAAGCGCATTTTGGTAATAATCAAAAATCTCCCTTTTCCTTTTTACCCGTTCATCCAACACTTTGAGCTGCCCTCGTCCAATCGCCGCCAGGATATTGCTCATCCGGTAATTGTAACCAATCTCTGTATGCTCATAATGTGGAAATGGTTCCCGGGCCTGCTGCGAAAGATTGCGGGCATAATCGATAAATTCCTTATCGTCCGAAGCCAGCATCCCCCCGCCCGAAGTCGTGATAATCTTATTCCCGTTAAACGAAAAAACCGCCGCTTTCGCTCCTCTGCCCGCGTGAAAAGAATTTTTATTGTTATTTTCACTTTGCGCCTTTGCGCCTTTGCGTGAGTGCCTTTGCGTGAGATAAAACGCTCCCAAAGATTCCGCCGCATCCGCCACCACCGGCACGCCATATTCCTCACAAATCTCCAGAATCCTTTCATAATCAAAACACTGCCCATAAAGATCAGTCGGAATCACCGCCTTGGGAAACTTTCCCCGCTTTTTACAATCTTCGAGCGCCTCTTGCAGTAAATCCGGGGCCATATTCCATGAAGTGCGGTCACAATCCACAAATACCAGATCAGCACCCTGAAAAATAACAGGCGTCACACTTCCGATAAACGTCAGTGTCGAAGCAATCACCTCATCCCCCCGTACCACTCCAAGAATCCTGAGCGCCAGATGCATGGCCGCCGTCCCACTCGAAAGCGCCACCGCGTAAGGAATCCTTACATACTCGGCAAACTCCCGCTCAAACGCATCCACCTGCGGCCCAAGCGGAGCAATATAGTTGCTTTCAAAGGCCTCTTCAACAAAACGCATTTCCTCACCTGACATATGAGGAGGGGAGAGAAAGATGCGTTTTATTTTTGACTTATCTCGATTCATTTGATGTTTTCTTGTATTTCATTTCATTTAATTCAAAATTTAAAATTCATAACTCATAATTATTTCAAGCCCATGTGCGGAGGAGAAAGAAAGATTCTTTTTGAATTCATTATATTATTTTACATTTTTGCGTAAGATATTTAATTTGTGAAATCTCTATAATCTGCGGGCCTAATCTGCAGATTTGATAACCTTCGCCGGCACACCAGCAACAGTAAGTCCCGCTGTTATCGACTTGGTAACGCAGGCACCAGCGCCTATCACAACATCATCTCCAATTACAATGGGATTCTCCTGTGTTCCATTAATAATAACCGCACCTGTACCAACATATACTCGCTGACCAAAATGAACGCACCCGGAAACATGTACACCAGGCGCCAAAGTAGTGTAACTTCCCATAACGACATCATGCCCGATCGTACAATCAAGATTGATCTGAACGTGCTCGCCCAAAGTGATATTCGTAGTCAGGATATTGCCCGCACAGATAACCGTTCCGGTACCAACCTCAATCCACTGGGATCGTTCAACTTTCGGATGTATAATTGTTTCAAAGCCAAACCCTGCGGCCCGTGCTTTTTCCATCAGAAGCTGGCGGGTCTTGGGAACCCCTACGCCACCCACTACAAAAGCTCCGGGAAATTGCTTGCAGGCATTTTCAAGACTCATCACCGGGATATCATTCAAGAAGGTCCCCTGTTTGGAAGTATCATCATCTATAAAGCACACCACCTCATAATCATTGCACGACTGAATAAGCCAGGCAACTTCCCTTCCGAAACCACTTGCCCCGTACACTGCGATCTTTTTTTTCTGCATTCTTTTCCCCTTTTTCCTGCTCTGCAGACTTAGCGTCTTTGCGTCTTTGCGTGACCCATAAACTCTTTAATTGTAGCCTCCCCCTTTTGGCTAATCCCATCCCGCTTCAGCACCTTCAACACTGTCATCGCAACAATCTTCACATCCAGCCACGCAGACCAGTTATCCACATACCACACATCCAGCTTAAACTTGTCTTCCCAGCTTATCGCATTTCGACCATTCACTTGCGCCCAGCCGGTTATCCCTGGTTTAACATCATGGCGACGTGCCTGTTCCGGTGAGTAGCGGTCTAAATATTCCATTAGCAGCGGCCGCGGTCCTACAATGCTCATATCTCCTTTAATCACATTAAAAAACTCCGGCAGTTCATCCATGCTGGTCTTGCGCAAAAACCGCCCCAGACGAGTCAGCCGCTCCCCATCCGGCAGCAGATTCCCATCTTCATCCCGTTCATCTGTCATGGTCCGAAATTTATAAATGGTAAAAGGCCTGCCATGTAGCCCAGGCCGCACCTGCCGGAAAAGCACCGGCGATCCGATTCTAATACGCACAAAAAAACCAATCAGAACAAAAATCGGCGTAAGAAGAATCATAGAAGGAACAGCAATCGCCAGATCAAAAAGGCGCTTAATGCCACTATTATAGGTATTACAGCGACTCACAAATTTCAGCATATCGCTTTCCCAGTATCTCCCAGTCAAGATTTTCCAGGGCATACCGATAACCATTCATTCCCATAGTATTTCTTTCTGCCTGTGTCATCGCACAAAAGCGTTGAAGCGCATCTTCAAGCTCCTTTGTATTATAAGGTTCTACACTTATACCTGCTCCAGCCTCCTGAACCGGATCATTACTGGTAATATCAAAAGCATGCAAAACCGGCTTGGCGCTCATAAAATAATCACCAAGTTTATTAGGACTTATCCCAAATTTGTATATTTTTTTCTTTTCCCAACCAACAAAACAGACATCTGCCAGTTTCAGCGCCGTAATTACCTGCTGCTTTGATATCTTCGGCAAAAAAGTTACAAAGGAGATAGACTCCTCCCTTTCCAGTTTCATCAACTTTTCCTTTTCTATTCCTTCACCGATTAGAACAAAGTGATATGGTCTGTTTTTGTCCTTATTTAATTTTACCAGACCGAGTATCTGGTCAAGGGCGTTAGGAGGTCCATGAGCGCCTGTATAGACCACAATTAATTTATCCTGTTCTTTTAATTGTTGAAAAACAGCTTGATGCTCATCTGGTAAAGACGCGGACGGCGCATCCCATTCCTCTCTGTTAATTCCATTGGGGATATAATAAAATTTCCGTTTATCAAGCCCTAACGGAGCCATATGTTCAAGAGCATTTGGCAAAAGAGAAACCACTGCATCAGCCTGACGATAAGCCCGTCTTTCAATCCACTTAAACCACAAAACAATTGGATGCTCAGAGGGAACATTTGCCAACTCAACAAGGCTCAATGGCCAAATATCCCTGACCTCATAAATCAATTTAGCGTTGTATTTTCTGGCCAGTTTATAAGCAGGTGGAAAAACAAGGGGGTGCACGCAAGATGGGATTAAAACATCCGGTTGTGGAAGCTCCTTTATATCTATCTTCTGTGACAGTTTTTTTATTGCACGACTAAAATCAAGCATATTCAACAACCTGCCAAGACCATTTCCCTTGTATGAGCGGGCAGGCAAATGGTAATAATCAACACCATCATAATTTCGGCAATTGTACTGGTCACTCAAAGGGGCGGGGTGTTGTCTAAAAGGATGCCACGCCGCACAGATAACAGTAACTTTGTGTCCCAATTTCTCCAGGTTTGTTGCAAGGGAATATGGCCTGCCAGGTAGCCCGTAGGAGGGTGGTACCGCATAGTGGTTAATATACCAGATGTTCATCTTTTCTCGTTTTCCAAATGTCCTTGTATGCTAAAAATATGTCCATTGCACCACCCATCAAGTATCTCAACCACCTTTTCGGCGGCGTCACAACGGCCGTAAACCGCTGAGCTGCTGTCAATTTCTTTTTCCATCATTCTGCTGATGCCCTGGATGATCTTGCCCTTATCCGCACCGACAAGGATGTTTGCACCGGCCTCGACCAGATCAACCCATTCTGTCTCGTCCCTGAGGGTTACACATGGCACCTCGTGGAAGTAGGCTTCTTTCTGTATGCCGCCGGAATCGGTTACGATCAGGCGCGCATTTTTCTCCAGTATCTCCCTAACCCACTGTCTGGCCCTTAATATCCGTGAAATCATTGCTGTCTTGATAAATTGCGGACGCGCTCCAATGATTGTGGTTATTTTCATGCTCACGCAAAGGCGCAAAGTTATTTATTTAAGCCATTAACAACACGTGAAAGGCCATCTTTGAGAAGAGTCGAGCCAAAATTAATCCACAGATTACGCAGATTACACAGATTGTGGAGCTTTATTTGTGTAAATAAGCCTCTTATATTCTAACGAGTTGGCTCCAAAGTTGATTACAAGACCGGTTGTAAAGCCAGATGCTTTAAGGTAGTTAATAATTTGAGACTGTTCATTTCCAGACAACTTATCCAGCGCTTTAATCTCCACTATAACCTCATCATAAGAAATGAAATCTGGTTGGTATGTTTTATTCAGGAGTTGCTCTTTGTATCTTATTTGAATAATAGGTTGAGCTTTGAATGGAATACGCTGAATTGTAAATTCTCTCTCCAGAGCCTCTTGATATACAGCCTCTAAGAATCCACACCCTAATTCCTTATGCACCTCAATTGCGGCCCCAATTATTTTAAACGTCCTTTCGTCCCGTACCATTATCTAATCCATGCAATCTGCGTAATCTGCGGACCAGTCATAATTTCTTTTTTTACCTTAGCGACTTTGCGCCTTTGCGTGAGCTATTCCGTTATAAAACCTGATCAGCTTCTTTTCTTCCATCTCCCAGTTATATCTTTCCTCCACTGCCCTGCACCCGTTTTTGCCCATTTGCTTTGCTTCTGCCGGATGCTCAACAAGGTGCATGGCTAAGGTTCACTACTGTGCAAGAACTGTGCATGCACACTTAATATCTAAGCCTGTACCTGCAGTTTGGATCATTTCTATTTTCAGATGTAGGCTCAACCATATTCTTTTCTATAAGGCGGTTTATCCAAGTGATGGTCGTGCGTTTTGCCAAACCGATCGCAGCGCTTATCTCTCTGGTTTTCATTGGTTTGCCGCTTGTTCGCAACAGATTGAGAATACCCTCTTCGACATCGCCTACCATAGCCTTTTTCTTTGGATAAAGTGTTACCTTAAAGCTGTTATCCGATTCCTCCAGACCAGGCTCTCTTCCGGTATACTCAGTGCATAGTTTCAGTATCTTGACAGGTATTCCCAAACTGTGCAGATCCATAAAACCAGCCTCTTTAAGATATTGCACAAGAATCTGATTCCGATAATATTTTGCCCCCAACCTGATAGATTCCAGTGAAAGCGTATTGGGAAGCTTGCCCGGACTTTCGATCTCAAGCCGATCCGGATAAATATCAACCCGAATATCAATGCCTGATATAGTGTAATCCCTGTGCGCAACGGCATTTACAACAGCCTCCCGAATAGATTCCTCCGGATAGGGATAGCTTACTACTCTTGCAGCCCCTTTAATCGTTACGCTACTTTTTTCAAGAATAATCGATTTTATCTTTTCCAATGCTTCATCTATAAGGCCGGATTCTTCTTTTCCGCCATGCTCGGGAAAAGTGCACATAATCGGTTTATCCAGGCGAAAATCCACATAATTGTAATTGCGTTCAATATCTGCAAATTTAGCAACAGTAATCCCGGAGTAACCAAGCAAAGAAGAAGGTTTTTCCCCAAATAACAACGTCCCCGCAACTGTCGGGTACAACTTCCCCTGATATTCAGCCAAAACCTCTTTGTTTTTGAGGAACCTCTTAATCCTGTCACCCTTCCAATTTGATATATCAATCCTATTGATCTGATTATGCCTGAAGAAATCTACAATTCTTGTAAAATCAAGATCCGCATATCTCCCTTTTATAGTCGGCGTCGTCTCATAATGAATCTGGCCGGAAGTCTGAAATAATCTGAGCAGCTCATCCCTGCTTGCTTCTTGTATCCGCGTCCCCCGCCGGGTATAATATCTCTCCCGTCCTCTTTGTAATATAGCATAAGGCTTTGAAAAACCTGCAGAAATATAAAAACAGAATACGTCCTTTCCATCAATTTCGTATTTCCACAATTCCGGCGCAACAACCGGACGGATAGAATCAGAACAAACATTGTAAATCTTTTCTTCAAATTTCAAGGGATTGCTCACACCGGATACCGTGCCGTCGTCTTCAACACCCACCAGCAGATACCCGCCGGAGCCGTTTGCAAAGGCAGCAATCTATACTACTCCCCAAAAACTGG
>DFBI01000101.1:2359-5585 GCA_002367335.1 Syntrophaceae bacterium UBA3084 | reverse complement strand
TCCCTGTGTACGCTTCACGACTGTTGTTCGCCATGTATCTGGCTCCGCGAGTCGCGCAATACTCGGTACAGGCTGCCGGTTAAGCTTTGCCCGATGGGGACTTCCTGCCCAGGAACATAGACAGGTCACCCTATAAGAAGCACCAAGCTGCGCTTGGCGCACTAACGACCGAACTCACCTGCCGCCAACACTGCGGAGTACTGAACCGTGAATAACCACTTGCTTTAATGCGGGGTAGAGCCTTTCAAAAACCGCTGAGCTGTTGGCGGTCAGGTGAAATGATTTGTTATGGCCAACTTGTTGACATTATTACATTTATAAACAAATAGCACAGGTAATTCTTGAGAAATAAGCATGCTGTCCCACTGATTTAGCAGAGGAGAGAATATCGCTAAGAAACTTAATCATCACTTGCCCTAACAAGTTATTTACTTGTTGATGGACGTCCCCCAATCCGTCCCAGAGCGGCAATCCCTGAGAGACCGCTTCTTAACAAAAAATGGGCGTGCGTAGCATTGGGTTTTGGTTTCAGGCAGGAGAAAAGATAGCAGTTCAATGAAGTTTTCACGATCTTTATCATCATTGAATATCTTTCGGCGTTCTATTCCTCTGATCATAATATGATGCAAGAGGCCAGGAATATCTATTCGGGCTATCCTGGGCATGCCCGCATGCATATGTCCAAATATACTTTCTGTCGAGTTATTTAAGTATTTAAGGTCGTCCCCCTTCTTTCACATATTTAACTCTTTCCCGTTTCGATATTCGGATTTAATTTTTGCAAGAATTTTACACCTAACGAACTAAAGTTGATATATTCCATTTCTGTTCTTTCAGCCCTTTTTGTGACTGAAAGTCGTAGCTCGCCTGACCGGCCTTTACTGTGACTTGATTGGGTGCAATGCCTATGATAATATCTGTATCGGGCAGTCGTTTCTTAAGGATATTTGCCAGAAGGAGGGCCCTTTCCGCCCCGTCGCCCCTGTCATAGTTCCATACCTCATCGGGCTGGGCGAGACGTCCCGGTTCATCGTATATCGATTCGTTGTGCATCTTCCGGATTTTATCCGCTACTTCTGTAATATTTAGTTTTTCGGCTCCTTTTATTGAAACGGGATTGCGCTGTATGGCGGCGAGAATAAAGGGGTCAGTTTCCGTTCGATTCAAGTCTCTGTAGGTGTAGAAGGCCATGGCTGCGGCATCGTTTTCTGTGCGGATATGTTCCAGGCGAGCGATAATTTCCTCACGCGTCATGTCGAGGTCAATCCCGAGGGGAACTCCCTTCTTCACATATTCCTTGTTTTCAATATCGGGAAGTTGTGGATCAACACAACAAAACTGTGAGAGTGTGTCTATCGCTTGTTGTGAATGCAGACATTCCGAGGCGAACAATTCCTTCAACCGCGCTACATCTGCTTGATTTTTCATGTTTACTCTATGCGTACGGGTATAATCCTCCATATCATTGAGTACGATTCGCTCCGATATTTTATTCGCGTCAAATTCTGCTGTATCGATCTCATCCATCAATTTCTTCCGTGTATTATTATTTATTCTGTAGGGACTCCCGTGTTCGTAAGAAAATACCCGTTCCGCCTTTATGTAGCAGTCAGCTCCGTGAAGGGGCCATCGTATTTGAAAGCATTTCTGAATGTCTCGATCGTGTCTGAGAAAGTTGTCTAGAATAGTATCTGTAATCGGTGTCTTGAGGAATTTCCTGAGCTTGTCGGAAAAGTGTCTGTAGACATCTTTGTCTATGGTAGCCTCGTTGTATATAGTGTGGATACACCCAGTCTCGTGAGCCACTATGGTAGCCCGTTCGTTTTCTAGGGCGCGCCTAGCCTGAGCAGATAGCGCTGTTCCGTTAAACCACATGCTCTTTGTAACCAGTCTGCGATTATTTGTCAGGATGCCGTCACCAATATCTATGAAATTTTGCGAATGGAGAGGTGTGGCCATCAAATAGATGTCTTGCAAGGGTATTTGAGCGATTATAAATAAAGCCGCCGTATATAATGCAGCTAATGACACGCATTCGCCAGCACCGGTATTATAATAGGGCTTGTGTCGAAAGGCGTCCATCGATTCGACTGTCTCGGTCTTCCAATAGGGAATGACATTTCCCTCATATTTGTCGAGGCCAAAATGCGTGCGTATATCTATATCGAAGTAGTATTTATCCCCTTCATACCCGAAGAGGGCGTTAGATTGTCTAAGTGTGTCTTCGCTGATGAAACCCTTGAATCGGGCCAGTTCCTCTTCCTTCGTGGTAAGTCCCCATGTGTCGAGATCGAGATTAAAGACATAGTTGTCCATAATGTACTGCTTGACTCGTAGGATTCGTCTGTAGGGACTTAGACTTTCCATGCTGGAAAACCATGAAGATTCACGCCAGCGCCAAATGCGGGGCGACATGATATTGGCAAGCACCAAGCTGTAAATAAGCTCCGGAAATATAAACATTTCCATATCCGACAGTGTTACTGCAGATGATTTTCTTTCCGTTTCTTTCGAAGTGTTCATTATTAATTCACCCCTTAAAATATTTTCTCCTGCATAATGTCGATTGAACGGCATTGCCTGCAGATTATTTCGCTCTTTTTGTTGATTAATGTCAGCGTTGGTACTCCTACGACGGCAAAGGATTCCGTAACACTGCCATATTCATCCAGCCGTGCCTTGAGGTGTGTTTTGTATTTATCCGTGCAGGATTTGATCTTCTTTTTTGATTTCTGAATGTAAATACTGAGAAGCACAAAGTCCTTATTCTTGTATCTGTCATGTATCTTTTCCATGCAGGGCCTGATCTTGCGGTAATAAGGACACCAAGTGGTGGTAGAAGCACTGCCTTGCCTTATAGTACACTAAAGGATCAAGTCTACGTTTGACTGTTACGATTGTCTAACAAAGGTCAACCATGGATTTGACCCTTTTCCCTCCTTCTAATGTTAACAAGGCGGATGAGCTGCGAGGATGTGGATCGGCATGAGCTTGCTCATGACGAGACACACCGCAGTCTGCTCTATTGCCATTGTTAGGCGGAGCGCGAAGCGGGATGACTAACAATGGCAATGGCGAAGCATCCGCCGCGTTAAGCTGATCGCGAGCATCGCGAGCGGTCAGCTTAACGTACGCATCACCTGCACCCAAAATCAATGATGACTTGGTAAATGCTACTTTTTATGATGAATTACACAAATGAAAAAAACGGCTCGGCTTTGGGTGT
>DFBI01000101.1:1624-2335 GCA_002367335.1 Syntrophaceae bacterium UBA3084 | reverse complement strand
CGACTGTTTTAATTTTAGATAGCTCATCTTTCATCCTATGCTCGGCATACCATAAATCATATGCTTGCTGCATGCGCAACCAGAGACCTGGGCCATTGCCGGCAAACTTGCCAATCCTAAGTGCCATATCAGTTGTAATTGGATGAGTACAGGCTAAAACGCGGTGTAACTGCTGCCGCGAAATACCAAGACATCTTGCTGCTTCGCTTATTGACAGATCTAAAGTTGGAAGAACGTCTTCACGTAAAATCTCACCGGGATGAACCGGTGAACGTTTTAAAGGACGCTTAACAAAATATTCTCCCATGATTTCACCTCAATGATATTGTTCAAGATTAACCCTTAGCCCTCACCCTCTTCCCACTCAAAGGTAATACACCATGGGCCGTTAACGTGGATACTATAACGTTTAGGTATTCCCTGCAAACCGTGGAAATTAAAACCGGGCACCTTTAAATCCGTTAATAACTCTGCTTGATCCAAAGCTTCCAAACGTCGCAAGGAACGTGATTGTAAATCATGTTTTACCCGACGGGAACTGCCTCGTTCGAACAGTTCAGAGAGTCCCTTGTGCTTAAAGCTTTTAATCATTTTTACATTGTATCATATTTTGTTACAGTGTCAACTTTTTTGTTACAGTTGCTTTGATAAAAATTAAGTGGGATTTGTTTATGAATGGCTATGCCCAACGCGGCGGATGAGCTGCGAGGA
>DFBI01000101.1:0-1548 GCA_002367335.1 Syntrophaceae bacterium UBA3084 | reverse complement strand
CATCGCGAGCGGTCAGCTTAACGAAAAGATCAGCGGGAGGCGTAGCCGATCCGCTGGATTGATCTTGTTAGATAATTTTAATTAATCTTCAGCTTTCAGTGCCCAATCTGTCTTCTCCTTTCTTATACACTCGGAAAAGACCTAAGCATACGCCAGCAATGCCAAGTACGCAGGTAATAGCTAAGACTAACCAGTCCCGACCTGAATATTGATTTTGTGAAATAACGTATGCCATACTAGCCCCAAAGCCGATGCCCCATAAAACAGCTAATGCTATACCTGTCTGAAATTTGAATTTTGGAGCAATGTATGCCCCAGAAACAATCATAACAAAAGGAGTAAAAAAGGCGTAGCCGAGCCTCTCAAGCATTTCAGGGGGAATTGCCGCAAGAGGCGCCTTGCCATCAATAGAAACCAATGAATCATCACCAGGGAAATGTTGAATAAACATGACAACCCAGTGAATTGGAAAAGCAACAATAAAGACGCATAAGACAGCACCCGGTAAAACTGCGAGCCATCTTAAGGCTTGAACGGACTTCGATATCGCCATATAGATGTACTCCTTTTAACTCTTATTTTATCTAACGTGGAATTCACCAGCCTGTATGGAGCACCAGCGGAATACAGGTCTGGTGAAACGATTTGTTCGCACTTAGGATAGCCTATCAACTTTAATGTGAAGAGCTTTAGCCATTAGTTTGGCCATGGATGAAGAAAGCCTGCGTCTCCCTCTTTCATAATCGCTTATCATGTTTTGACGAATACCAAGCTTCTCAGCGAGTTGTGCTTGTGTCATACCTGCTTTTAGTCGAGCACCAGCAAGAAGATTCCCAATCCTGTTTGACTGCATTTCTTTCCAGAAATCGGTTTCTTCAATAGTGACACTATCAGATTTGTCAGATGTTAAGATACTGACTTCAAATTTCTTTCCGATCCAATCAATTAATTCGTCTATATTTTCACCCTGAAGTGATAATTCAATACGGGGCTTTTTCACGACTGCCAACATAGTACACCTCGATTTCTATTTCTCCTTTATGACAAATCCAACACGCAACATAGCGATATGTAAGATGGCAATGATATTGATCCTTGCCTAAAGGAGAAAAGTTTTGCCAGCTTTTTTGTATAGGTCCATATGATTTTAATTCCTCGATAAGCAAGAAAAGAAGTTTCTGGACATCTATGGGCAAATCTTTTAGCCCTCGAGCAACTTTCTTCTTAATCCTTACATTGTATTTCATTAAGTTATAATATAACCATATTAAGTAATATTCAAGTTTTTTTCAGAATTTTTTCTGAGTGCGAACGTTTGAGCTCAGCCGCCGGCGAAGCCGGTCGGCTGCAGCGAATTGTTCAAGTAAGCCGCTCCGCGGCAGTTTACACTCTAAAATCGGTTTAGTATTGACATTTGATTAAAACTCTTACATAAGAAAATATGATCTTCTATATTACCAAGTTCATAAGTGCCTTGTTTACGGCAGGCGGCCATTCTGCTGAAATTATTGAATAATCACGAATTCGAAGCAATCCCCCTTTAACAAA
>DFBI01000066.1 GCA_002367335.1 Syntrophaceae bacterium UBA3084 | reverse complement strand
GGGACAATTTATACAACTTAAGGTATGTATGCTGTATGGTGAGACAAGCCCGATTGGATGCGCCTGGTGTTTTGCACCATGTTATGGCACGTGGCATTGAGCGACGGCCAATTTTTATTGATGCTGGTCAGAAGTGGATGCTCAATCTAAAGGAAGATATAGGCAGGTAGAATTGTCAAAGCTGAAGAGAACGCATTGCCAAAGATATGGGAGTCTGTAGTCATGCCTTGGCTGGTGGAGGCAGGTCTGAGAATGTATCACGTGCCAGAGCTATTTTATGTTATGTTTGGATGCATTATTCAGGACAGAGTGGCCGGGTACTTGCCGAAGAGCTTGGTGTGAGTCCCTAAGCCGTTTATGCGGCTTCTTCTCGAGTGGAACGGAACTGTGAATTGGACGCGGACGTCCTGGAAAGATGGTGCCGGTAAAATATGTTGTATAAATTGGCAACGTTATTAATCTCAGGTCCAAACTTTTGAGAATGCGAATTATGAAAGACAATAATAGTAAAAAAATGTTCTGGACTTCATTACCTGGAATATTGACTGGAGTTGCCGGCTTAATAACGGCAATAGTATCATTGTTAGTTTATCTAACTGATGGTAATAATTTAAGTAATAATGAACCATCCCCGATAAAGAACACGCGTAATATAACAGCAATAAATACTTCCAAATATATTGGCAACCATCTATGGGATTGGAAAATTTTCATCGAGGCGACTCCTGAGACGCTTTCACAGATTGAATATGTTGAATATGAACTAGATCCCACGTTTCCAGAGCCCATAAAAAGAATCCATACAAGACATAATAAGTTTGCACTTAGCGCCAGGGGATTGCGAACTTTTGAAATTAAGATTCAGGTACATTTTTATGATGGCACAGAAAAATATCTAACTCATATGTTGGTGTTTAACTAGTTAGTGCCTGAACAAAAACCTCTCTTTTTGTCATTTCGACCGTAGGGAGAAATCTTTAATACCTGTATTTTCAGTATGATAAGATTTCTCGCTTTGCTCGAAATGACAGCTTTGGTTAGTTTTCGTTCAGGCACTAGTCAGACACAAAGTAGACATAATAAATAAGGAGAAAAATTATGAGAAAAATTTTCCCCCTAATGGTAATTCTGGGCCTCTCAATATTGCTGCCATGTACAGTTGTGGCAGATTTCCAAAAGACAAAGATTGCTGTTTTGGACTTCCAGCTTCAGGGAAAGGGATATAAGACTCCTGATATGGGTAAAATTGTTGCGGAATGGTTTATTACTGCGTTTGTTAATGAAGGTCGTTTTGATGTAATAGAACGTGGATTGTTAACAAAGATCCAAAAAGAACAGAATATCAATATGACTGGAACTGTAGATTCAAATATAGCCACACAACTGGGCAAGCGGCTTGGAGTAAAAGTAATAATTTCAGGCTCTATAATGAGGTTTCAGGATATTATTGAAATCAATGCCAGGATTATAGATGTAGAAAGTGCTTCAATCATAAGCGCCGAGAGTATTAAGGGTAGTAGTACAACAGAACTTAGGAAACTAGTAAGACAGATGTCTGAAAAAATAATTAAGAATTTTCCCCTTGAAGGCTACATTGTTAATGTAGGCGTAGATTCTATTATAATAGATCTTGGCAAACATGTAGGAGTAAGACGTGGAATGCAGTTTATTGTTTTTAAAGAGGGCGACGTCATAAGACATCCTAAGACAGGCCAAATATTAGATGTAGAAAAGACAGAAACAGGTATTATAGAAATAATAAGTGTTAATGAAAAAATAGCAAAAGCTAATATAATAAGGGAAAAAATTCCTGGTGCTATAGAATATGGTCAAAGAGTAAAGAGTGTTGTTAGTGTTGCTGAAGCCTCAATACCTATAATGGCACAGCCCTCAGTAGATAGCAAATCCAAAGATGTAAAACAGGCCAGAGAGATTAAGCCCAAGAGAGAGCATCCGGTAATTACAGATCATAGTCCTCAGAAAAAAAAGAAGGCTCCATATATCACTAAATATATCAACATGCTAAGATCAAATGATTCTACCCAGAAAGTAAGAGCTGCAAAAAAAATTTTCAAATCATATTCACACGACCCGCAACTTCTATGTGTTGTCAATGAGGAGCTTTTGAGAGGATACAAAATCAATATAAGAGATAGGCACCATGTTGATGCAATGGCATGGCTATGTAAAATACTAGGCGCTTCTGGGCAGACTAAGTATAAAGCAACACTTAAAAGAGTCGCTCAAGAATCACCCAGTAGAAAATTAAAAAAATATGCCAATAAAAGCCTATCCAAACTTTAAACACAGATCATCTTCAAACAGTTCCATAAAAACATATCGGAATGTGACAAAGTAAGACTAATTGAGCATGTCGAGCCCTTGTTTGGCATATTTTCGCAGTTTCTTGTTCGAAATAGTATCAATGACCTTTTGCAGGGTAGTTTTATACTCGGACATTCCTGATGACGCCAGAGCTTTGCAGAGCCATGCCATCGTATCAACATCATATTGGTCAGACTCGCTTGATTGCAAACTCTTTAGAATTTCTTCATTGACCACTTGGAATAGTCGTGGATTTGTTAAATTTGAGCGGTATATCTTTTTCGCTGCATCTTTTTTTAGAGAAGGCATATCCGATTTTAGCATGGTGATATATCTCGTGACTTCTGGTGCCTGACCCGGAGCGGCATATTGGGTTTCCGCCATAATTTTGTTTTTTCCCGCATATTCATCTATGCGCTCCAAACTTTGTATAGCATATTTTCGCAATTTCTGACTCGATGTAGTGTCAGCCACTTTCTGCAAGGTAGTCTTATATTCGGACATTCCTGATGACGCCAGAGCTTTGCAGAGCCATGCCATTTCATCAATATGAATACCTTTATTCGGATCAGACTGATACCTCTCAAGCAGCATTACATTAATTGTATTAAACAATTTAGGGTCGGTTAAGCCGGATCCTGAAATCTTTTTTGCGGCTTCTGTTCTTTGTGCGACGTTATTGGATTTAAGCATGTTCTTGTACATAGCCACTTCTGTTGAACGGTCCGTTTGTGCCTGAACATTATTTGCACTAATCATTTGAAAGAAAAATATTATGGCAACCACAGACAAAAGGTGAATAATATTTTTTATCATCTTGATACTCCTTAACTTTGTCCGCTGTCGGGGAAACGGCTTGTAGCTGTAATCCGAGATGGACATATGTTTTTTCCAATCTCTTAATACATTATGGATGGAGTGTCCCAAAAGACAGAGATCTACGAGATAATATCTTATTATAGAAAACTGATGATAGTGTCAAGCCCAAGCCAAAACCGACATTATCGCTATGCTTTTATTGGCAAGCCTTTCGGCTGCACACCCCGCTTAAGCATACCCCCACGGTATTTGATACGTTTCAGGCAGAAGCCTGGGGACTGTTAACACCTTTTGCTACACCGCTGTGAGCATCATGTAACACATGGAGAACCGTCCACTCTCCGGGATGAAGCAAAGGATTCGGTCGCCCCTTTTTATCCTGTCTGATTTAAAAAACTCTTCCAGAATGATATAGATAGAAGCCGCTCCGGTGTTTCCTTTGTAAGCCAGGTTGGTAAACCACTTCTCCTGAGGGATCTCGAAGTCGATGCTTTTCATATGGTCATAAAGCTCCGGCCTGAAGTACTCAGAGGAATAGTGGGGCAAAAACCAGGTGATGTCAGATGGCAAAAGGGCATGCTTTTGGATGATACCGGACAGCGTGCGCTCCACTGCCGTTGTTACGATTTCTTGATTCAAGAATCTTGCGTCCTGCTTTATTAGAAAAGCGCCTTTTTTAAGGGCCTGCTGTAGAGAGGGAAGCTCGCGCCATCCCGTAACGTTTCCGTTGTTGTCTTTTATTGCTCCGGCATACATACAGGTTTTAAGCTGATTAGCATGAGAGATGTGTTCAATCCAATCGATCTTAAGGGCGAGTTTGCCGGATGGCGAGGTATTGGTCAGGAAGACCGCGCCTGCTCCATCGGAGAGCATCCAACGAAGAAAATCCGCATTAAAGGTCACCGGAGACGATTCTTCTAAGTCTTCAACCTTCTCCTGACTGACAGGTCCAAAGAATCGGCTACGTATGAAGGAGGATGCCAGTTCCGAACCGCTGGCCACAGCGTTTTTCGCAAGTCCCGTAGCCACGGTCATATATGCGTATTTCAATGATGTCATTCCGGAAAGACAGATCCCTGAGGTACTGACCACTTCGCACGGAATATTCCCCAATTCACCATGCACCATTGATCCATGACCAGGCATCAATTGATCCGGTGTGGATGTTCCGCAACAAAGGCACTCGATATCATCCAGGGAAAAACCTTTATAAGGCTTCAACCGGCGAATCGCTTCTGCCGTAAGCTGGGCGTTTGTGTGTGTTGTCAGGCCCGTAGCAGGATCAATGGCATAATACCTTTGATGGATTTTATTTTTTCGCAGGATGATTTTCCTGATACGGGATGATATGTGGTCCACCATGCCCAAGATTTTTTCAATCTTATCGTTGTTGACAGGACTGTTTGGCAGAAAAGCCGCGATATCAGTTATATAAACATCCAATGTAATTGCTCAGGTGTTTTAGGTTGAAGGCTGAAGTATATGTAATCGTTCACGGGTTCAGGGTTACCTTTCTATAGGGGTTTAAAGGTTCAGGGTTCAGAGGTTCATGTTAAAAGACGAACATCGAACATCGAACGTCCAACGTCCAACGTCGAACAAATTGTTTCATTCTCATGCCTTCTCCATTCAGAACTCACGAATCAACGGTTCAAATTTTCGGTTAACCCCGCACCCTGAGCTTTCAGCTTTGAGCTTTCAGCCCTCAGCCTTCAGTCTTCCACCTTTGTCATATTTTTGCCCTGGCGTGACAGGACTTTAAGAGGCCGGCATAATTCTGGTAAAAAACCTCCTCTTCCAATTGTGTAGGGGTAACCGCATTTGTAAGAGTATAATAATCAAGATCGTGAATAACGATCTGATCTTTCACTGATTCGTACAAATGAGTTCCGGGCAAAGGCGTCAGCACTGTTAGTATCGGCAAGTCAATGGCGTTATCCTCGATGTATCTTGCGAGTGTTTCAAATTGGGCCTCTTTATAGTCCGGAGAAACGATGAAGTCACCTACGATGGTGATGCCGATATCGTGCAATATTCGGATAGCTTCCGAGTTAGTTGCAACGTTGTTGGCCTTTTTCATTTTCTGAAGGCCTTCATTGCTGATCTCTTCAAAGCCAATAATCACTGACCGCAGTCCTGCTTCTTTCCACTGCAACAGCAGGTCGGAATGACACACTACAGTATCAGACCGGATGTCCGCCAGGAAGTGTTTTTTTATCCCGGCTTCCTGAATACCTTCGCACAGTCTGCGTGCGTGATCGGGATTGCCAAAGGTATTGGCATCGACCAGACGGATGACAGGAATGTCCTCAAGCAACCGGATGTCGCGCAAGATGCTTTCGATTTTGTGGGTGAGATAGCGCCCTCCTGCCTGGCCGGCAATGCAACAAAATGAGCAGTTGTACGGGCAGCCGAAAGCCGTGGCTACAAAACCGACTCTGAGATTCAGAGATGACAGTGTATAGCTCTCACGGTATTGCCTTACAAGATCGTAACAAGGAGATTTTTCATCCACCAGGTCAAGGGCACAGTATCTTCGATGAATATATGAGAGACGACTTCCAGGATCGGTCTTGGCAACGCCGGCAATGGTCCTTGTCTCGCCTCCCGACTCAATGGTTGACACAAGTTCTCTCAGGCTCGCCTTTCCCAAACCTATGACAATATAGTCAATGTCTCGTTTATTGAAGAACTCAGGATCATTGCTGGCATGCATACCCCCTACCACCACGGTTGCACCGCAAACCTCCTTGATTTCCGATGCGAGCATGAGCACGGTGTTGGCTTCACAGGTCACTCCTGTAATTCCGGCAATATCAGGCCTGAACTCAGAAAGAACATCTTGCAGCGTGGAAGGTTCTGCCTTGAGATCGACAATACGGACCTCGTGTGTTTCAAGGTTGCCTGCCAGGACCTCGAGCGCAAGGGGTTCCCCGCGGAATATCTGTTTCAGGGAATCGATTCCGTACTGCTCTTCCGGAATACTGCGACCGCAATTAGGAGGGTTGACAAGGAGAATCTTCATCAATTCATGGGTTCAAGGTTCAAAGGTTCATGTTAAAAGACGAACGTCCAACATCGAACATCGAACGTCCAACGTCGAATGAAAAACGAATATCCAATACCGAACATTCAACGGCTATTTAGGTTGAAGACTGAAGGCTGAAGTATACTGATATCCCGCCTTCTGCAATAATTAGCAGCCTTTCTTCCAGGTCATAAGTCTGTTTCCTCATTTTTTTCTCATTCAACATTCGATGTTGGACGTTCGATGTTCGATGTTCATTTTTCCCCGTTCGATCTTTCTTTTAAGTCTCTTAACCCTTGAACCCCTGAACCCTGAACCTTTTCATAAAAACCAACACTAGCCCTTCACGGGATTACAGCGCCCCATTTTACCACAACCCACAGAACTGTAAGCGTTT
>DFBI01000076.1 GCA_002367335.1 Syntrophaceae bacterium UBA3084 | reverse complement strand
GAGGCTCCTCCCTATCCCGATAGGTTTTGTTTGCAAATGTTTGGCTTCTCTCACACAGCCTTATTACCTCTGATTGAAGCTCTTTGAAAAATTCACTTATGGTTTCTATTGTGAACTCACAGAATGACCGTTCTATCTCGAAAACTCCCATAGATGGGTTTGATAAACCAGGCACTTGCTTCATTAAATGCCTAATCCTTTTTTCCGGTACGCTTCCTTCAAGGATGCCGCCGTTGTGAATAAAGATATTACGTATATTGTAGAAATAACCGACCAATTCCCAGAGTCTTTGCCTCGGTTTTTGAAATTCACCAAAAGTTTCAAGGAATTTTCTGCTACGTTCAAATAACGATCCCTTTAGATCATCGTAACTTATTACCCCTCGCACGATAATGCGTACTTCTTTACATACTGAGCTTAGATGCTCCTCCAAAGCAGACATCAAAGAAATAATTAACGAAGAACGTAACCTGCTGGCAAAGATTGTTTGCCACCAATATGGAAAGTGATAAGCCCAAAATTTGCTCCTGGAGTCCTCAAGAAGCTTCTGAGCATGCTCATTTAGTTGAGATATTTCCTTCTTTTTCTCGTTCTCAATAAAACCTTCCATTGTTGCAAAGAAGAATCGGAGTTCCTCCAGTCCTTCATTCGCAAACGAGTGGGAAAAAGCACATCTGGTATCAATCAGTTCTGATCGGTAAAAATCGGCTATTAAGTCGGCCGAATCATCTTTCTTGACCATCTGTGAATCCTATTCGTAAACCTAACGACAAGGTCAGCCGCTGCTAACCAAGCGGGGCACTGAACTACAAAATAGCACCCAACGATATGCGAGGCAGAGGCTTCCAAATTTAACGGACGCGGTCGGCTGGAACGACTTGTTCGCGCTGACTACTTGCTCCCTTCACCAAAGGCACGACTTAAAAATCCGCCACGCTGTTTCCGGTCGGGTGTGTTCTATTGATAGCTGAAAAGCAGGAATCTATTTCCGTGTTTTCACAGAAGTTCCTTCCACTTTCCACCCACATTGACCATACAAATATGGTATATAAAAATTCCACGATTTTATTACCGCGTCAGTTAATACATCCCCACTAGATTGATCAAAAGCATTATCCAAAGCTCCCTCTAAAGTCGGCGGACCGCTTGTTGGGATAAAAATAATAATATGTTGTACGTCTTTTCCTACAACTGTATGTCTATTTGGGTCATTAAGGTCAAAACGTTGTGTATCTATTAATCTATTTGATAATACAGTAAAATCGCCATGTCTTACCGTACAACTGCACAATAAAAAGGATAATATCATAACACAGCAAAATTTAATCAACAATTTCATTTCGCTCCTCCAATCTAATAATTTAATGAGTAGTAGCTTCTAATGTGTTAACAACAGTTCCCTTTACAGTAATGACATTTTGGCCAACTAAAAACCACCACCCCTTTTTATATATAACAGCATCTAACATTAAATCACCGTTACCTTTGTCCAATGCATCGTCAACAGCATCTTCTATGTGGGGTAGGCCAAATGGGATAAACAGAAAAACAAATTTTGAATCCTCACCTTCTATTCTTTTGCCCGAAAGTGCATTCAAGTTCGTACTATCTAACTTGACGTTTCTAGTTGTGATTGCAGTCAAATCTGCTTGTCGAACAGAACATCCAAATAAGCAAAAGAACAACAAAACTAAAATTAAGCTTGATAATAATTTCATGTAAATTCTCCTCCCTTTTTCAAAATGAACATTTTGAGATAAAACTACCATATTATATTTTAGGGATATCTCCTTGGTTCCACCAAATTGTCTACAATATATTGAGCTTACTATATTTTTGCTGTTTTTTGTATTTGGGCAACAAAATATAGAAAAAGTCTTTTATGACCAAGTTGATAGGTTCTATGGGATGGAATCAAGGGGATAGCTCCATTATATTTTTATCTTCTCCTCCCAAAGCTGCGAACAGAGTAATAAATGGAAACTTTCCATGATATTAAACTATATAGATGGACATATTTTCCGTCTATTCCCATATCAAGCAGCTCAATATGGAAAATTTGATCCACTTATTAAATATTGCTTGTAAAATTCCATATATTGTGAGATTATCATATCCACTATGGAAAATAAGCTAAAATTTCGACCAGACCCGGATGCCAAATTACTGGACCAGGTGCGGGAGGTACTCCGTTATTATCATTATGCCTATCGTACCGAGTCCACTTGTTGCCAGTGGATTCTCCGCTAGAGCCTCCCCAAAATTCCGTCTTTTGTCCGATAGCTGCGTTGCTCGTCGGTGAAAAATGCTCATGTACACCCAGTACACTGCGCTTTTTCACCTCCTCGCGCCTTGCCCTCGAACAAAATCCATGAATTTTTCAAAAGGCTCGCTATATTCAGTTTTTCGGAGGTAAAACTCACCCCAGGAAACTTGATGCGAAGCATATTGAGAAATTTCTATCACACCTGGCGACCAAAGGCAATGTTGCAGCCTCCACCCAGCGCCAGGCCTTAGATGCCCTTGTCTTTCTCTATCGTGATGTCCTTAATCAGCCCCTTGATGGAAAGATCGCCCCTGTCCGTTCAAAACGAAAACCGAGCCCTTCAACCGTCCTGACTCAAGAGGAAGTGCAACAGATGCTCCAGATGATAAGCGGCACCCATGGATTAATGGCAAAACTGCTTTATGGGGCAGGCTTACGCCTTATGGAATGTATCCGATTACGCATCCAGGACGTAGACTTTGGCCAAAACATCCTCAGCCCGCTGGACAGATTGAGCGACTGAATGCTGGAGGTCAGCAGCGCGGTTTACTGCGTCCGATGGATTGATTATAAACCAACGGTGGTTTTGAAATTGGCAGCCTAGTGGATTATATTCATGCAGCGATCTACTGTATTTTATGCGAACACGTCTATTATTTTTCTTTTTAACTCGATAATATAGGAATTTCCATTTTTGGACACGGATGTACACAGATTATCAAGATTTTCAAATTTATGAACAATAATATTATCTGTGTATATCTGCGAAAATCTGTGTCCAAAATTTTCTAAGTCCACCCGAAGGGCGCTAAGTTGAGGTTAATTGAGTTCCTTGAACATGTTAAATATAAATCACCAAATCACCAAATCACCAAATCACCAAATCCACATGATCGGCATTTGCGGCACCGGAATGGCTGCCCTTGCCGGCTTGCTCAAGGAAAAGGGATACAGGGTAAAAGGATCTGACAGTCAGGCCTATCCACCAATGAGTGATGTGCTCAATGGACTGGGTATTCCTGTAACCCTGGGATATAATCCGGATAATCTGGTTTCTAATCATCCCAATCACCAAATTCCCGATCTGGTAATAATAGGAAATGTGATCCGGGCCGACAATCCCGAGGCCAGGTATGTGATCTCAAGGGACATTCCCCATCTCTCTTTTCCAGAGGCCTTATCTCTTCTGTTTCTGAAGGACATGAAGCCTTTAGTGGTGGCCGGC
>DFBI01000119.1 GCA_002367335.1 Syntrophaceae bacterium UBA3084 | reverse complement strand
CCGATAATCATACCCCTGTCATGTATGTAAGATAGTACGTCATTCACTTCTTCCAGATCATCTACGTTATCATCAAAGATAAACTCATGCAAAAACAGTCTCTTGAGAAAACTGTAATCCTCCACGATCTTCGAAAGAGGAATCTCATCTTCATTGGTTGAAAGAATGGAAATCGCAACGAAGGAAAGGGAAAGAAAAAAATGTAAGATATTGTTTTTATAATATTCCAGATTCATTCTCTTGTCATCGTCCACAGAATATATAATTTCTTCAAACTCATCCTCTTCATCTTCCTCCGGTCCCATCTTTGATATGTACCCACGCGATTCAAACCGGTCCAGTGCATCGGTCAAGGCTTTTTCCTTATTGGCAAATGTGGAGGAAAATCTAACTTTTTTATAGGAAAGATAGTCATAAAATACATCCAGGAGACTCATCAAATCTTCATGAGATATTCCTCTTCTGTAATGAGAGAGAAGCCCCGAAGCTAAAAGAGAAAATGGGGATACAACCGATATTTTATTTATTTCGCCCACAATTTCATAACCTATCTTTCTGTAAAAAACCTGTCTTTCCGAGATGGTCATTTCCTCAACGGGTATTTCTTCAGATGCAAGATATGACTTCAGGAATATGGGGTCACCCACATTAAGATAAATACTCCCATAACGTTTCTTTAATAACTTTCTACTTCTAAACAGAGATGATGTTTTTTCTTTTTCTTTCTCAGCTCCACCAAGCTCCTTCAGATAAGACTTTTCTTCGATAACTCTATCATAACCTATGTATATGGGGATTATGGCAAGATCATCACAGCACCTCTCTCTGTAAGCCTGGATCACCGCTGAGAGTAAGCCATACTTGGGCATAATCATCTTTCCGGTACGGCTTCTCCCGCCTTCTATAAAAAACTCGACAGGGAACCCTTCTCCCAGGAGCACTTTGATATATTTTTCAAAAACTTTTCCATACAGAATGTTATCCTTGAAAGTCCTGCGCAAAAAGAAGGCGCCCGATTTTCTAAAGATATGCCCCATTGGCCAGAAGAGCAGATTGGTTCCAGCCGCGACAAAGGGCATTTGGATGTTATTGCGATAAAATACATGGGAAATGAAGAGGTAATCGATATGACTTCGATGACATGGCACGACAACAAAAGGCATCTTCCTGGAAATATCCCTCATTTTTACGAGGCCTTCCCTGTCAATAATGACACCGTCATAAATGTCATTCCAGAGCCAGGTCAGTACCTTATCCCATATCTCAATATAGGTTTCATTATAATCAGCGGCTATTTCAAAGAGATATTTTTTCGCTCTACTTACAACCTCTTCATAATTTTTGTTCTCTTTCGAAGCCATAACTTCTATGAATTTTCCAAGTTCAATGTCCCTCAAGGCCATTTCAATAATTTCTTCCCTGGATTTCAGGACAGGACCTACGATTGATCTTTTTTCCCCGTCGATCCTGTGAATAAGTTCTTTCCTTATAAGATATGCAACCGTTCCCGGGGCTAAGGACGAACCGGCGTTTGCCTCTAAAAATTCTTTCAGATTGATCGGCTCCGATGATACCACAAGAGCCTTTTTGTGAAATCTCAGGAAATTAATTAATCGTCTTAACCTTCCCGGATTCTCGGTCTGATCAAACAAAATATCCATCAGGGTTTTATTCTTTTTTTCCCTTTTCCTTCCGTATGCAACCAGCTGGGGCACAACATATATGGGAATATTCAATTCCTTTTGCGCGCAAATCAGTTCAACCAGAGGATCTCTGGTATGCTTACTCCCGATAAATTCTGAACCGCGGAGATATATAATAGAACTCTTCTTTCCTCTGGTTGTTCTTTTTAGAAACTTTCTTTTATAAGGATTATGAAAGATTCGAGACAGGAAAGTCCTGAAGGCTACGGGGAAAGGCTGCCAGAGAATCATATTAATCCCGTGACAATAAACAGGCACTATCAAGCCGTTTTTTCTGGAAAGATCCCGAATAATCAAAGAATTCAACTGGCTTTTATTTTTCAGAGCATAAATAACTATTCCCTTTTCCGAAAGATTTTTTAAATCCCTCGAATACTCTTCATCTATCTTTACGCTGGACGTAATCTTTCCAAGCAACCGAGATAAAGGGGACCCGTGCTGATCATATAGAGAACCACTATAGTATTCTCCAATTCTGGCGCCACACGATTCTATTTTTGATTTAATTGACATGGTTTTAGAAAGATTCGGAATTGGCAGGCTATCTCTTATTCTGCTCGCCAGTTAACAGGGCAATCTTCCGGAAATCGTTGAATCACATAGTTTCTTACACATTCTTCAATTTCCGCGGCCGTCGAAAAAGTCATCACCCGATCAAGTAATTCTTTGGATTCTTTTAATGTTGCGCCCCTTATGATTTTTTTGATACGCGGTATTGCCAAAGGTGTCATGCTTAACTCATCCAAACCGAGACCAATGAGAATTATCGCGTAGGCAGGGTCACCCGCCATCTCTCCGCACATGGCAACCTTAATACCCGCATTATGCCCAGATTCAACGACATGTTTAACCAACCTTAGTATGGCCGGGTGAAGGGGTTCATATAAATAAGCAACCCTGTCATTTACTCTGTCAATTGCTAAAGCATATTGTATCAGATCATTTGTTCCGATACTAAAAAAATCCACTTCCTTAGCCAGGGTATCTGCCATCATCACCGCAGACGGTACTTCTATCATGATACCTGTTTGGATATTCTCACCAACGGGAATTCCCTCTGCTGAAAGATCCTGTTTTACTTCACGAATTATCTTTTTGACCTTTCGAATTTCATTAACACCCGAGATCATTGGAAATAAAATTTTCGTATCACCATAAGCACTGGCACGTAGAATTGCTCTCAACTGCAATTTAAATAAATCAACTTCTCGGAGACAAAACCTGATTGCCCTTAACCCCATCGCCGGATTCATCTCTTCAGCCAATCTGGGATTAGAGACAAATTTATCACCTCCAAGATCAAACGTCCTGATAGTTGCCCACTTGATGCCATCGCTTTCTACCACCTTCCTATAGTTGGAAAAGTGTTCCTCCTCTGTAGGAAGTTGCTCTCTGTTGATATAAATGAATTCTGTCCTATAGAGACCAATCCCTTCAGCTCCGTGACTCACCGCCGAGGGGATCTCTTCAATAAATTCTATATTAGCGCCTATACCTATTCTGTGATTATCCCTTGTGATGGCAGGAAGATGAGCATCTTTAATGAGATCTTCCTTTATAAGCAGATAATGCTTTTGTTTATCTTCGTATCGCTTTACTATCTCCGGGTCAGGGTTGATAATCACTACACCCGCGTTACCGTCTACAATAATCCTGTCACCTGTCTGGGTTTCCCTGGTAATTTTTTCTAATCCAACAACCGCCGGAATTTCCATAGATCTGGCTACAATAGCAGTATGGGATGTTTTACCACCCATATCTGTAGCAAATGCCAGGACCTTTTGAATATTTATCTGAATTGTATCAGCGGGAGACAAATCTTTCGCAATGATGATGACTTTTTCATTAATGTCAGAAATTTTTTCACGCGTCCCGCTTGAAAGGTTTCTTAAAATTCTCTCGCCGACATATTCTACATCGTTTATTCTTTCCTTGAGATATTCATCTACCATCTCCCTGAATATTTCTCTGTACTTAGATAAAGTTATCTTCAATGCCCATTCGGCATTTATACGCTTTTCTTTTATGTTCGATATTGTCTCATGGATGAACACCCGGTCCTTAAGGATCATCATATAGACATCAACAAATAGGGGTTCTATGCTATCTTTCTTGCTGACTTTTTCTTTTATATCAACTAGTTCCTGTCCGGAGTCCTTCAATGCCTTTTTAAATCTTTTAACTTCCCGTGAAACAAGCACATTCGTATCCAGTTTATAGTAAGGTGTTTGGATATCCTGGCAATTAAACAGATAGACCGTGCCACTGATTATACCGGGAGATACGCCTGCACCTTTCAGAACAACCGTGTTTTTTATTTCATTTGTATTCACTTAATTTTCCCCAAACTTGTCCTCTATAAGCTTCTCAATATCTTTAATGGCATCACGAGCATCTTCTCCCTCTGCATTAATTGTAATAGTGCCCCCCCGGGGACAGGCAAGTGTTAATATACTCAGGATACTCTTACCATCAACCTCATTGCCATCACTTTCGAAAAGGATTGTTGACTTATATTTTGTCGTTACCTTAACCATCATAGCTGCCGCTCTCGCATGCAGCCCCAGTTCATTTTTTAAAACGAATGTCTTTACCATTTTCACTTTAAAGAGATATAATCAAAAAAAGCATTGAACTCCCATAAAGTATCAGTATAGGAGAAATCCCCCTTTTGATCATCCAAAAACAAAGAAGGATTATGACCAATACAATGAGTTTTTCCAGAATTTCTAAATTAGATATATACGGCAGAGACGGAACTGGAAGAACTGCCCCTGCCAAAAATCCGAGAAGAATAACCGATATCCACCTTATATTCCCGGATCTTTCCGGTAGATTAAGAATTCTGATAAAATCAACAGCACCCCTTCCATCTCTGTATCCTTCAATAAAACCCTTTAATCTAACCCACAGGTGAAGGGGATTATAAATTACAAGGAATACAAAAGGAGCCAGGATGAAACCCTTTATTGCCATAATGACTCCAATAATAGCTGTTGACGGTCTTAAGGCACCCCCGAAAAAAGGATCTCCTATCGCTGCGTAAGGCGCCATAAGAGCCTTTTTAAGATTGACAGCTTCCGTACAATTACCACTTTCACGGACGTGCTCTTCAAGTTTTACAACAGAGCCAATAACAGGCCCTGATAAATAGGGATGAGTGCTAAACAATTCAAGATGTCTTGTCAGGAACCCGGCAATTTGCTTTCTATTTCTCCCCGATTTTTTAACTATAGGGAGGAGAGAGAATACAAACGCAATATTTTGCATGTTGGAAAAGTTCCATGAGGATTGAATGGAAAGAGACCTTAAAAATACTTTTACCAGATTATAAGTTCTTGTTTTACTAGATTTATTATGTTTGTTAATATCCACCATTAGAGATTTGTGCGTTTACATCCTTTATTTCTCTAGAATTTTATTATATAATGCTTTGATTAAAGCACCACCCAAACCTTAATACACCACTTATTTACTTTTTTCAAATATTAACTATTGACAAATGATAGTAAATTTTTATAATGAGCAATTCTAAATTTAATTGAAAAGGATCTGATCATGTACGCAGTAATAGAAGCAGGGGGGAAACAGTACAAAGTTTCTGAAGGTGAACTCCTGAAAGTTGAACAAATTGAAGGGAATAAAGGCGACACGGTATTGTTTGATAATGTGTTGATGATATCCGGGAAAGAAGACCTGAAAGTAGGAACTCCAATTGTCAAGGGTGCGCAAGTTACCGGTGAAATTGTTACCCAGACAAAGGGTCCGAAAATCTCCGTATTCAAGATGAAAAGGAGAAAGGGCTACAGTAAAAAAACGGGGCATCGACAAAAGTTAACTATACTAAAAATTAGAAATATCTCCACGTAACGAAGGAAAATTAAAAAATGGCACATAAAAAGGGACAGGGAAGTACCCGTAATGGCCGAGATAGCCAGGGTCAAAGACGAGGGGTGAAAGTTTACGGTGGACAGTCAGTTACTGCCGGGGCTATCATTGTACGTCAATTGGGAACAAAATTACATCCGGGTAACAACGTTGGTCTGGGAAGAGATTACAGCATTTTTGCAAAGATTGACGGAACTGTTAAATTCGAAAGAAAAGATAAAACCAGAAAGAAAGTCAGTGTTTACCCTTGTTAAAAAAATAAATAATCCTCTTTGTTATTTCTATATCCCGACCCGAAACATCTACGTGATAAAGTGATATCTTTGCAAAAGGTCTCACTTCGAGGGGATACCCCTCAAACTCCCCTCGATTTTTGAATTAACATGTTATGAAACCTGTCTACGGTGTTAGCTGAATATCCGATTCTATATAACTAACACCTTTTTTATCGTACTCCCCTTTCCACCCGAGCCACCACAGCTAAATAAAAAGATTTGACAGAGCGAAAAAAGACACGGAAGATAACGGTAACTATAATCGGTTATTTTGTGTCCCGTTGGCAAAGTAACAATAATACTAAGTTATGAAATTTATCGATGAAGCAAAAATCTATGTTAAAGCCGGTGATGGCGGAAAAGGCTGTGTAAGCTTCAGGAGGGAAAAATATGTTCCCAGGGGGGGGCCCAATGGTGGCGATGGCGGAAAAGGAGGAGATGTTGTCATCAGGACATCCCGAAACTACAGTACACTCCTTCATCTAAAATTTAACCAGCATCACGTTGCCAAACCGGGAAGCAACGGCGAGGGAAGTAATCGTACCGGTCGAAACGGCAAAGATGTGAAAATCGTTGTACCTGTTGGGACCATTATCAAAGACGTTGAAACAAACGCCGTTCTTACAGATCTTACCCAAAATGGTCAAACGTATGTAATTGCCAGGGGCGGGATCGGCGGCAGGGGAAATGCGAGATTCACTACTTCGACAAACAGGGCGCCCCGTTACGCTCAAGATGGGATAAAGGGAGAAGAAGAGTGGATCAATCTTGAATTGAAGCTCCTCGCAGATGTTGGAATTATCGGCTTTCCGAACGGAGGAAAATCAACTCTTATATCAAGAATCTCCGCGGCAAAACCAAAAATTGCCGACTATCCCTTCACAACTCTAACGCCGAATCTCGGGGTCGTAAAATGCGGCGATTTTGAGAGTTTTGTCATTGCAGATATCCCCGGATTAATACAAGGCGCTCACCTCGGTATGGGGTTGGGCATAAAATTTTTGCGTCACATCGAAAGGACGTCCCTGTTACTTCACATAATAGATATTTCAAAGGACTCATACACCAATGCATGGGAAGACTTCGAAGCCATAAATAATGAGCTTGCACGTTTCAATTCTTCCCTGATGGGGAAAAAGCAGATCGTCGCCATTAACAAAATCGACCTTCCTGTAACCCGGGAAAGATTAAAAAAGGAAATGAAGTTCTTCGAAAAGAAAAAAATAACAGTTTTCCCCATTTCAGCTGTTACTGGAGAAGGGGTAAACGATTTGATATACGAAATAGCAAAAAACATAAAGTTGCATAAGGAACAGAAATTATAATGGGTACAGAACGAAAAGACGTATTCAAAGATGCAAAAAGAATTTTAGTAAAGATTGGAACCGGTGTTCTAACGGGGAAAGACGGTCTTGACAGTAAAATCATACAGCAGTTGGTTGACGAAATGGCAGGACTCACAAAACAGGGTTTTCAGTTTGTGATTGTTTCTTCGGGCTCCATAGCTTCAGGAATACACAGAATGAAATTTAAGAATAAGCTTCAAAGCCTTCCGCAGAAGCAGGCTGCTGCAGCCATTGGACAGGGGAGATTGATGAGGGTTTACTCCAATGCCTTTCGCAAACATGAATTAAACGTAGCACAAATTCTCCTGAACATGAGCGATCTTACAGACAGGAAAAGATTCCTGAATACACGCAATACCCTTTCTGTACTTATGGAGTGGGGTGTTATTCCGGTCATCAACGAAAATGATACAGTTGCTGTTGAAGAGATAAAGTTTGGAGATAATGATAACCTCGCCGCCATGATGGCCAATATTATGGAAGCCAATCTCCTAATCAATCTGACCAATACGGAAGGTCTTTATGACAGGAATCCCCGGGGCAGGGAAAATACAAATTTTATTTCTCTGGTCAGGGAAGTAACTGACGAAATTGAGGCAGTTGCTTCATCTGAGACAGATCCCTTGGGAATGGGCGGCATGAAAAGCAAAGTAATTGCCGCAAAAAAAGTTACCGCCTTTGGTATTCCCTATATCATTGCCCACGGCAAGAGAAAAAACATATTACACGATATCTTTTCCGGTAAAGAAACAGGCACCCTTTTCTTACCCATGATTGAACATCTGAAAAGCAAAAAATATTGGATAGCTTACACATTGAGATCACGAGGAAAACTATACCTTGATGACGGTGCGAAAGATGCGATTGTAAATCAAGGAAAGAGCCTTCTCCCATCAGGTATTGTTACAGTTGAGGGAAATTTTTGCGTTGGGGACCCTGTAAGTTGCGTGGACGCGAACAGAGTAGTCATAGCAAAAGGATTGGCAAATTACAGTTCCGAAGATACAGACAAAATAAAAGGACTTAAAACATCCGTGATCGGACAGGTTCTTGGGAGCAAACCCTATGATGAAATAATTCACAGGGATAATATGGCCGTATCAAAACAGGTTAAGAAATAAATATGTGAAATGCTTTTGAATTACAAATTGCAGACCCTCTACCAGAAATAGCGTTGTTCAATCTTTCCTTCAGTGTTTACTTCAACTCCTTCTATTCGAAGAAGGGCTCCCTTCAATTCCTGCACGCCGCCGAAATTACCCGGATGTCCTGTGGATTTTACTACACGGTGGCATGGCAGGATAATGGGAAAAGGGTTTCCGGCGAGGGCTGTTCCTGCTGCCCGGGCTGCCCCCGGAGCGCCTATTTTGCTGGCCAGTCGACCGTATGAAACAACCTTTCCCCTGGGAATCCGGCTTAATTCCAGTAAAACGTTCTTCTGAAAATTATAGCACTGTTCCATGTCGAGCAACTCCAGTAAAAATTCAACAATACTCCCTTCCATATACTCCTTAATTTGATTACACATTTCATCAAGGATGCGATTTGACCTTTGCACAGCACCGGGATATTCTCGACGTATTACCCGGGCTATAGTATCATCTTTCCCGGGAAGGAAAATACGCACGACAGACGGAGCGGTATCTCTTTGAACCCACACAACGCCCACATCTCCGAAGGGTGACGGTATTAATTCATAGAAAAATGATGTATCCGCGTAACATTCAGGCAAAAAATTATCCTCTAAAATCATGTAGAATTATCCGTACTCCGCTAATTCCAAAAGTATTCCGTCCGGATCGGGGAAATAACATAGCCTCTTATTTCCAGAGTCATGACTTATGACATCTGAAGGCACGACAACGGGATCACTAACCATCTTAACACCTGCCTGTTTCAAACGTTTGGCCGATGCATGTATATCATCGACACGCAGGGCGATATGCCGCAGGCCCGTTGTGTTGGCTATGGAATTTTCCGGAAACACTTTGCCATGAGGCAAATCATAACAAAGCAATTTCAATCGGGGTTCTCCGGCAGGCGCTGCTATAAAAACAACATCAGCTTTAACATCCTGAAGGCCAACAACCGATTCAATCCACCTCCCTTCAAGACGAGCCCTGTAAACACCAATACAATTCGATACCAGTTTAATCGGTTTATTTCAATACCATTCCCTCCGTTTTATTCACTGAATAAATTTGTGTAACAAATCCTTTTAGTTTCTATTACTCCCTTTTTACTTGTGTAATTCTTTTATTTTTAGCCATTTTCTCAAACAAGGAGAAGGGGAGAAGGTGGTTATGGAACAGATTCAATGTACTTATTGCGGTGATTATTTTGATCCGAGCCAAGGCACAGAAACCAGACAGCTTGTAAGAAGTCGGAATGTCAAAGGGCGAAAAAAGCCGAGCGGCAAAGGCATAAGCTGAAGACCGATCCTATCTACAAGACCAGCCAGAAAATCAGTCAGAAACAATGGACCGGGGCCAATCCTGGATATTAGAAAAAATACCGCGAGGAAAACCCTGAAAAGGCTGAACGGAATCGAATCCTTCAAACAATCCGAAACCGAAAGGCCAGGTCTTCACATTCAGTTGCAAAGATGGATGCGTTAAAAGTAAATATCGTAAAGATACCAAGCTGTTATCCTTGATTGCAAAAATGTGCTCGTTAGTAGATTCCATCAAACTGTGATAGTCGGGCCATAAATCCTGAAAAAAAGGAGATGGCCATGATAA
>DFBI01000023.1 GCA_002367335.1 Syntrophaceae bacterium UBA3084 | reverse complement strand
GAAGACGACTCTATATTAGAAACGGATAGTATCGTCATGCAGCTCGTTAACAAGGTAATCAATGATGCATACATGCGAGGAGCCTCAGATATACATGTAGAACCCAGCCTGATCAAAAAAATCGTTGAAATCAGATTCAGGATAGATGGTGATTTAGGAGTATATCAAACAGTTCCCTTTAATTACAGATCAGCAATCGTTTCACGAATTAAGATTATGTCAAATCTCGATATTACTGAAAGGAGACGGCCACAGGATGGCAAAATCAAATTCAGACGCCCCAAAGGAGAAGGGAACATAGAACTCCGCGTCGTCACGATACCTACACAGGGAGGCACCGAGGATGTCGTTATGCGTATCCTCGCTAAGGGTGAAACAATGCCACTTGAAAGCATGGCTCTTTCCTCATATAATTATGATACATTGTTAAAGCTGGTGGAAAAACCATACGGCATGATTCTGGCTGTCGGCCCGACGGGTTCAGGTAAGACCACAACTCTTCATGCGGCATTGCATCACATTAACAAACCGGAAACAAAAATCTGGACAGCTGAAGATCCCGTGGAAATTACACAACAGGGACTCCGGCAGGTTCAGGTTAACCCCAAGATCAATTTCGACTTTGCTAATGCTATGCGCTCATTTCTCAGAGCCGATCCGGATGTCATTATGGTCGGAGAAATGAGAGATTATGAAACAGCCAAAACCGGCGTTGAAGCATCTCTCACGGGACATCTTGTTTTCAGTACCTTACATACCAACAGCGCTCCGGAAACAATCATACGACTTCTCGACATGGGAATTGATCCCCTTAATTTCGCCGACTCTCTTATCGGGATACTGGCACAAAGGCTTGTAAGAACACTGTGTAAAAAGTGCAAGGAAGAATACCATCCGACTAAGGAAGAATATAGTGAAATGATCCGCAATTATGGAGATGAGTCATTTGCCAAGCTTAATATTTCTTACACTGACGATCTCAAACTGTTTCGCCCCAAGGGTTGCAATGCGTGCAACAACACCGGTTACAGGGGGCGGATGGGAATTCACGAACTTCTTGTTTCAACAAACGAAATCAAAAGAGCAATACAAAAACGTGAATCTGTTGAAAGTTTGCGCGAAATAGCAATCTCCCAGGGGATGACAACTCTTCTTCAGGATGGAATATTGAAAGTTATTCAAGGTCACACAGATCTCCACCAGGTCCTGAGAGTATGTATGAAGTAAGATCCTGAGGCGGCAGAGCCGCAAAGGTAAAAGGTTAAAAGCTAAAGGCAGAGGGTTAAGATTCAAAGGTAGACTTTGTTTTTTGTCTTCACCTTTCATCCCTTAGCCATTCGCCGTTATTTTTTGTCTTTTCCACCCTCCAATTTTGTCTGCCATTGACTGATCCTGTTCAATGCCTCCAACGGAGTGATACTGGAAACATCGAGTTTTCTCAGTTCACTTATAATGTAATCCTCGTCATCCGGAAAAAGGGTTAACTGACCTGTCCTCTCTTGGATATCTGCTTTTTTACCCCTGGCTATTTTGGGCATTCCCACTTCATCTAATTCACCCTTTTCCAGGTTTTCAAGGATTTCATTTGCCCTTATGATAACTTCTTCGGGAACCCCTGCAAGACGCGCTACCTGGATACCATAGCTCCTGTTTGTGCCGCCTTTTACAATATTTCTGAGAAATATAATCCTGTCTCCCCATTCCTTAACGGCAATGCTGTAATTCTTAACCCCTTCATTTGCGCGGGCCATATCAGTCAGCTCATGATAGTGCGTGGCAAACAGCGTCCGGGCACCCAGTATTTTGCGGTCATGAATATATTCCGTCACTGCCCAGGCAATGCTGAGTCCATCAAAAGTGCTTGTGCCGCGCCCCACCTCATCAAGTAATATAAGACTTTTTGAAGTGGCATTATTCAGTATATTAGCAACTTCATTCATTTCAACCATAAAGGTGCTTTGCCCTCTGGCCAAACTGTCCGCGGCGCCCACGCGGGTAAATATCCTGTCAACTACCCCTATTCGCGCTTCCGTGGCAGGCACAAAACTCCCCATCTGCGCCATGAGAACAACGAGAGCTACCTGCCTTATATAGGTAGATTTTCCCGCCATATTGGGTCCCGTAATGATAAGGAACCGGTTATTATCGCAATCAAGGAGGATATCATTCGGAACAAACCCATCATGGAGACCCATTCTCTCTACAACGGGATGCCTGCTTTCCTTTATTTCAATCCTGTCTTCTTCATCTATTTTTGGACAGCAGTAGTTATACCTTTCGGCAACTTCGGCCAGAGAAACAAGGGCATCAAGATCGGCCAGAAGCGAAGCGGTGTTCTGAATTTTCTTTATTTCACCTCCCAGCTTATCCCTTATTTCCACAAATAGCGTATATTCCCTGTCCTTTCTCTTATCCTCCGCATGAAGAACCGTGTATTCATACCCTTTCAGTTCCTCGTTAATATATCGCTCAGCATTCACAAGGGTCTGTTTTCTTATATAATCATCAGGCACCATCGCGGCACTTGCCTTTGTCACCTCAATATAATACCCAAACACATTGTTGAACCCGACTTTGAGCGTATTTATACCTGTCCTTTTTCTTTCCTTTGCCTCAAGAGCGGCAATCCATTTCTTCCCGTCGGCGCTCACCGAAATCAGTCCATCCAGTTCACTATCGTATCCGTTTTTGATGATATTCCCTTCGCGAATGGTCATGGGGGGATCGGAAACGATAGACCTTTCTATAAGATCCGCCATGTGCGACAAGTCATCAAGATCGGCATATATAGAAGAAATGAGGGAAGCATCTACATGGGAAATAACTTCTTTGATACGGGGAATGGTTTTTAGAGATTCCTTAAGCGCAATCAAATCCCTTCCGTTGGCCATACCCATGGAAATTCTGCTTCCCAGTCTTTCCAGATCGTAAACAGAGGAAAGCAACTCGTTCAGATTCCTTCTCTGGAGGTGGTCTTCCTTGATCTCAGAAACGGCCTCCAGCCTTTTTCTTATCTTATCCGGACTGATGAGGGGATAGTTCAACCACCAGCGCAATCTCCTTCCGCCCATGGCAGTCGCGGTCACGTCAAGAACATGAATAAGTGATCCCTGTTTTCTGTTACCCTGAATCGTACCGAACAGTTCTAGGTTTCTCTTGGCGCTGTTATCCAGCACGAGATAATTGCCTGTATCATACCATTTGATATTGTTTATATGATCTAATCTCTCTTTTTGTGTTTCTCTCACATACCGAAGAACCGCGCCGGTTGCCGATGTCATGGCGGAATGGCTGGCAAAATCAATCTTTGAAATCACATCGGAAGAAAAACACTCCTTAAGAAGCTCAATGGACTCATCAAAGTCGAAATAATCAGACGGAAAATAATTTATCCTGCACCCATTTGCCTCCTGCGCAAAGACACGGAGAAATGATTTTCCTTTTAATCCTTCGCTTACAATGACTTCCCTGATATCAAGACCGGCGATTTCATTGAGAAAGTATTCGCTGTCTTGTGATTCGGTCACCCAAAACTCGCCCGTCGATATATCAATAAACGCCAGACCAAAGGCATTGCCATTTACCGATAAGGCCGCGAGAAAGTTGTTTTCCCTGGCGGTCAGTGTATCTGAATCAACAACCAGTCCGGGGGTAACAATACGAACAACTTCTCGTTTGACAATTCCCTTTGCTTCTTTCGGATCTTCCATCTGCTCACAGATGGCTACCTTATATCCATTCTCAATGAGCTTTGAGATATAAGCCGCTGCGGCATGGTAAGGAAATCCACAGAGGGGAATGCTGTTTTCTTTCCCTTTGTTTCTCGACGTGAGTGTAATTTCAAGGACCCTGGACGCTGTAACAGCATCCTCAAAAAACATCTCGTAGAAATCGCCCATCCTGAAAAAAAGGATACAATCCTTGTGTTTCTCCTTGATTTCTACATATTGTCTCATTGCCGGGGTCAGATTCTTCACTCCCACCTGTCCCTATCCTTCTTTTTCAAATCGATGTAATCCACGTATTCCACATGTCCCCGTTCGTTGATAAAAGAAGTCAAAAACCAGCTTATCAAACTTATAATAAGAGAACCGAAGACGGCCGTCCAGAACCCGCGAACATCAAACCCTGATATAAGACCGGAAGCCATTTTCAATAACAGGGCATTGATGACAAATGTGAAAAGACCAAGGCTTAATATATTAATGGGAAGTGTTAAAATGATGAGTATGGGACGGAAAAGTGCGTTCAGTATACCCAGTGCAGCAGCTGCCAGAAAAGCGGAGAAAAAATTTCTCACATAAATCCCATCCAGAAAATAGGATGCAAAGATTATTGCCACCGTAAGTATTAACCATCGTATAAAAAGTCCAATCATTAATTTTATTCCTCCTTTCATCAGTAAGTACGATTTAGTTTATATGAATGCCACGAGTTGTCAATGGCCAGAATCAGTTTTCTATATGGACAACGAATAAGTGGCAACACAGGTTCAACTTCCATCGTCCATTGCGATCTTTACAAGACTGGGATATATAGTCTTTAGAGCGAAGCGCTGACTAAACCGATAAGTTATTTAATTATTAAACAATGTGCCGATAAAAACAAATTATAGTCATTTGTATGTGCGTCATCTTCCGCCAAGAATATGACGCACATCCAATTTTTTAAACAAACATTTTGTTTTCACGTATAAATTATCATCTGCAAGAGGGAATTGACCATTGAAAAGACTGCTAACAATGTCTGGCATAAAATTTGCTGAGTCCCTGGTAATTAGACGATCCATTAATATATCATAACTACTCGGGTTGACAAGTTCAAGGTTCACAGTTCACGGTTAAGAAGCAATGAAAACCCTGGTGGAGGATATTGAGGCATGGCAACCGGCGCCCTGCCCTGTTTGACACGATAGAGGGTTCAAGAATTCATAGGTTCGAGTGAAAGGTGTATCGGGTAAACTAAAAAGGAATGTTTAAAATGAAAAAGATATTAGTAGTAGATGATCATCCACTCATATTGAAGTTCATGACAAATCTGCTTGAAAAAAACGGTCATCAGGTTTTGACGGCGGAAGACGGCCTCTCGGCATTGAACATATTAAAGAATTATGTTCCCGACGTTATGTTTGTCGACCTGATAATGCCGAACATAAACGGAGAAAAGTTATGCGGTATTGTCAACAAGATACCAAAATTGAAAGATACATATATAATCGTTCTTTCCGCAATTGCTTCTGAAGAGATAGAAAGAAAATTAGACTTTGCTGAATTAGGAATTAATGCCTGCATAGCAAAGGGTCCGTTAGATAAAATGGGCAAAAATGTCCTCGCCGCCCTTGATCAATCTGATTTAAATGCTTCATCAGGTTTTACAGGTGAGGTAATAGGTGCTGAATATATCCGGCCCCGGCAAATTACTAAGGAATTACTTTCGAACAAAAGACATTACGAAGCTATCCTGGAAAGCATGAATGAAGGAATTCTGGAAATTACTGCTGATGCAACCATAATTCGTACCAATAAGTCAGCCATTTCCCTGACTGACATGTCTGAAGAAAACCTCCTGGCTTCAAATTTCATCGAACTATTTAACGAGATCGATCGAGAGAAGGTCAGAAAATTGCTGGAATCAAATGGAACATCTTTGCATTCAAACGAAAGAAAATCTACTGTGTCGCTAAATAGTAAAAAAGTAGAACTTCACCTTGTGCCACTCAAAGAAGAAAAAACCAAGACTACTTTAGTCGTCTTGAATGATGTTACTGAACAAAAACTCATAGAGGAACAAACTCGACATACCAAAAAAATGGAGGCTATCGGCACCCTGTCGGGCGGCATTGCTCACGAATTTAACAACCTGCTCATGGGAATTCAGGGAAACACCTCATTGATGCTTTTAAATACAAAATCTGATGATACACGCTATAACAGATTAAAAAACATTGAGAACCTGATTCAAAGCGGTTCGAAGCTGACCGGCCAGCTTCTTGGATATGCCCGTGAGGGAAGATATCAAATCAGTCTCATTGACTTGAACAAACTTGTGGAAGATACGTCCTATATATTTGCCAAGGTAAAAAAGAAGATTGTCATTAATAAAGAGCTTTCAACTGACTTGCATCTGATTGAAGCAGACCGGGGACAGATAGAACAGGTTCTCCTGAATTTCTATGTTAATGCCGCAGACGCTATGCCGGCAGGAGGAAAACTTACATTAACAACTACCAATGTCACTCACGAGAACATGGGTGACGGGCCCTATACGCCCAGACCGGGCAATTATGTCATGTTAGTTATTACCGATACCGGCATCGGCATGGATAAAAAAACACGCGAACGGATTTTTGATCCGTTTTTCACTACAAAGGAAACGGGCTCCGGCACAGGCCTTGGACTGGCCTCAACATACGGCATAATTAAAGGACACTGTGGATACATCAACGTCGAATCCAGGAAAGGAAAGGGAACTACTTTCAAAATCTATCTCCCCGCATCAAAGGCAGTGGTCAGAGATTATGAGACAGTGGTGAGCGAAGAACAGCTTCTGACGAAACATGAAACGATTCTTCTCGTAGACGATGAAGAATTAATCCGGGAAGTAAGCCGGGAAATGCTGGAAGTCGTGGGCTATAATGTTTTATTAGCAGGAAGCGGGAAAGAAGCCGTTACTGTCTACAAAAAACATCAGGATACCATTAATCTGGTTGTTTTAGATTTGATTATGCCTGAAATGGGGGGAGGTCAAGTTTACGACCGGCTTAAAGAAATCAATTCCGGAGTAAAGGTTCTTCTTTCCAGCGGATACGGCATCAATGGGGAAGCGACGGATATTATAGAACGGGGGTGTGACGGGTTTATCCAAAAACCTTTTAAAATTATAAATCTGTCGCAAAAGATAAAGAAAATCTTGAACAACAATTAATAAAACAGGATCATCTCCCGATTAGTTGAAGTTAATTAAGGCAAAATAAGTGTGTTATCTACAGAGGGTTCAAGGGAGCGAGTGAAATGCTAAAAAACTACAAAGAGTTGAAAGTCCGACAAAAGGGAGGATTAAGGATTGATGGATTAGAGTCTTTATTCACAACAACTGTTTCGCACAGATGTTGGTGTCAGGGATCGAAAATGAACATCGGACATCGAACGTCCAACATCGAATTTGAATGGGAAAAATGAAGAATGTAAAAATAATGGATGAAGAGTTGTTGAAAGATTACGAAGAGGAAACACAGGCACTTTATACCGACAGCCTGACTGGCTTGTTTAATCATGGACTCTTCCAGATATTCCTGGATAAGGAAGTCAAAAAGTCTCGGCGGTATGGTGAGTCTTTTACATTTGTTTTGATCGACATTGATTCATTCTCCCTTTACAACAAGCAGCACGGTCCGGCAAAGGGAGACAGAGCCCTGAAAGAAATAGCAATGATCATCAACAAAAATATCCGTCAATCTGATATGGCAGCAAGATATTCAGGTGATGTATTTGCTCTTATTCTACCCAGGACGACCCCTGAAGTGGCATTCAACGCCATGGAACGTATCCGGCTGTCTGCGGAAAAATTAACTGATGGCGCTCTAACGATAAGCGGAGGTCTTGCTTCGTGTCTTAAAGATGCTGCCGATATGGAGAGCCTCATCCAGAAGACAAAAGAAGCCCTGTTCCAGGCAAAAACCGGGGGAAGAAACAGAATCTATTACTTCAAGAAAAAAAGCAGATCAATTATTGAAGAAAAAGCAAAAATTCTGGTCGTTGATGATGAACCGAAAAATGTGAAACTGCTGGAGGCCCTCCTCAAACAAGCTGATTACGACGTAATAAAGGCATACAATGGCCATGAGGCACTCTCGATAACAAATAAGACAGATATCGATCTGATTCTGCTTGATATTACGATGCCCGAGATGGATGGCTACGAAGTCTGTCGTCGTTTGAAAAGAAGTGAGTCAACGCGCATGATTCCGATTGTCATGGTAACCACATTAGATGATGTGGAATCGAAAGTCCGGGGAATCGAAGCCGGAAGCGATGGCTTCATTACCAAACCGCCAAATAAAGCCGAATTAATGGCCAGAGTTACCTCACTGGTAAATGTAAATACCCTCAACAAAAAATTGACAAGTATTGAGAATGTTCTCATCTCCATGGCAAATGTAGTCGAGGCAAAGGATCCATATACGCAGGGTCATATTTCAAGGGTTTCAAATATGGCTGTGGCGCTGGGCCAAAGAATGGGGCTGTCTGCAAAAGAAATCGATGCTCTCCGACTCGGCGGTATTTTGCACGATATAGGAAAAATAGGTACTCCTGAAGAAATATTGAATAAACCCGGAAAACTCGATCCGGAAGAATTCGAAATAATCAAGCAACATGCAGAGATGGGGTATAAGATATGTTTACCATTAGGAAAAACGCTGGGGCCTGCTCTTGATGTTATTCGTCATCATCACGAAAAGCTCGACGGAAGCGGATGCAGAAAAGCTGGACAAAAACATTGTTGATAACTTTACAGAAATGATGGACAAACCATAGCATAATCAGATATGTGTATGTATTTGATTTTGAAGATCTTTTCTCCCCAGGACTTCGCCACTTTGATAAGATGAGAGAAGCGAATTGTAAATTCAGAATGTTCCTTCAATTTTATCTCTCTCGGAAAGCTGTCTGTTTCAAGACCTTTTCCTAACCCGACCAAGACGGAACCAAGATGGACATCGAACATCGAACGTCCAACATCGAATGTTGAATGGGAAAAGGCAGCCAACCGTGAACCTTTGGACCCCTGGCCCAGACCTGGCTTCCCGGTCCCATTGCGTAGAAACTCCGGGCGCAACATTCAGTGCGATTGTGCCGGGAATGCGCATCAAGTCGTGCCCCTGGCCCAGACCAATCACCAAAGCTCTATACACAAAAAAGTTAAGTCTGGAATAATACATAGGCTATATCAATATATGAACGAGTCGCACCAGGGCGGGCAGGGCAGGCGTGAACTCAACAACCTGAGTAGTTACTCAAAATCACCAATAACTTCATTGAGGATGATCACATGTACACCGGATATTTACATATCTGCTTATTGACGGAATCTTAAAAAAATGATCATATACAGTAAAA
>DFBI01000030.1:30124-35546 GCA_002367335.1 Syntrophaceae bacterium UBA3084 | reverse complement strand
TGTTATTATGAGATAAATTAAGGCCTCATGTAAAAGCCCAGGTCTTTATCCCACTTCTTCATGTCATGAAATTCAGCAGCAATATAATTATTGATAATTCGCCGTACGATAACTGTTCTACGAATAAGTGATCTCTTTTTATCATTCAGAATGAATTCTACTTCGATCATATCACCCTCTGACACATTAACCGGAATTCCCGTCGTAAAGCCTACACCTTTTGTTGAAAGATTCTCAACAATTATTTCTATAGGATCCCTGTAACCAACAATGTCACAGTGTCCATAAAGATGGGTTTCTTTACGGTAATATTCTCTGAAATTTAAGGACACCTCAAAGGTAAACCCACAATCGCATGTAAAATTCATCTTGTGCTCTTCAGTTTTCCCTTGATATCTGGACGTATCAATTTCTTTATGTTTGCCGCATTGAGGGCAAATGATACTGACCTTATTTCTTTTGCCAACCTGTATTTTAACTTCAGTCACTTGTGTCACCTCTTTCTCAGAACAGGGGCGCTGGATCTTACATCACAACTTTTTTTGTTACGGTGCCCGCAGTGTCTATAATATTTGAATCGCTTATAATAGAAAACGAAAGAGAAAAACTCAATATCTTTATAAAATTATTTCCTTTGCCGGTTGTTGAAAATTAGTACAGGTTCCTGCAATATTCAATGCCACATGGGCCGACAAAAATCTACCTTGCCATTAACCTCATTATTTGATAGTCATAGGTTCTCTTTCATAACAAAATACTAAGGTACAGGCAACATCATTATGGGAAAAGATTCGATAAAAAGTGCCCGGGAAGTCCTGAAGACAGAAGGGGAAAGTATTTTAAATCTGATTGACAAGATCGATGACAACTTTTCCAGAGCCGTTGATCTGATATACAGATCTAAGGGAAGGGTTATCGTTACAGGAATAGGAAAATCCGGCATTATTGGAAAAAAAATAGTTGCCACCCTGACCAGTACAGGTACCCCCGCTCTTTTCCTGCATCCTGTAGAAGGTTTGCATGGAGACCTTGGCATAGTTACCAGAAATGACGTTATGCTTGCCATTTCAAACAGCGGTGAAACGAATGAATTAAACATGATCATTTCGAACACTGAAAAAATCGGGATACCCCTCATAGCATTTACGGGCAATCTGCATTCAACACTCGCCGGACTGAGCGATGTGGTCATCAATGTTGGCGTTGCCAGGGAAGCCTGTCCTTTCGGTCTAACTCCTACCTCAAGTACCACAGTCACTCTCGCAATGGGTGACGCACTGGCCGTAGCGCTCATAAAGAAAAAGAATTTTACTGAAAAAAACTTTTATAAATTTCATCCCGGGGGACATTTGGGCCTTAGATTACTGGCAAAGGTGAAAGATGCCTTAATCGGTGGTGACAAAATCCCGAAGGTCTTTTCCGGAACTCCCGCACTGGAAGCCATCAATGTAATTGACGAAAAGAATATCGGATTTGCTCTTATTACTGATCAGGAAAACTACCTGATGGGAATACTGACAGATGGCGATGTGAGAAGATTTGTAAAAAGGGGAATAAATTTCACGGAAAAGACTGTAGATGATCTTATGACAAAATCTCCCAAAGCCATTGATCCTGACATATCACTTGCTGAAGCCGTAGAAGTAATGCAAAAAGATGAGATTACCTCTCTTGCTGTGGTCGATGAAAAAAGACTATTAAGGGGATATATCCATCTGCACGATATTCTGGGAAGAGGCGGAACGATCAAAATTTCACTGCCTGTATGATGATTAGGAGAAACTTAATGCCAATTTATGAATTTGATGGGAAGAAACCAACCATTTCTCCGAAAAGTTTTGTCCATCCTGAAGCTGTCCTCATAGGTGATGTTACCATCGGTAGCCGATGTTTCATCGCTCCAGGCGTAGTCATACGAGCGGACTGCGGGCCGGTAATTATTCAAGACGATACAAGCATCCAGGACAATACGGTAATCCATGTTAACCCGGGCACAGAAGTAATTATCGAAAAGGAAGTTCTTGTAGGACATAGTGTTGTCTTACACGACGTTCATATCAAACCGAGATGCCTTATAGGAATAGGAGCAATTTTGTTATTCGGCGTGGTCTGCGAGGAAGGTGCTTTTGTCGGCGCCGGATCGGTTGTTCAAAGCGGCATGCATATTCCAGCCGGGAAGCTCGCGGTAGGAAGTCCCGCAAAGATAATCAAGAATGTGACTCCTGAACAAAAAACATTTGCTGAAATTGGAATTAAAGATTATTTACGACTCACTGAAAAATATCTAAAGGAAATGAAGCTGATTTCCCGATGAAAATATCATAATCACGAATTGTCGGGCTTCAATCCACTCTTCTTGTTCCAGTATTGATCCTCTTTTTCATATTCCTCTATCATTTTTCGCTCAACGTAAAGTCTGTTTTCCTCAAACTCCTCCGAATCCATATTTTCCGGAATAAACTCAAGAGAACCGAATCGAATTACAACACTACTGAACGGCCGGGGAACCATGAATCGATCCCAGCTGTTAAATATCCACGGTTTGTCATAAAAAACACAGGTGGGACAAATCGCAGCTTTCGATTGCTGTGCCATGGAAATAAGACCCGGCTTAATAACACGGGGAGGCCCCGTCGGGCCGTCCACAATGTGACCGGCAAGTTGAGTCTTGCTAACTTCATCGACCATTCCCCTTAAAGCCTTTTTGCCTCCCCGGGAACTTGATCCACGCACCGGAATCCAGCCGACTCTCTTAGCAACATCGGCAACAAAATCTCCGTCCTTACTCTGAGAAATCATAATACAAATCGGCCTACCAAGTATCTTGGGGAGATAAAATCCTCCGAAAAACCTCTGGTGCCAGGAGGCTAATATGACCCGGCCTCTATTCTCCAGGTGGGTTCGGATTTCCTCTTCGTTATTAAAGCTCAGTTTTATTGTTTTTGCATACAAATTTAGAATATAGTACGCAGGAAAAGTCAGAAAGTGTTTGATGATGAAAAACTTTATTTCTTTTTTTAGACTCATGATGATCCGTTAACGTTTCCCGACACCGGAATGTCAAAAGGGTCGGGCCGCAAAGACCCAACCCCTTGATTTTCATGGTAGGCGGTACTGGATTTGAACCAGTGACTTCTACCGTGTGAAGGTAGCACTCTCCCACTGAGTTAACCGCCCGGAATGAAATTTCATATATCTCAAAGAGATTGCTATTTCAAGACAAAAAACAAATAAGCTCACCTTCAGATGGCCATGCCTGTTTCCGCCCCTTCCCTCATGGCTTCCGCAGCATCTCTGGGCTCTGCACAATCACCAATAGCATGAATCTTAAGATCAGAAAAAGTTGATTCCAGTTTTTCTAAAAGTTTCCTCTGTGGGCTGACACCGGCAGCCAGTACGACAGTATCCGCCTTAAGGAAAAAGAGTTCCGGGCCATGATTTATATAAACCCCGTCATCACAAATTTGTTCTACCGGCGCATACGCATAAATGTAAATACCATTTTCAACAATCTTTTGCCTCAATGTCGCCAGGGTATATCGTTCCATAAATCTGTGGTTACGACCTAACTCATGCAGCGTAGTCAAGGAAACATGTTTCCCCTGCTCAGCAAGCATAAGTGCTGTTTCCATACCTAAATAGCGTCCTCCCATCACCACTACACGCTGGCCTACACTTGCCTTGCCGGTAATAACATCTACTGCCTGCACCACATTTTTTCCCTCGATGCCAGGTATATTGAGAACAAGGGGCAAAGCTCCGGTAGCTACTATTACCTCATCAGGACTGATCTCACGGACAAATTCTGCCGTTACTTCCTGATTCAATTTTGTTTCTACTCCGGATCTGTCGAGATCGCGAATCATTTGATCGCCGAATCTGGCATAATGTTCCTTTCCACTGATCTGAGAAGCAATATTCCACTGACCGCCTAATTCCCGGCTTTTTTCACAAAGAACTACTTTATGACCTCGCTGATCCAGTACTTTAGCCGCTTCCATACCGGCCAATCCACCACCCACCACGAGCACTTTTTTAGGCGAGATCGCCGGTTTAATTTCAAGTTCCCTTTCCCGCATCAAGGCAGGATTTACTGTACATGATCTAATCCCCCGCTTTTTAAAATTCTCTCGCCAGGCCATATCCCAGCAATTGTTACACCACAAACAATATTTGATCTCGTCAAGTCTGCCTTCTCTGGCCTTGTTGGGAAGCTGAGGATCAGCAAGAAGGGGCCGGGCCATACTTATAAAATCAGCCTTCCCTTCCTCTAATATCTGATTGGCAAGTACAGGATCCCCAATTTTACCACCGACTATAACAGGAATAGAGACTACTTTCTTGATGGCTGCCGAATCATCGGCAAACAAAGCATCGGAAAGAAGATAACAGGGGTTTGTTATGTAGGGCGTCATATCCGCTACACCACCTTCAACATGCAGAGCATCGGCGCCTGCTTTGGCAAACAATGGCGCCTGAATCAGAGAATCTTCCAGGGTAATACCATCCTTGATATATTCCGACGAACTCATTAGAAATATAACAGCAAAGTCATCGCCAAGTCTCTCTTTAGTGGCGGTTATTATCTCACAGGCAAAACGAGCCCTTTTTTCGGGAGTCCCACCATATTCATCGGTGCGTTGATTGGAATGAGGTGAAAGAAACTGTCCTATACCATATCCGTGAGCGCCTTTCAGTTCCACGGCATCGAATCCTGCATCCCGGAGGCGACGCGCCGCTTCAACAAACCCATCAACCAGATGTTTTATGTCTGCCTTGCTTGCTTCCCTGGCAATTTCTCTTCTTCGCCCCCATGGTATGGCAGATGGGCCTACCGGATCGATCACTTCAGAATGCGCGAGTCCCCTGCGATGCGTAGTGAGTATCCTGCCATGATGTAACAGTTGAAAAGCTGCGTAAGCTCCATTTCGCTGCATTGCTTCAGCAGCCCCCCTCAATCCCGGAATGAATTTATCATCAAATGCGCCGGCTCTCGACGCGGCATGTGATTCAGGGAGAATCGTCGATGATTCTCCAAGAACTAAGGACACACCGCCTTTGGCTATCTCTGCGAACCAATCCATGACTCTGGAGCTAATATAACCTTCCCTTTCCTCCTCCGTGATTGCAGCCTTGCCAAAAGCAGCAAGAGCCATCATAGGAGCCATGACTAAACGATTCTTAAGCTCCATCTTACCTATCCTGCCTGGTGAAAATAATTTAGTTAAACCATTCATTGTATCCCAGTCTCCCTTCCTTTTCGTTTCGCTATTTTCTTCTTATGCTATCTTACACCCAATGTCAAACACGTCGGCCACAGCATCCACTATTTACCCCGGTTCCCGGCATGATCCGATGATATAATATTTGATATTTGTATTGACAGAAAACCGCTTTTCTTATTATACTTAACTCAAGATCA
>DFBI01000030.1:28443-30096 GCA_002367335.1 Syntrophaceae bacterium UBA3084 | reverse complement strand
AAAGGAGAGCAAAAATACTATGAAAAAATTTGAATACCAGATCACCACTCATCCTGTGGAAACCTTCAGGCAGGTGGCCTTTTTTTGTACCCAGGAAGGAGAATGCAGCCTGGAGGAACTCCCCTCAGACCAAGTCAAAGTTCTCCAGGCTGTTCTGAACGAACGGGGGCAACAGGGTTGGGAACTTGTCGATATATCCTTCGGCAAGGATGGACTTCTGGCCATCTGGAAAAGCGAAGCAGAAGTAACCGGTTAGCAATACTAATGCGTGGAAGCATAAGAAATGGAAACTTTATAGCTGACGTACTTGATCATTGACACACCACCCTCTCTATTCTATACTAAAAGAGAACCTGAAAACTGTAGGGCTGTCGCGTGACGAAGCTCGTTCTCATAGTGAAATCAGGCAACAAAGTATAGAGGGTTCTCATTCTGTGATAAGAGGATCAGAACTCATTTTATCAATCTTCGTTACAGGAGAAAGGAGGAATGTAAAATGAAGTCAAGTGTTATCTTTACCGGTACCGGGCCAATTCTGATTCTAACTTCTTACGAATCCCTGACTAATACTGATTTTATTGAGAAACTTGCTAACAAGGGTATCAGAAAATTTATCTCTGCTGAACTCCCTGTTGAAAAGGTAAAAGAAAAGTATGGCGAACGTTTTAATGTTATCATGGAAGATCTCCATCAAACTGATGATTTACGAGTCCTAGACTACAATGGGCATAACATTTTTGCCAACTTCTCCTTTATAGAACTGGGAAAACCAACTTACTACGAACCATAATCCATGGGCTTTTGCCCACTGTAGGAAAATGTGAAAAAGCAGGCCGATCCATTTGGCTTGCTTTTTCCCAAGAGTGTCACATTGTAGCTGCAATTTCACCTGTCAGGCAAACTGTATTATTTTTTCTTCGATCATAAATATTTTCCTGTCGCACAATCAATCAGCAAAAATTCTTCCCAAACAGTTCTTGATTCAAGCCGATTAGATCTGAAGATTTCATTGGCCCCTTTAACTCCCATATCAATCATCCGTGGATCATCAACAAAAGAACTTTTTCCCTATGACCGAAAAAACCATTACAGATTTCTTATTCTTTTCTGCACTATATCTTACACCCAATGTCAAACGCGTCGGCCACAGCATCCACTATCTGTTCCGGTTCACGGCATGATCCGATGATATAATATTCGATACCCGATTGCTTCAAAAGACCGGTCAAATCACTCCGGCTCCTTAACCCTGCAGCAAGAACAACCGAATCTGCAGATATTTCTCTTTGATTACCATCCTTATCACAAACTACAACGGTTCCCTCTTTGACTTCAATAACCGTTGTTAACGTTAATATATTGACTTTCCTTTTAAGTCGCGAAAGAAAACCCCAGCGACTTGATGGGCCAATATCAGTGGCAACCGATTTAAGCATCTCAACAACGGTTATATTTTTGCCCTGATCAGCAAGGTATTCCGCTGTCTCTGCTCCAATCAGACCACCACCAATAACAACAACATCATTAGATACGGAAACTCCTCCTTTTAAGACATCAATAGCGGTAACTACATTTTTACCTTTAATTCCGGGTACGTCGGGAATGAGATTTTCAGCGCCGGCAGCAAGGACGATTGCATCAGGTTTTACCGCT
>DFBI01000030.1:11850-28395 GCA_002367335.1 Syntrophaceae bacterium UBA3084 | reverse complement strand
GTGTAGTAATCAATGATATTTTTCAGTTCTTCTTTGTGGGGAGGAACAATAGCCAGGTTGATCATTCCGCCTAATTTATCTTCCTTCTCAAAAAGGGTGATTCTGTGCCCGCGAAGCGCCGCCACACGGGCTGCTTCCAATCCGGCAGGCCCGCCGCCAACGATTACCACGTGTTTTTTCTGGATTGCAGGTTTGATCAGACCTTCTCCTTCTCGGCCCAGTTCGTGATTGATGGAACATTTGAGCCGTGCTTCTCTATCTCCCCTCATAATAACTTTCGTAAGTTGATCAAAACAATAACAGCAGGCGGTGCAGCGTCGAATCTCCCGCGTGCGACCCTCCATTGTCTTTTTGACAAAGTCGGGATCAGATAATAAGGTCCTCGCAAGACCAATAAGATCGGCCTCTCCCCTGGCAAGAATATCAGCAGCTGTATAAGGATCATTAATTCTTCCTACCGTGGAAACCGGGACATCAACAACCTTTTTAATTGATTTTGCAAGATATGAAAACGCCCCCCTTGGTACAAACATTGGCAGCATGGGTCTTGCGGATTCATGCCAGCCTGCCCAGATATGTAACCTGTCAGCACCTGCTTCAACTATCACAGGAGCAAGAAGCTGAGAATCTTCAAGGGTTTTACCACCTTCTATACCGTCTTCGGCATCAAATTTAACGCAAATATTAAAATCATCACCAACTAAATTTCTTGTTTCTCTGAGAATATCCAGCAGAAAAACAGCCCTTTGAAGCGTATCTCCGCCGTATCTATCTTCACGTTTGTTTGTAACAGCAGAAAGAAATTGACTGACAAGATAACCGGAACAACCACAAATTTCTATACCATCGAAACCTGCCTTTTGCGCTCTAAGAGCCGCCTCAGCAAATGCGATAACCAGATCATCCACTTCTTGTGTAGAGAGTTCTCTCGGTGTTTCTCCGGTATATCGTGAAGCAATTGCAGAAGGCGCAACCGATTGCTGACCCGTATAGCGCCCGAAAGAGTAACGACCGGCATGACTAAGTTGAGCTACGATCCTTGCGCCAGCTTTTTGAACTGCCTTGACTACAGGAGTAAGAACATTGATGTCATCATCTTTTTCAAGGGATAGTTCTTCAGAGATAACCGCCTGTCCACTTGGGTGAACACGTACCACACCGGTTGTAATAAGTCCTACTTCTCCCCTAGCCCTCGCAACAAGATAGTCCGTAAAATGTTCTATATCCAGCGTAGTCCCCATTGGTGCCATGAAAAATCTATTTTTTAGAGTTAGATTTGACATTTCAAGTGGTTCAAAAAGAATATCTAACTTACTGTCTCTCATCTTATACTCCGTATTTTTTCTTATTTGATCTCATTAACCTTAAAAGATTTTATCATTAATCACCACGGAGGGCACAAAGTATTTTTGCTTTATCTCCTATCTTCTCGACCTTCGTGCTTCGTGGTAAAAAATACCACAGTAAACGTCTCTGAACCACGATCTCCGCTTCTATCGTCCCTTAAAATCGGGCTTTCTCTTCTCCATAAAAGCGGTAACAGCTTCCATCATGTCCTCTGAAGTGAAGAGTACCATATTCTTGTGTTTAGCCATTGACATACCTTCCTGAACATTAACATATCTGCTGTAATTAAGAACTTCTTTTGTTGACCGAACTGCAAGTGGCGCGTTTTCAGCTATCTGGACGGCAAGTTTTTTTGCACCCTCCATAAGTGCTTCTTCATCTGCATAAACTGCATTCACAAGTCCCATGCGTTCGACTTCCCTCGCAGAGAAAAGCTTTGCCGTATAGGCCATTTCTCTCGTAAAGCCCTGCCCGATAATGAGGGGAAGTCTCTGGAGCACCCCCATATCCGCCACAAGACCCAAAGCAGCCTCTCTCAGTGAAAATGTTGCATCTTCAGTACAGAGACGAATATCACAGGCTGAAATAATATCGAGCCCGCCACCGATACACATACCATGTACAGCAGCAATAACAGGCTTCGGGCATTGTTCAAATACATTGGCACTGTCAAATAAATAGTGCAAGTTTGCGGGAAAATCGAGATTGGTTTTCGCCTTGCCATCAAGACCCATGGAAGAAATATCTTTCAAATCAAGACCGACGCAAAATGCTCTTGCATTGCTTTTAAGAATGATTACCCTTACTTCGTCCATTGCATTTAGTTCTCTAACGGATTCTGTAATTTCGGCCGTAAACGCCAGACTGAGGGCGTTAAGGCTTTCGGTTCTGTCAAGAGCGAGTGTTGCGATATTATTTTCTATTTCCAGCCTGATAAATTGATACTCCATTTCATTCCTCATCATGTTTCCGCAGTAGTTGCTTCGTATTTTCGGACTTTCGTAATTAAGTTGTTTGTTGGTCTTGAAGTTCGAGGGAATTCGCCTTTACATTACTTCAATAATCTTCAAAGGCAATTGATGATTTCTCACCGCTTCTTCTATCGCTCCTTTTGAACCAAGGGCCTTTACCAACCCGTTTTCTTTCACTCCTTCCAGCACATCAGCGAAATTCCTGAAATCATCAACCGTGGTTGACAGTACTTCATCGCGCATCCGCTGACGATCTTCATCGCTATTCCCATTGAGATACTGCAACATGGAAACATATCCCTTTGCATCGGGAAGCATATATGTGTCTATATCTCCTATAGTACCTATGATACCCTTTGTCAGTTCTTCACGACTGAGGTCAATGTTACGCAGAAACTCGGTCGTTTTATCGAAGATTTCGACTGTTTTAACAAGATTTGGATCCCTGTATGACAGAAAGGCCAATACACCGGAAAGGCTGTTGAACAGGCAGAAGGCGCCGTAAGCACCGCCCTGCACGCGAACCCGTTCCCATAACCACGTGGCGCGGAGATACTTTGATATTACATTGACTGATCCATGAAATTTATATCCCAGTTCATAAATATTCCCACCCTTACCTACATAATTGATCTGGGCGGGAATCGTCATACCTTCAAAATCGTCAAAGCGCTGAGGCAACCATTCTGCTGTACTTGCTGGTAATTCCGGCAACTCCCCCAAAAATCCACGAACACGAGGCTCAACATGAGACCAGCCATGATCATCGGTGGTAACATTAACGATTATGGATTTTCTGTTGACAAGAATCTGTAACATTTCTTCAAGTACAGCATGAACAGCAGACCAGTTTTTATCCACATCCACGGCAAGCCGTCTCAGGAAAAAGAGGTAACTTATGCCATTCATCTGCTCACCAAGCCACCCCGCCTCAGAAAAATGAGACCGCAAACGGGTATTAACAACCTGATGACCGCCGGGCACCAGTCCCTGTTCATACCTCGCCTTTTCTTCCAACACCATCTGCCTGAAGCGTTCTCTATTATCCAGCCGGGGAGACAAAAGGATATCTTCGATAATACTTAATAGTTCTTCCAACTGGTCTTGCATTACCTTACCACAAAGAAAAAGCCACGCCGCAGTCTTGTTACTGTTTTTGATAACCGAGGTGAAAGATGCGGGATGTATCCCCCCCGTCTTCCGGCTTATTCGTTGCGAAAGCTTTACAAAATCTTCTTTTTCCGTGCCCATCTGAAGAAGGGCCCTGCCAAAAAGAGGGACATAGGAAAGATACTTCTGCGGCAGTGCGTGCAAGTCAAAACCCACGTCCATGTAAACTATTCCATTCGTGGAAAGATCGTGATACAGAATGCGTGTGCCTTCCTGGTCAAAGAGTGCAAAGGGAATTGTTTTGTTCTTTTTATCCAGATCTGCAAGTTTCAGGACAGGGATTGTTGCCAGTGCTTCAGGAGAATCCGGTGTCTGCTGCATTTTTTTGAGTTCATGCGTATTATCTATGACCGATTGTAACTGGTCATCAGTCATTGCATTTCCGGCTTCAGCGAGCTTCTCTTTCTCTACCGCTTCCTTCTTCTCTCTGAAGACAGAATCAGGTTTTAATATAACCGCAGTGCGGTGTAGGTTTTTTACGAAAAACCGGTTAATTAAATCTTCAAAATATGTTTTATCTTCATTTAACCGATTTCTTGTTTCAGCCAAAGAGGATTCAAAACCCAGCAAGGCCACAGGATCGCTATCATAAAGCCATGTAGTCAGAGAACGAAGCATAAGCACCAACCCCCGGGGGTAACTCCCCGTATTGTTTTCACGCAAACTGAATTCTATTGTATTTATCGATGCTTCTATTGTCTGAGGGTCAATACCGTCCCTGGCTAAACCGGTTAAAGTATCAAGGATAAGTTTTTCCACAATGTCGGCTTTTTCTATATTAACACCCTTTAGTCCGACAGAAAAAAACATCTGTTTCAACTCATTTTCCAACCCAACCCCGGCGATATCCTCACCTAATCCTGAATCAATAAGCGCTTTGCGAAGGGGAGAACCGGGCATCCCGAGAAGGATATAACTGAGGATATGAAGAGCCATACTGGTTTGGGCATCAGTTGTTTCACAGAGAAGCCAGTTCACAGTAATCATTCCCTTCGATCGTGAAGCTTCATCTTGCCCTGATGCATAGTAATGAACAATACGTTTAGGATGATCGAAATGTTTCTGCAATTTTATCGTTGAGTCAATATCCAGTCGTTCAAAATCTTTCAGGTACTCATTTACCAGGCGCAGCCGTTCATCAGGATTATCGTTCCCGCAGAAGAAGATACGGGCATTCGATGGATGGTAATACTTTTGATGAAACTCCCTGAATTGTTCAAAACGGAGGGATGGAATAACTTCGGGGTCTCCTCCCGAATCAAAGCCATAGCTGTTGTCAGGAAAAAGAGATTGCTGGGAATACTCGGCAATCAGGCTGTCGGGCGACGAATAAGCTCCCTTCATCTCGTTAAAGACTACGCCTTTGTATGAAAGCGGTCCATCATGTTTTTCGAGTTCGTAGTGCCACCCCTCCTGCTGAAAAATGAAAGGGGAAATATTGGGGTAAAAGACTGCATCGAGATAAACATCAATGAGATTATAAAAGTCCTGCACATTCTGACTTGCCACAGGATAACAGGTCTTATCAGGATAGGTCATGGCATTAAGAAATGTCTGCAACGAACCCTTGAGAATTTCCACAAAAGGTTCTTTGACCGGATATTTACGTGACCCGCAAAGAACGGAGTGTTCCATGATATGTGGCAAACCTGTAGAATCACCGGCCGGGGTGCGAAAGGCAATCCCGAATACCTTATTCTCATCATCGTTCATCAGCGAGAGAAGTTCAGTGCCTGTGTTAACGTGCCGATATAATCTCGCCTTCGTTTGAAATTCCGCGATATCTTCTTCTTGTAACAGTTCAAAGCCGTGTATTATTTTCATTTTATCCTCCGTAAATGTGACTACATCTCTCAATGTGCTGTTCAAATAACTTCCGTTTATACACCATTCATGAAAATAATTGCAGATTAAAATTGTAATTTTTTATTTGCAAGTGAGTTGCATTTATGATATTAGACTTTTCATGAACAGGAATGATGAGTTTTGTGACGCATATCAAAGCTTAAGGGACGCCGAATTAAGCAGAACACCGCAGCGGGTGGCTGTACTGAATATCTTAATCCGCCTTGACAGACCTGTGTCTGCAGGCAACATTCTTAAAATGATGAACGATCATCAGAAAATTAACAAGGTTACTGTTCACCGTATTTTATCATGTTTTAAGAAAAGAGGAATTATAAGGGAAATCCCCACAGGAGATGGAACTAATTATTATGAAATGGCCTGCCATCACAGTCCTGTTCACGCTCATTTTTATTGTACGTCATGCAGGATCATGACATGCCTTGAGCCTCTTACCATATCGCAAACCTGGAATTGGCTTGCAAAGCCACACAATTTTACGATTGAAGGAATAAATGTAATTATAACAGGATTATGCGAAAACTGTCAGAAAGCCCAAAGTAACTAAGTTGCATATAACATGTTTGACAAATCAAAACATATACTAAAGAAGAAACCGATTTCTTTTTAGTATCAGGAGCGAAAATGATTAAACAAATTCTTGTCGAATTAAAAAACCATTCCCCATTTACTCTTTTCGGCGCATTAACGGGAATCATCATCATGGTTCTTTTCCATAATATATCTGCCAGGACTTCCTATAATATATTTTATATACTTCACCCGATACACGTCATTCTCAGCGCACTTGTCACCGCTTCCATGTACAAACTCCATAAATGCGGAGAGTTCAGAGTTAAATGCAATGTTTGGGTTATTCTGGCTATAGGATATATCGGTTCCATAGGAATAGCCACATTGAGTGATTCAGTAATTCCATATCTTGCCGAGGTACTGTTAGGCATGCCAAATCGAGGAATACATATCGGTTTTATTGAAAAATGGTGGCTCGTCAATCCACTGGCAATACTAGGTATTGCCATAGCATACTTCTGGCCAACAACGAAATTTCCTCACGCCGGGCATGTCTTATTAAGCACATGGGCATCACTGTTTCATATTATCATGGCGGCCGGAGAAACATTAAACTGGTTATCGTATGTTATTGTGTTTCTTTTTCTCTTTCTCGCAGTCTGGATACCATGCTGCGTAAGTGATATCGTCTTCCCTCTGTTGTTTGTAAAACAGCAAGAACAATAAGGTGCTTTAACGCAAATTACTAATGCGGCAAAAGCGAAAGGGATTAAGTATATTCCTGTAATCCCTCTAATCCGGTAATTTGATCTTCACTTCTTTAGCCTTTCGTTGCTGATGCCAATATCTGCGCAAAAAACGCAGTTGCTGAGAATAATGCCGACATAATAATACATCACAGATAACTATTGAAGGTTAAACCCCCGTGAAAATCGGCGTTAAATTTGATAAAAAAAAGGGGTCTCGGTAAATTCTCCGGGAGCCCTTTTTAGTGGCAGATCGTTGGGTTTTTGAATGCTGGCTTGATTTATTTTATTCAGATCTCTTCTCCTTGCATTCAAAATCCTAATCAGAATCATCAGCAAGAATGTCTTCTAAACGGATCTTCTTAGGATAGTGATACATTTCATATTGAGTTGCTTCTCCCAGTAGAGTATCAATCTTTTCCTGGATTTCTGATCTCTTTTTCTTGGCTTTCCATGTGTTCCAGTCATCAGCATCCTGCCATGTGCTGATAACCAGAAATTCATCCGGTTTGTCAAAACTCTTTAAGGTTTCCCCCGAAATATAGCCGGGTTCTCTTGCGGCTAATGCTCTTAGTTGTGTGGTTAAAACCAATAAATCTGCTTCTTTCTCCTTTGGTACCTTCCTTTTAATCAAGATTCTAACAGACATTTTCTTCCCTCCTAACTTGGCTAATTGTTTCACAAATTAACATTATGAATTCCCTGATCTTCACCTCCTTCCCGGAAACTGCAAAAAATGCTTTTCGTAACAAACAGGGTGCGCTACTTACAGCTTTATAACAACAACTTTACGCTTCCATTTTTCGAAAAGTGACGAAAAAAGCAAGCATTAAATGTTTTGATGTATTCGTACTTTCGTGCTTTCGTGATAAAAATATATCCTGTTTTATTCCGGCTTGTCCGGGTTAGGTGAAGGATTTTGAAACGCGCGATGAGGGGAAATGAAATCTCTAAGGTTAAAGCCTGGATCTTCTGTCTATCAGCAGTATATTCAGCCAGCGTACATGAGAAGTACAAGCAATTAATTTTATATCTAATAGTTTATCACAAAAAGATCAGATGGCAAGAATTTTATTATTATAAAGGTTGTCAACAAGGGGGTAAGCTGTCCTATTCTGAATTGACTCATACAGGTTTCATGTGATAATAAACAGCCCACAAAGACAAGGAGGTTTATACCGTGAGTGATGAAACAATAAAAAAAAGAACCCGGGAAACCGCAAACAAACTCTTCAGCAAGGGGATCAAGATGTCTCCCCCCTATCTGATGTGGAAAGAATTCGACAGGGATCTTGCTAACGATTTCTCCAAATTCATTACGGGCAATCTTTATTCCCGGACCGTCCTGACACTGCCCGAAAGACAGATGGTCGCCTGTGCCATGATGGCGGCAACACGTGCCACAGGTGAACTAAAACTCCACATTAATGCGGCTCTGAACGTGGGCTGCGACCCCAGAAAACTGGCTGAAATCTTTTTCCAGGTGGCCACCTATGCGGGAATGCCCGCAGTTAACGAGGCGCTTGAAGCGTACAGAGATGTCCTTAAAGAGAGGGGGGAATGGCCCATTAAATAAGCAAAATTTTAAAACACCACTACTTTTGATAGTACAGTTTTGTTACGATATCACAAATGTGATACCATAGCGGGAAATTCCTTGCCAATAAACTTTTCAAAACATAAACTCTCATTGATCAGACAGTTCAGATCAATCCCCACCTTTATTCCCATTTCATGAAGCATATGTACCGTATCTTCTGTCGCAATATTTCCTCTTGCCCCGGGAATAAAGGGACAGCCGCCAAGCCCCCCCATAGAGGTGTCAAATATGCGAACACCATGCTGAAGAGCTTCCCAGACATTTGCCAGACCAAGGCCCCGTGTATTGTGAAGGTGAAGCGACACTGTTCTGTCTCCCACAACTTCCCGGACCTGTTTCAATACCTCTCTCATCTGTCTTGGATTTGCCATCCCCGACGTATCAGCCAGACAGATTTCATCAGGTTCGGCCTTAACAAGATTACTTATAAGATTAGTCACTTTTTCTATAGGGATTTTACCCTCATAGGCACATCCAAAGGCATTCATGACGCCGGCACGTACACCCATGCCTGCGGATTTAGCCTTTTCAATTAACACTATCGCCTCTTTTTTGGCTTCCGAAACCGATCGATTGCTGTTTTTTAGACTGTGGGTTTCGCTTGCAGAGAGAAAAATTCCTACATGGGGCACATGACAATGGATTGCTCTGTCCAGGCTTTTTTCACCTAAGATTAATGCCGAATACAGAACATCCTTTTTACGTTCTATTTTATTCCATAAGTCTTCCGAATCGGCCATCTGCGGTACAAAACGGGGGTTTACGAAGGAAGATACTTCAATTCGCCTTAAACCACAGTCGATGAGTTTGTTGATAAGTTTTATTTTTTCCTCCGTAGGAATAATGTTCTTCTCATTTTGTATCCCATCCCGCAATACTACTTCATGGAGAGTCACTTCTTGAGGTATGATATTTTTCATTTCTTAGCCTCCGTCAATTCTTACAAATCTGCCTATGCAAAAACACATCCAGACAGACCACAGTGAAAAAATAAGGCAACTACTCAGGTTGTCAAGTCCACGGTTAGTGAGCAATAAAACAAACCCTGGCAAGAACAATACAAACTGACAAAAAGCAAATCTCCGTCCAAAGCAACTTTGAACGTTGAACCGTGAACCGTGGAACCCTGTTCCCGACCTGGCTTCCCGGTTCCATTGCGTAGAAACTCTGGGCGCAACAGTCAGTGCGATTGTGCCGAGAATGCGCATCAAGTCGCGCCAGGGCAAGCTTGAGCCTGAGCACTTACGAAATAAATATCTTTTCCTTATATCAAATATCCGCTTAAATAATAAGTTCATTATCTCACCCAAAAACAGACATTGTTTTAGAAGTATTTTGACAAGGCAGGAGGATTCTGATAAAAGTTTTCTCAAGACTATTCAATGAAGGGAAACAATATAAAATGCTGGGTATTATCTCCGGCACAATTTGTCTGCACGGTAAGAGTACTTTTCAAGATTTTGAACAAAGAATAGTGAAAAATGAATTCGGCAAAGCACTCGTTTTACTCTCCGATGCGATTGCCTTTATACCAAGACACGGCAAAGACCCCGAGAATTATATCCTTCCCCATTTGATTAATCATCAGGCCAATCTTAAGGCATTAAAAAGTATGGGGGTTAAAGAAGTAATCGGTATCAATTCCACGGGCTCTTTGAAAATGCGTTTAGAACCCGGAATGTTCGTGGTACCTGATGATTACATTATACCTTCAGGGGGGCCAACCATTTATAGCAATAAAGCTGTGCATATCACACCGACGATCAATGAAGAAATCAGGAGGAAATTGATCAGGGCAGCTCGTAACTGTGGCATCAAGGTTATAGACGGAGGGGTTTACTGGCAAACCACAGGTCCAAGGCTTGAAACCAGGGCTGAAATCTCTATGATGGCACAGTTTGCCGATCTTGTAGGAATGACAATGGCGAGCGAGGCTATAATTGCAAAAGAAATGGATTTATCTTACGCATCTCTCTGCTCAGTGGATAATTACGGTCATGGTCTCCAGGAAAAGCAACTAACAATGGAAGAAATAACGCAGCAGGTTTACAACAATTCCGAGGCGGTTATTAAAATTGTAAATATTTATATCGAAAGGATGAGAAAATGAAATTTTCAAAAAAGGGAGATACGGGAGAAACAAGTTTGCTTGGCGGCCAGAGAGTTCCGAAATTCGATTCGAGACCCGAAACTTACGGCGTACTTGATGAGGCAAGTTCTGCACTTGGGGTAGCAAGAGCAGGAACAAAAAATCAGAAAATTAAAGATATCATATTAGACGTTCAGAAAAACCTCCTTATTATGGGTTCTGAACTTTCTACTCTTTCAGAGGATTATCATAAACTTAGCCATACTATTTCTCAGGAAGACGCAGACCGTTTAGAAAACATCATAGAAGAACTTCAAAAAAAGTTTACAATGAAAAACGAATTTATTTATCCGGGTGAGACAGTTGTATCTGCTCAGATAGACGTGGGCAGAACAATTATCAGAAGAGCGGAAAGAAAGGCGGCAAAATTAAAAAACGAAGGTATAATAAATAATAATATGATCAACCAATATCTAAACAGACTGGCCGATATGCTGTTTACTCTTGCAAGATACGAGGAGGTAAACCAAAACGGTTGACAATCTCAGCTTAATCCTGCCAATCTCTTTTATAGTCATATTATAACACTGGGGTTGTTTCCCGACAGAGGATATACCTGAAGTATAAGTGATTTTATGAGAGTATATTATGTATGATTCTTTTTATTCTACAGAAAGACTCCTTAATGGGTTTTTCCGCATCAGTACTTTACTGACTTCTCCATCAAGCGTCGATGATATCCTTCAGAAAATACTGGACGAAGTTGTAGAAACAATGGGATTTCAAAAAGGCATTATTTGTCTTTTTGATAACTCAAAAAAAAACTTAATCACCAGGGTGGTTAAAAATTATAACGTTGACGAAGCCAGGCATGCCTTTTCTCGTAATCTTAATTTAGAGAAGCATAACTGTTTTGAAACGAGAGTGGCAAAAAGCGGGTACTATATGATCCTCGAGGATTCTGAAACAGATCAGCGGATTACAGAAACGGATCGCAAGATAACACAGTTTTACAAGAGAGGTTCCACGTTTTACTCAGCTCTGAAAGTGAAAGATGAAGTTATTGGAATTATTTCCCTCTGGTCCAAGGAAAAAACAAAATTCTCCATTGATGAAATAAATATTCTCCTTACCTTTGCAAACCAAATAGCTATAGTCATACACAATACGGGCTTATTTGAGAATAATCGAAAACAAATAGAACGATTGTCCATCCTGCACAAAGCTGTTTCAGAACTACATGCCAATTATGATTTAGATAAAACACATACAGTTATTACAAATGCCCTGAAAATAAGCGAAGCCGACAAAGGTTTGATATACTTTGTAGATGTCACAAAGAACAAATCTCTTGTAAGTAATGGTGAGAAAATTCTTATAGATGACAAGAAAGAATATTTCTCAAAAATAAATCATAGTATTATAAAAAAAGCTCTCGACACAGAAACGGTTATAACTCAAAATATCCCGCAAGATTCGCTAATGACACCCCTTTTCGATAGTTATTCTTCTGAAATCGCTATCCCCTTAAAAATAAAGGACAAGTTTAAAGGGGTCCTCTACCTTGCAAAAAGAAAGGGTAGTTATTGCCCGGATGAAGTTAATATTCTGGACATCCTGGTCAATAATGCGGCAGCATCTTATGATAATGCCATTATGCATTCTCTTCTTTCCATTGAAGCAAAATCTCTTCAGACAAAAGTAGAATTGCTTAAGGAACGAGAGGATAAACTCCTGGGGGTTCATAATATCATTGGCAATTCCAAGAAAATGCGGTGCGTTTTTCATGTGGTCAAAGAAGTAGCAAGACACAACACAAATATACTGGTACAGGGAGAAAGCGGTACCGGTAAGGAATTGATCGCCCGTGCTATTCATAAGCAGAGCAACAGGAAATCCAAGCGTTTCGTCGATGTTAACTGTGCAGCTATACCTGATACTCTACTGGAAAGTGAATTGTTTGGCCATGAGGCTGGTGCCTTTACGGATGCAAGAAAACAAAAAATCGGTCTTCTGGAATACGGAAATGGCGGGACCATACTATTAGATGAAATAGGAGATATGAACTTTCAACTACAGGCAAAGTTTCTAAGAATGCTGGAAGATGGTTATATCAGGAGGCTTGGTGGAACAGAAAATATTTCTGTAGATGTTCGATTCATATTTTCTACAAACAAAGATCTTAACCGCATGGTAGCCGAAGGTTCATTTCGGGAAGACCTTTTTTACAGGATAAATGTTGTTCCGATTACCATACCCCCGCTAAGAGAAAGAAACAATGATATTATACTTCTTTCCCAATATTACATTAAAGAATTCAATGATAAATTCAGCAAAAAGGTATTAGGGTTCACCAAAGAGGCTGCAGCAATTCTTATACAGTATCCATGGCCCGGTAATGTCCGTGAACTTAAAAATATTATTGAAAGAATCATGATATTTCAGAACGTAGGCACACTTATTACACCTCACAACCTCCCAACAGAAATCAAAAAAGCAAGAATTCCGGAGATAACAATGCCCGCGGACGAATACTTCTCGTACAGTTCTTCTGATTCTCTTGACTATAAGCTTTTGATCGATCAGCTAACAATGAAAATCAAAGAAAAAATATTATTAAAAACACTCAAATTGAGCAAAGGAAATAAAACAGTTACGGCACAGCGTTTAGGCATTTCACGTTATACTTTGCTTCGTGAACTAAAAAAGCTTGAGAAAAAAGAATATAAGATGGAAGAAATCTCTAATTTCCAGCCATAGAGCGAATATCGAACGATATGTTCAATATTCGCACATGCGTTCCCGTCGCCAATGCACACCCGCCCGCCCATTTACAATTTTTATGTGCGGTCATCGCACATTAAAATTGTAAAATCCACAAAAATACCATTTTCTCTTCAAAATATCCTGTACCATAGTTTTGATTTTCCAAGGAAAATCAGCAATAAATTAAACACAATAGGTTCTGATTGTCATATACTTTAGATAGCTAAGCCTCTACGGCACTGTTATTGCATATACCCACAAAACAAGAGTGTAGAGCTAATATTGATAGATGAGACATATTAAAAATAAAACAAAGCGTAAGGAATCTGCTTTTTCACTTATCCCCGGGGGTACAAAAGAGGAATTAGATTTCTTTATATCAGAAAATGGTACAGAAGATAAAAAAAGAAAAGCAAGTAGAAGAACAAAAAAAGAAAAGCAAACTAAAAACAAAATAAGTGATCTTTTTTTTCTTTCGGATTATCCTCGGGAAGGCGACTGAAGGGAATACACAATTACAAATTGCCTGGCGGTGGGTGGTTTTAAGTTCCCTCCTTTCCACCCACTGCCCCCCCTCAAATTCTCCGTTCAGCCTAAGAATTGCAGACAGCACCGGTGATGTGGCTCTTTATGGGAAACGCTGACGGCCTCTCATATTGTTTAAAGCTTGTTACGATGCAATTGTGGGTAGAAAATAACAGCACCTCCTATAAATTCAAGGTGCGGTTTCATTTCTGATTAAAATTATACATTAAAACGAAAGTACACTATATCACCATCTGAAATAATATAATCTTTCCCCTCAATCCCAACCAGCCCTTTCTCTTTCGCTGCTGAGAGACTTCCTGCCTTGATAAAATCTCCATAACTTACAATTTCTGCGCGTATAAAACCCTTTTCCATATCAGTATGTATCTTTCCCGCCGCTTCAGGAGTTTTTGTCCCCTTTTTTATTGTCCATGCTCGGAGCTCCGGGCCCACTGTTGTATAAAAAGTGATAAGTCCAAGCAATTCATAGCCGGTTTTGATCAGCTTCTGAAGCCCCGACTTTTCAAGACCAATATCTTCCAGAAACTCTTTTCTTTCATCTTCTTCGAGCTCTGCTATTTCAGCTTCCATGTCGCCACAGATTGTTATGACCCTTGATTCATCTTTCTTTGCTATTTCCTCGATACTCTCAATGTATCTGCCTTTTCCTTTAAGAACCGCTTCACTAGCATTGGCAACATATAACATTTTTTTTGCAGTCAGGAGATGGAGGTCTTTGAGAATTTTATTTTCTTCGTTGCCTGGTTCGAATACATTTCGCACAACAATTCCCTTCCCCAGGAAATCTTTTATCCTTTGGCACACTTCTAACTCTTTACGAAAACCCTTATTCCCCGATTTCACAAGCCTGTCAATCTTTACGATTCTCTTTTCGACTGTTTCTAAATCTGCCAGCATTAATTCAGCGTTTACAATCTCGATATCCCGAACCGGGTCCACCGGACCATAAATATGGGCAACATCGGGATCATCAAAACAGCGTACAATTTGAACAACAGCATCGACATCCCTGATGTTCCCGAGAAATTTATTTCCCAACCCTTCTCCTTTACCGGCACCTTTTACAAGTCCTGCAATATCAAGAAACTCCATGGTAGTATAAACAGTCTTGGGGGGATTAATAATCTTTGCGAGGTTTTGAAGTCTCTCATCGGGAACCTGGACGACTCCCACGTTAGGATCTATTGTACAGAAGGGATAATTTGCAACCTCGGCTCCGGCTGCACTCAAGGCATTAAATATGGTAGATTTACCAACATTGGGAAGTCCAATGATACCGCATCGAAAACCCAAGAGATACTCCTTTCATGAATCAAGAATTTTTCAGGTCAGAACAAAGGTTTACAAATTCTGGTTAAGTAAACAGTTTTACAGGGGAGACAAAGATACTTGTGTCAAAAATAAATACTTTTCAGGAAGCTGTCAAGATAAAAACGGGGTATTACAGTAATGGTGCGTTGCGGAGTTGTGAATGAAAATAAAGAAAGAGGGAACAGATTTTATCCACCCCCTCTTTTTAAAAAATCTTATTTCACTTCTTTACCCGCCATAAATCATCCTGTAGACAGCCACAATAGCAGGAGCCGTAACAAGCGATACAACGGACATTAATTTAATCAAGATATTCATAGATGGACCGGATGTATCCTTGAAAGGATCGCCTACGGTGTCACCAATGACGCTTGCCTTATGAGCATCAGAACCTTTACCACCAAAATTGCCTTGTTCAATATATTTCTTTGCATTATCCCATGCACCACCGGCATTTGCCATTAAAAGACCAAGGATAACACCTGTCAGTGTAGCGCCCGCAAGGAATCCTCCAAGGGCATGTGGACCAATGAGTACACCAACCAGAATCGGTGCCAGGATAGCGGAAATACCTGGTAGAATCATCCTCTTCAGCGCTGCTGAAGTCGCGATCTCCACACACGCATTGGTATCAGGAGGTGTCGTACCTTCCATAATTCCGGGAATCTCCCTGAATTGCCTTCTTATCTCATTTATCATGTCAAATGCCGCTTCTCCAACGGCTGTCATCGTCAGAGCAGCCAGAAGACAGGGAATCAATCCGCCGAGGAATACACCTGTGATAACATGAGCCTCTGTAAGGTCGAGTGCGAAATTTTCAAAACCGGGAAATGTTCTAACTGTTGCGGTATAAGCCGCAAACATAGCCAACGCTGTAAGCGCTGCTGAACCAATGGCAAAGCCTTTGCCAATTGCTGCTGTGGTATTTCCAACAGCGTCGAGACCGTCTGTAATTTCCCTGACATGGGGTGGCATGTGCGCCTGCTCGGCAATACCACCTGCATTATCGGCAATCGGCCCATAACTGTCCACCGACATGGTCATTCCCACGGTACCCAGCATTCCTACACCGGCAATGGCAATACCGTAAAGACCACAGGTAAGATAGGACAACCAGATCGCTAAAGCGATAAAGAAAACGGGAGCAACCACACTTTCAAGACCAATGGCAAAACCATTTATAATAGTTGTTGCGGCGCCTGTTTGTGAGGCCTCGGCTATTCTCCTGATAGGCTTACGGGCAGTGTAATACTCTGTAATGGCTCCAATCAGCATACCAGAAACAATACCAAAAAGAACGGCCCAGAAGGGTCCGAGAGGACCGATCATTCCCAGGCTCTTCAGATACTCGGCAGACATTCCGGCAGTCGTATATCGAACCACGAAGTATGAGGCTATGATAAAGAGCACTCCCGCAATATAAAGGGAATTACTCAGTGCTGACTGAGGTTTCATATTCTTGAGAAAATTAAATATGCCTATTCCGATTACCGATGCAAAGAGCCCGACAATAATGAAAAGCATGGGCAGCATCATCCACTTCATTGACATTCCTTCAATGCCAAGACCCATAGTAGATCCAATGGCAATTGCTGCGATAACGGAACCACAATAGGA
>DFBI01000030.1:0-11750 GCA_002367335.1 Syntrophaceae bacterium UBA3084 | reverse complement strand
ACAGGATCTTTATGTGAGAAGAAATAGAAGAATATGCCAAGCCCGAGTAATCCGAGAGAGGCAACAGAAAGACCCATAACCGATCCGCCGAAGAAAGCTACTGTCAGAGCCCTGCCCTGACCATGGGACTTGGCAGCTTCAGCCGTTCTGGCATTGGAAAGTGTTGCAGCTTGCATGCCGAAGACTCCAGCCAATAATGAACCGACAGCACCTGACAAAAACGCTATGGATGACATCCTGTTTTCTAAGGAAAAGAAAAGAATAAGGAAAACTATCACGACAAAAATCGCTATAATCTTGTATTCCCTCTTCAAAAAAACCATTGCTCCGGCATGTATCCTTTCCATGATTTCCACCATGACTTCATCACCCGGAGAAAAGGTCATCACATATTTATAAATTATGAACGCCAACACCAGTCCTATGACGCCCCACAACCACGCATAATTTACTAAAAATTCCATAATCTGTAATTATACCTCCTTCTTGCTTGAGTTTTTTGTAACCCTTACATTAAATTTGTTCATAGCCACCTGAGTACCGGATGAAATAGCCAAGACAACAGCATTACTTGCCCTTGTGACAATATCGGGTAATATCTTCATCTCTTCCTCAGAAAAACGTTGGAGGACATATCCTTCAATCATCTCTTTTTGGACCGGCTTACCAATGCCTAACCGAACTCTGACAAATTCCGATCCACCAAGATGATCTATAACAGAGCTTAAACCCTTATGTCCTCCGCCACCACCACCTGCCTTGACTCGGATTTCGTTAAAGGGAAGATCCAAATCATCATGAATGACAATTACATCTTCAATATCCACTTTAAAAAAATGAGCCAGTTTTCCAACAGAAATGCCGCTCAGATTCATAAAGGTTTGCGGCTTAGCCACAACAACGGGAACTCCCGAAATAACTCCCTTGCCAAAACAGGAATCAAATTTATTACTGTTTATATTGATATTCTCTCTCTTGGCCAGGGCTTCCAGGACAAGAAAACCCATGTTGTGTCTGCAAAGAGAATATCTATTCCCCGGATTTCCCAACCCAGCAACCAGCCTCACTTAAGTCCTCACTCCGGGTTACGGCATTTATGATTTCGCTGATTAATGATCTTTTCGCCCGATCTCTGCGTTATCTTTTTCGCCCTCAGATATTTCATCAACACCTTCGGGGACTTCTCCTGCTTCTTCCTCTACATCAGCTTCCGGTATAGCCGCTCTGGCAATTGCCACACTTGCGATAACCACATCATCAGCATCAAGAATGTTCACACCATCTGCGAGACGAACATCTCCGACCTTGACAGAATCACCTATTCCGAGATTGCTGATATCGACCTCAACTATTTCTGGAAGAATGGAGGGAAGGCCTGATATTTTTAATTCTCTTTTCAATGTACTCAATTCGCCGCCATCTTCTACACCAAGCGCCTCACCGGTAAGGGAGATAGGCACATCAATAGCAAGTTCCCTGTCCATCCTGATTTCGTAGAAATCGGCGTGATCAACGCTCTTTTTGAGTGTATTAATCTGTACATCCTTTAATATAGAAAGTCTTTCCGCCTTCTTACTGCCATCTTCTATCTCAAGCTTCACAAAAACGCTTTCTTTTCTTCCTTTTTCTACTACTTTTTTTAAATCAAACGATCTTACCGAAAGCATAATAGATTCTGTATGAGAACCATAAAAAATTGCCGGTGTAAACCCTTCAGCCCTCAACCGCCTTGACGGACCTTTTTTAGACTCTGTCCGAACCTGAGCATTTAACACTATCGTTTCCATGTACTTCTCCTAACCCGGGCAAGCCGGAACCAAACAAAATATATTTTTATCACGAAAACACGAAAGTATGAAAACATGAAAAAGAAAATTTAATTTCGCACTTTCTTTTTCCTTCGACAGACCTTCGGTGTGAGCTCAGTCGAAGCTTCACGACGAAACCATTTTTGCAAGAACTTTACAATTAAGGAACTAAATAAAAAGTGAACTTACAGACTCGTTATAATAGATTCTTTTTACTGCTTCACTTAGCAGGTTCGCTATAGAAAGGACAGTTATCTGTTTGCAGGACTGAGCTTTCTCATTAAGCTGAACTGTATCGGTTACTATAACTTCTTTGAGATCTGAACTTTTTATCCTGTCAATAGCAGGCCCGGAAAGTACAGCGTGAGTGCAACACGCAAAAACCTCGACTGCGCCTTCTTCTCTAAGTGCACTCGCCGCTTGAACCATTGTTCCTGCCGTATCAATCATATCATCAACTATAACAGCTCTTTTACCTTTCACATTTCCAATGATATTCATGACCTGTGATTCATTAGGTGTATCTCTTCTCTTGTCAACAATTGCCAGGGATGTTCCAAGCCTCTTTGCAAAAGCCCTTGCCCTTACAACACCGCCGGTATCAGGGGACACAATGATAAGATCATCATTGCTGTAAAGACCTTTGATATATTCGATGAGTATGGGCGCCGCATAAAGGTTATCGACAGGAATATTGAAAAATCCTTGTATTTGCCCGGCATGGAGATCCACAGAAAGTACACGGGTAGCACCCGCCGCAGTGAGAATATCAGCGACCAGCTTCGCAGTGATAGGCGCCCGTGGCGCAACCTTTCTGTCCTGCCTTGCATAACCATAATAAGGCATGACTGCAGTAATTCTATCTGCAGACGCTCTCTTCAAAGCATCTATCATAATGAGAAGTTCCATCAAACTGATATTTACAGGGGGACAGGTGGACTGGAAAACGAATGTATCCATTCCTCTTACATTTTCATCGATCTCAACCATTGTTTCTCCATCACTAAAGGTTGACACCTCTGCTTTCCCAAGTCTCACACCCAATCTTTCACAAATTTTCTCTGAAAGACCTTTATTGGCATTTCCTGAAAATATTCTTATTCTTTCGAGCATATCTATTCTTCTTTTCCTATAGCATAGATTGGCTGGGGCGGGAGGATTCGAACCTCCGAATGCAGGAACCAAAGTCCTGTGTCTTACCGCTTGACGACGCCCCAGTAAAAAACCAGTATCCGTCAAGAATTTGGGTTACTCAAATAGAATGTGCCGTAAATACAGAGCCCACCTTCGCCTTTTTTAATTCTGCCGCAGCATTCAAAGCATTTCTTTCACCAGTAAAAACACCAAAAACTGTCGGCCCACTTCCTGACATCAAAGAACCAAGAGCCCCATATTCCATAAGAAGCCCCTTAATTTCAGACAAAACGGGATGGTATTCCAACGTTACTGTTTCGAGATCATTAAAAAGCTTTTCTGAAACTTGAGACACTTTTGTAAACCGTGGAATGCTATATTTTATTATCTCTTTTGTCAATCCTAATTTTAACTCTTCATAAACCTTTTTTGTAGATACTTCGAATCCCGGATTAACCAGGACAAACCACATCAAGGGAATATCTTCCGCAATCTGGAGACTATCACCTATACCAAAGGCCCATGCAGTTTTACCAAAAATAAAAAAAGGGACATCAGCCCCGATCTTTGTCCCTATTTTCATCAGTTCCTTTTGACTGCAGTTACTCCCGATCATATCGTTTAATGTAACGATCGTCGTTGCAGCATTTGAACTTCCGCCGCCTAACCCGGCCGCTATGGGTATTCTCTTATTGATTGTAATTTCCACGCCTGAAGAATACGAAACATAAGAAAAAAAGGCCTCTGCGGCACTGTAAACTATATTCTCCTCATTTTCAGGCAGTGAACTTCCAGGGCATCTCACAGCAATTGTTTCACCCTTAAGAGAAAATTTTGCTTCGTCATAAAGACTTATTCTTTGCATAAGAGTGGCAATATCATGATAGCCGTCTTTCCTTTTTCTCAAAACATTAAGGATAAGGTTTATCTTTGCCGGAGACTGTTTTACAATCATTTGTTTTCTGTTTCTTTGATATATCTCATTCTCAATTCATACAGCGCCCCATCCAGCAATCGCTGCTCATATTGATCAAGATTTCCCGATGTTTTTTCTTTCAATATTCCCAGAATATCTATAGTTTGTTTGGCCGCAGGAAGATTCTTAACCTTTTCTCCTGATGCGGGGTTCTGTAAATCGCCAAAGTTAAATAGTGCCGATGTATGCAGCGAAAGTATAAAGCTCGGAAAATTGATTTCCGGCAGAGGAATTGTTTCTTCATTTACTTTTCCTCCGGGCTTTTCCGCTTCTTTTGCCTCTACCACCTTCTCTCTCTGTTCTTTCTTTTCATCTTTTTGCGGTGCTTCGGGGCGCAGATCTCCTTCCTCGGTAAAGATTCTTTTATCCTTTACAGAAAAACTCTGTTCTTCATTATTATCAGACATTTCATATTCCTCCGGGTGATTGGGTTAATATATTCACTTATATATCCCCTTTAAAATAGTTCTTAATGTTTTAATTAAAAATTAAAAATTAGTTGTTAAATGTTATCTTGCCATCATCCGTAACGTCAACCAAAAGGATATCCCCTTCTACGAATACGCCCTCCAGTATTTTCATGGCAAGCTCATCTTCTACATTTTTTTGAATGGCCCTTTTTAACGGCCGGGCGCCATAAATTGGGCTGTAACCTAATTGAGCGATATGTTTTTTCGCCTTATCTGTCAATTCGATCGATAATTTCCTGTTCTCAAGTCTCTTCCGAAGTAAACCGATCTGGATATCAATAATCTTGTCGATATCACGCATGGTCAGGGATCTGAAGTTAATGATATCGTCAATCCTATTCAAAAACTCGGGCTTAAATGTGGCCCTCAGAACCTCCATAGTCTCTTTTTGCCTCTCATCTTCACTCATTGATAAATCCTGTATCCATTGACCTCCCACATTCGAGGTCATGATATTGATCGTATTTTTGAAGTCAACCGTGCGGCCATGACCATCAGTCAGCCTCCCGTCATCGAAAACCTGCAACAAAATATTAAATACATCCTGATGGGCCTTTTCTATTTCGTCAAACAGCAATACCGAATAGGGCCTCCTTCTTACCGCTTCCGTCAGGTATCCGCCTTCATCGTATCCCACGTAACCGGGAGGCGCCCCTATAAGCCTTGAAACAGAATGCTTTTCCATAAACTCCGACATATCTATTCTGATCATAGCCTGTTCATCGTCAAACATAAATTCCGCAAGTGCCTTTGCCAGTTCTGTTTTTCCTACACCCGTCGGCCCCATAAATATAAATGACCCGATTGGCCGGTTCGTATCCTGCAATCCCGACCGGGCTCGTCTCAATGCATTGGAAACGGCATGGATGGCCTCGTCCTGACCAATAACCCTCTGTTTTAACCGTTCTTCCATGTGTAACAACTTATCCACTTCAGTTTCCATCATCCGCGCAACAGGAATACCCGTCCAGTTTGCAACCACTTCAGCTACATCCTCAGCATCTACCTCTTCTTTCAGCATCTTTTTATCTTCCTGTGTTCCCGAAAGTTTCACAGATTTTTCTTCCAGTTCTTTGTTCAGATTTACAAGTTTCCCATATCGAATCTCCGCCGCTTTTGCCAGATCCCCTTCTCTTTCGGCATTCTGTTCAACCGTTTTTAACTCTTCTATTTTCCCCTTAATCGTCTGTATCTCTTTAATGGCTTCCTTTTCACTGAACCATTGCGCTTTTATTTTATCTTTTGACTCTCTCAACCCCTCCAGTTCACTTTCCAGGCTGGAAAGTCTTTCGTTAGAAGATTTATCCTTCTCCTTTTTCAGGGATTCTCTTTCAATCTCAAGCTGTACAATTTTTCTTTCCAGCGCGTCTATTTCGGACGGGAGACTGTCGAGTTCAATTCTCAGACGAGATGCCGATTCATCAATCAGATCCACCGCCTTATCTGGGAGGAACCTGTCCGTTATGTAACGGTTGGAAAGAGTTGCGGCGGCAATAATAGCAGAATCCTTGATTCTTACACCATGATGAACTTCATAACGCTCTTTCAGCCCCCTCAGGATAGCAATCGTATCCTCAACAGTGGGCTCTTTTACCATAATTGGCTGGAATCTCCTTTCAAGGGCGGCATCTTTTTCTATATATTTTCTGTATTCGTTCAATGTCGTGGCGCCGATACAACGTAGTTCTCCTCTCGCAAGAGCGGGTTTCATCATATTGGAAGCATCGACAGAACCTTCAGCAGCTCCTGCTCCAACGACAGTATGCAACTCATCTATAAACAGGATAATTTCTCCATGAGCCGCTTCTACTTCCTTGAGAACGGCTTTCAGTCTATCTTCGAATTCACCCCTGAACTTTGCCCCGGCTACAAGGGAACCCATGTCAAGACCTATGACCCGCTTGTCTTTCAAGCTTTCGGGAACATCTCCGTTTACGATACGCTGTGCAAGACCTTCGGCAATTGCTGTTTTGCCAACTCCGGGTTCACCAATAAGTACGGGATTGTTTTTTTTCCTCCTTGACAGAACCTGCATGATCCTTCGTATCTCTTCATCTCTCCCTATAACGGGGTCAAAGGCGTCCTTTCGGGCAAGTTCATTAAAATCTCTCGCAAATCGTTTCAGGGCCTGGTATTTGTCTTCCGGATTTTGATCTGTAATCCGCTGATCTCCTCTGATATCGACAAGGATTTTAAAGATGTTATCCTTCGTCACCCCGGCGCGATGCAGTATTTTTGACGCCTGACCTTCTTTTTCTCCCACAATGGCTATAAGGACATGTTCAACGCTTACGTATTCATCCTTAACTCTTTCCGCCTCGGCAAAGGCACTGTCCATCACATTTTTCAGCCGCGGCGTTATGTATCTTTGAGAGGCGCTTCCACCTGAAATTTTCGGTAGGCCTTCTAATACCTTTTCCAGTTCACTTTCAATTATTCGAGGATCGGCACCAAGTTTTTTCAGTATTTCAGATGCAATACCCTCAGGCTGTTGTATAAGAATCATTAGGAAATGTTCTACATCAATACCCTGGTGACCATATCGATCCGCCAGTTTCTCAGAATCCTGAAAGGCCTCCTGAAGTTTCAAGGTAAATTTATCAAATCTCATGTTTCCTCCGGTTTAACTCACGGCCTTATCTATATCTACGAATATCTTGCCGTTTTTAAATATCCTAACGGCACCTGTTGATTCCGATATAACAATTGCAATGGCATTCGTAACACTCGTAATTCCCGCAGCTGCAATGTGCCTGCTCCCCAGACCTTTGGGAAAATCCTTCCCTTCCAGAGCAGCACTGAGATGCCTTCCGGCAGTTATGAGAGCGCCATTGTCTTTTATTATAAATGCACCATCCAGGGCCGAAAATTCCTTAATTGTTTCTTTCAAATTGTGGTCGAGAATATTCCTTTGCTCCTCTTCATATCCCTTAAAAGGATTGATAATCATTTGCCTGGAGAGTTGGAGTACTTTTTCATCGTCTCCGATAACGAAAATAGTTCCCACAGGACGTCCCTCTCTACCCTCAGATGCCAGCTCCAGGGCAATATTTAGAACAGTTTCGAAAACTTCGGGATACACCCCCTCAAATATATCGGAAATATTGTCTAATGTTAAAATCTCAAACTCTTTACCAACGTCAATAACAAAAACACTATCCAGATATCCAAACCTGGGAATACCGGTAAGACAAACGACTTTATCACCTTTTTCGAAGTATCCTGCCGCTATACCCTTGATTATAGCAATTTTCACCTGACTCATACGGGTAAAATTAATATTTGGGATATATATTATTTTCCCTAAATGCTTGATGTTTTTTGGTACTTTACCATCCTTTGTCGATATCAGAATAATATCACAATTAACCTTGTTGTCTTTTCCCAACTTAATATCTTGGACGACTTCGCTATAAAGCAGTATAGCCTTTGCATTTATCTCACCGGCAAATTTACACGCAAACTCCATTACCATCTCATTAATCATGCCCATTTCCCTTTCCTCGTTTGTTGGTACCTGTATTTTTTAATTGCCCATTTAGGCCATCAGTTATCACTGACTTTACAAAACGTGATTATATCATTTGATTTTCTCATTACCACTTAAAATTTAAGCATAATCAACAATAATGTCAAGATATCTAATGCGGTAAAGCCGCAAAAGTAAAAAGCTCCAGGATTCAAGGTTTTTCGTTCCAATGCTCCAGCGTGGGAATGCATATCAAAGTTTAACGTCCAACATTGAATGCCGAACGTCGAATGATGATGTCTCACCGCTCCTCAAATTATTTTAAAATCAAACCAAAAAACACCCCATAAACAGTAAGGGACTATTCCTGTTTCTTCCTTTTTCCATTCAATATTCGATGTTGGACGTTCGATGTTCGATGTTCGATGTTCATTTTCGATCCTCGACACCTGCCGCTAACATCTGCGCAAAGAACGCCTGTCTGCGTGCCTGCCTGTGCGTGTCCGCACGCAGACAGGCAACGCACAGGCAGGCAGTTGTTGAGAATAAAGAATCTAAAAGAAGGGATCCACGGTATAAATCATAAAATGAAATGAAATTGCACACAAGGTCTTGACTATTGAAAAACAAAGAGTATAGAATATCCCATTAATACTTACATAAGTTAGAGGTGTTCTCAGTGAATCTACCTGTAGTAACCGACACATTAGATCTATATATAGCTGATATAAATCGTTTTCCAATATTGCCTGCCGAAGAAGAATTTAAGCTGGCAGTAAGGTTTAAAAAGAATAATGACATGGAAGCAGCCGAAAAACTTGTTACTTCGAACCTGAGATTTGTTGTTAAGATCGCATACGAGTATAAAAACTATAGAGTAAAGCTGATAGATTTGATCCAAGAAGGAAATATTGGTCTTATGCACGCCGTGAAAAAATTTGATCCATATAAGGGATATCGGCTTATATCCTACGCCGTTTGGTGGATCAGGGCATATATCCAGAATTTTGTTATAAAATCGTGGAGTCTCGTCAAGGTTGGCACTACTCAAGCCCAGAGAAAGTTGTTTTTTAAGCTCGGCCAGACGAAAAAGAAATTGCAGGGTCTCTCGGAAAAGAATCCTGAATTCAAAGATATTGCTGACATGCTAAATGTCAAAGAGAGAGAAATAGAAGAAATGGACCTCCGATTGACCAATCGAGATGTTTCACTTGATGCTTCTGTCAATAACGAAGGAGAATCGATGTATATCGATTATTTAGTACATGATGGCGAAAGTCAGGAAAAGTCATTAATCAAAAAGGAAGAAACTGCGCTGGTAAAGAAAAATATCGCTGGGGCACTTGCAAATCTTAATCAGAGAGAGAGCTACATTGTAAGACACCGGATTATGGCAGACAAACCTGAAACTCTGCAAGAAATCGGTAATAGATTCAATGTTACCAGAGAGCGGACGAGACAAATCGAAAAAGAAGCCCTGAAAAAACTCCGGGCCATGATTCCATACTGGGGAAATGAACCAAAACAACTGGAAAATTAGGATTTTTATCCTCAACAACTGCGTTTTTGCGCAGATGTTGAAGGGCAAAAGGCTGAAGGAACAACCTTTAGTCCTCATTGCTCAGTCCTTGCGGCTTTTCCCCCTTAGTAATACTCCCTGACAGTAGTAAGGTTCTCAAATCGTGTGTATTCCTTGAGAAAAGTGAGTTTCACCTTGCCCGTAGGACCATTTCTTTGTTTCCCTACAATAATCTCGGCCAGACCCTTCTCCGGATTATCCTCTGATCTATTATAAACCTCGTCCCTGTAAATAAACAAGATGACATCTGCATCCTGCTCAATAGCCCCGGATTCTCTTAAGTCTGCCAAGTAAGGACGCTTATCTGTCCTGGCTTCTACTTGTCTGTTTAGCTGTGAGAGCGCTACCACAGGAACATCCAACTCTTTTGCAAGTGCCTTAAGTGAACGGCTTATTTCAGATATTTCCTGCTCTCTTGGCATGGAGGAATCTCTTCCCCTCATCAATTGAAGATAATCTAAAACAATAAGTCCAAGACCGTTTTCAGCCTTTAATCTTCTCGATTTCGCCTTCATTCCCAGAACGGAGATAGCCGGTGTATCATCAATGTAAATTAATGCATCGGAAAGTCTTCCGGCGGCAGTTGTGAGTTTTGGCCAATCTGTCTCACCCAAAAAGCCCTTTCTTAAACGTTGAGAATCTACCCTCGCTTCCGAAGAAAGCATTCGAATGGCAAGTTGTTCTTTGGACATTTCTAATGAGAATAAAGCAACTGGAACCTCCATTTCAATGGCCGCATTTTGAGCAATATTAATTGCCAAAGCCGTTTTTCCCATGCTCGGCCGGCCGGCAATTATTACAAGATCAGACTTCTGAAACCCCGATGTCAGCTTGTCCAACTCTTCATAGCCTGTAGGAACCCCCGTTATTAATTGCTTTTTTTCATAAAGCTTTTCTATAGTCTTAAAACTGTCTTTAATTATATCTTTTAGAGGGAAAAAAGAGGGTTTGATTTTATTCTCAGATATTTCGAATATGGCGTGTTCCGCATCATCGAGAACATGGTCAACGTCAGATGTTGAATTATAACTTTTATTGAGTATTTCAGTCGAGACTCCTATTAATCGTCGGAGAATCGATTTTTCCTTAATAATCTTAGAATAGTAAGCAATATTAGCGGCTGATGGAACATTGTCGACGAGAGAAGCCAGGTATGCCACTCCCCCTACATCATTGATTTGTTTGTTGTTCCGCAAAAGATTGCTTAAAGTGATCAGGTCACTCGGTTCGTTTTTCTCGGACAATTCAATGATGGCTGAGAAAATCTTTCTATGTGCTTCGCTATAAAAATCAGCAATTTCCAGTATCTCCAGAACACTGTTTACAGCGTTGTTATCCAGCAGGATACCCCCAAGCACAGATTGCTCTGCCTCTATATTCTGAGGTGGAACTTTATGTAATGAGTAATCTATGTCCTTCATTGAACAGTCCCTTGCTACTCACCAATAACTACTACCTTGATCTCAGCAGTAATCCCGGGATATATTTTTACATTCACAGGAAATTCTCCGAGGGCTTTGATCGGTTCTTCGAGATCGATGTTCTTTTTTTCGATTTTAATTTCCTGATCGGCAAGTGCCTTTTCTATATCTTTGGTAGTCACCGAACCGAACAATTTGCCTTGTTTGCCTTCCTTCCTGTAAACAGGACAGGTCAAGCCTTCAAGCTTTTCACGTAATGATTCGGCATATTTTCTTCTTTTTTCTGACTTTTCTTCAATTGTTTTCTTTTCATGTGTCAATACCTTTATATTCCTGGGATTTGCCTCTATTGCAAATCCTCTGGGAATAAGAAAATTTCTTGCATACCCGTTAGAAACCTTGATTAAATCTCCTATTTTACCAAGAGACTCAACGTTCTCTCTCAAAATGACATTCATGAAAAACCTCCTCTACAAAAGTTTCAAGTTCCAAGTTTCAGGTTTTTGAAAACCACCTTAACTTTGAAATTTGAAGTCTCAAACTCTATTTTGCCTTTTCAAGCTTTCTGAAATCGGCCCATACATCTATCAAACCCAGACCAACCACAAGCAATAAGAAAACTTGTTGAACGAATATCAGCACATAGCACAATACTCTAACGAACACAGGCATATTTTTTTTATTAAAGTAAAAATTTATTATAGACAGTCCTTGAAATAAATAAAAAAACAGCAAAATAATGAGAATATTCAAACCCACTATTTTTATCACTCTCTCCGGGAGCAGAACGAGTATTCCCGAAACAATAACAAACCACACAACTTTATCAGGAATCTTCCAGCGTGAAAGATCTCCAAAGTCAGGATACCACATCCCGTTTCTCTGAAACAAGA
>DFBI01000127.1:6415-7367 GCA_002367335.1 Syntrophaceae bacterium UBA3084 | reverse complement strand
TTTTGGCTCATCTCCCATTTAGTTGGAGAAAGCCTGGTAGATTTTAAGAGTAAAGTATCGTAAATCATGGAAGCCGTAAGCCTTACGTTTGATAACTTTGATTTTATTATTTACCCCTTCCAGCTTACCGTTATGGATAGGGTAATCGCAGTGGCTAAGGATACCATATCGGTGTCGTTCCAACATTTTTGCGAAGGCGGTCAATGATCTATGATTTAAGGATCGGGCCAATGCACACCAGTTGTCCAATGCTTTGCCGGCCCAGGTGCGTGATTTGTATGACCATATATGTTTGAGCTTGTCTTTGAGGATCATTACCGTGTTGATAACCTGGTTTAACTCGAGCAGTTGTTTGATCTGTTCGCGTTCTTTTTGGCGCCGGATATTTCTTCGGTTTTTCAATAGCAGGAATTTAGCTCCTTTATAAACAGCCTTGTCCTGTTTGCTGGCCTTCCGGTACTCGCTGTTCCGGATCTTGTCGATGACACGGCTAAAATTGGCCACTACATGGAACAGATCAAAGACGATCCTGGCATTGGGCAGTTTCTTTTTGACAGCCTTGATAAATGGGTCCCACATGTCCATTGATACTGCCTCTATGGCTTTTCGTTGTTTGGACGTTAACTGGTTGAAAAACCGCATCAGGGTCTTGGCTTTGCGATTCTTTCCAATAAACAGCACTCTTCCGCTGATATAGTCCAGCACAACTGTGAGGTAGTTGTGACCTTTGCGAATGGAGATTTCGTCTACAGCCAAAATACGCAGCCCGTCGTAGTTGGGCTGTCCGAAGTCTCGCTCTAAAAATTCTTTGTCGATTTGCTTGACTGTTTTCCAGTTCAGACCCACATGCTGAGCCACTTCTTTTACAGTCATGACCCGACAAAGATCATAAATATAGCGGGCCATTCGGTTTGTCACGCGCGCAGAAGGATGAAACAGCTCCAAATCCTCG
>DFBI01000127.1:0-6316 GCA_002367335.1 Syntrophaceae bacterium UBA3084 | reverse complement strand
GCCCGGAGACAATCTGCGCGGCAGAAACATCGACGGAAATGTGTTGTTGAGTAATTTTGATTCGACGAAAGGGGGAATAAGGCGCTGTACTGAGTTCGGACATCACGGGTCTCCTTTTGGTAAAGTTTATTTTGGGAGACAAACTTATACCGGATGTCCATTCTGTTTGATTTCACTATAAATACCTTGTCTTTCCTTCAACTGAATGGGAGATGAGCCTGAATTAAAGTCTAATGGCGTCAGACCTTAACTGTCGACAAGTATAGATGCTTTGGGGTCATGGAACTCAAGAGGTTAGTCAATAGTCAAGGTTTGACCCTGTGCTCTCCAACAAAAAGGTTGATAATTGTTGTTGATAAGGTTATAAGCGGTGGCAAAACCGATCTGAAGGCTGTTCAGATTCGTCTGAACAGCTTTTTTGTGTTTAATGTATAATAAACAACATTAGGGAGCAGTAAATTTATCTGTTCCCCAATATTTTTTGAGGGAATGAACTTAATGAGCTTTAAACTATTAGGACTTGGGGACGAACTGGTCAGGGCAACCGAGAGTCTGGGCTTTCAGTCTCCTATGCCGATTCAACAAAAAGCAATTCCTGTACTTCTTTCAGGTGAAAAGGATTTTGTGGGACTTGCCCAGACGGGAACCGGAAAAACGGGAGCCTTTGGTCTGCCGCTTCTTCAACTGATTGATACAAATAAATTCAATACTCAGGGGATCGTGATATGCCCGACCCGTGAATTATGTCTTCAAATTACGGGTGATCTAAAACAATTTGCCGGATATATGAACAAAATTAAAATTGTTGCAATATATGGCGGAGCCGGCATTTCAACCCAGATTAAACAGCTTAAGAGCAAGCCTCAAATTATTGTAGCTACTCCAGGCAGGCTTATTGATATGCTTAACCGCAAGGCTGCCGATCTGTCGAAGGTTTCATATACAATTTTAGATGAAGCTGATGAAATGCTTAATATGGGATTTAAAGAAGATATTGATAATATCTTAAAAAAAATGCCGGATCATAGAAAAATCTGGCTTTTTTCCGCAACCATGCCCCGGGGAGTTGCCGCTGTTGCCCGCGATTATCTGACTGATCCGGTAGAAGTGCTGGTAGGCGGCAAACGCCAGGGCCCGAAAAATATCAAGCATATATGTCATACAATTCAACAAAAAAACAAATATCCGGGATTAAAGCGGATTATAGATTTTTCACCTGATATTCTGGGTTTAATTTTTTGCAGAACCAGAAAAGATACCCAGGCTTTAGCTGAATTATTGATGCAGGATGGTTATCAGACTGAAGCACTTCACGGTGATTTATCCCAGGCTCAAAGAGATTCCGTGATGCGGAAGTTTCGCCGGGGTTCCGTCAGACTTCTTGTGGCAACCGATGTTGCGGCAAGAGGTCTGGATGTGGATGATATTACCCATGTAGTTCATTATAATCTGCCGGACGGAGTAGAAATTTATACCCATAGAAGCGGAAGAACAGGGCGTGTTGGAAAAGCAGGTCTTTCGATTGCGCTTGTCAATTCAAAAGAAATCCACAGTATTCGTATGCTGGAAAAAAGGCTTAATATATGTTTTGAATTTAATAAAGTACCTGACGGCAAAGCTATTTGCGAAAAACAATTATCAGGTCTTGTGGAAAAAATTGTTCATACGGATGTAAATCAAGCTGAAATAGAAGCCTATCTTCCTGCTGTTTGCGGTGCATTGGAAAGTTTTGACAAAGAAGAATTAATAAAACGTTTTATTGCGGCTGAATTTAACCGCTTTTCACAAAATTACCATAACGCAGATGATATTAACGCAAATACTGAAACCAGAGCTAAATCCATGCCTGAATCCAAAAACAGGCATGAGGCCAGAGCAAAAACCAGACCCGCAAAAAGAAAAAAACGCCTTGGGTCAGGAAAAAACCAGAGATTTTTTATTAATGTGGGCAGGCTGGATAAAATTAATGAAGGCGCTATTGTGCGCTTAATTTGCGATAAATCCGGAATTGGCTCAGGCATGGTAGGCGAAATCAGTCTTAATAGAGAATTTTCATTTTTTGAAGTTGAAAAACAGGCAGCCGGAAAAGTGCATAATTCTTTAAATAATGCAAAACTTGATGGCCGAATTGTTCAGGTTCATAAGGTTATTCAAAAGAATGCGGCCCATTAGAACTTAAATATTTGCAACACGCCAGCCCTTTGAAAAAAATTCCGACAGGACAAACAATGTTAAGCCTCACTTTATCTGTCCGGTAAATCATACTAACTCACATGGCCTGCTGCCGCAACGAAGCATGAAAATCCCCCCTTGCCCCCCTTTGGTAAAGGGGGGATTTTCATATAAAATCAACAGAGTCATCCATTTCGTTAATTATGCTTGCAGGAACGAGGCGGCAAAACTAAGGGTATGTCATGGGTGTGCCAGGCAAAGCTAATACGGGCAAGCTGGACAATCCGGCGCGTGTAACGGCTGACCGCCGGCACGGAACTGAACCATGCGTATGAGGGAGGTAACGAATCATGCGAAGCCATGGCGAGGGCAGTTTGTCAGCCACAACGCAAGTGAAGGTATCGAGCCCCGAAATTATCCTTGCCGCAAAAGCCTGAACAGGAATAAGGCTGCAGGAATTGACAACGTAAGCCGGGAAGAATACGGCAGAAATCCGGACGAAAATCTGGAGCTGTCAGTCTCAAGGCTGAAGCGCAAGAAATACAAGCCGATAGCGGCAAGACGGGTATATACCAAAAAGCGAGACGGAAAAGCGTCCACTCGGGATATCGGCTCTGGAGAACAAGATAGCAGATCTTACCCGTGATGATACATTCAGCTTTTTGGGTTTTGATTGCAGACGTGTTAAAACCCGCCGTGGTTTACGGGGTGTGCTCTTCACCCCGAAGATCAAGTCAGGAACTGCTTTGTTGAAGAAACTCAGGGAAGTATTTCGTAAACATCAATCACAACCGACAGATCGTGTGATATACCTGATTAATCCGGTTTTGAGAGGATGGGCCAATTACTTTACTTTCGAGTTGGCAATTCCAGTAGATGTTTTGGATACATCAAAGACTGGGTTGAGAAAAAGATCAGAAGACATCTGACGCGTGCAAGAAAACGTCATGGTTTTGGCTGGAACAGATGGAGTAGAGCTTGACTTTATAACACATTGGGTTTATTTAATAATTATAAAATCCAATATTGTCAGGCTTGAAAGTGCTGCCGGTTGACAGGACACATAAACATTCAGACGAAGTTAATGGAGCAAGCGTAGTGCGGAAAATCCGCATGCTGCGTTTGACGTGGCGGGGATTGGAAATGTGACCTAAACGGTGTGCGCGCCAATCCTCGACCCTGCCTGTGAGGGGCATTGAAACTCCTCATGTTAATTACTGAAATTTAAGATCAGGAGTCATATTATGTTTACTCGACAACCACATAGAATTTTATTATTGATCTTAACGGTGCTTTTGCTGTCTTCCTCGATTACCTTTGCAGGTGATTTTGACTGGATTAGGGATTTTAACATTAAAGCTGAAGCAGACCCGTCAGGATTAAGGGCAAGGCTTGAAGCTCGTTTTCAAGTGGGTGACATAAAGATCAGAACAGTACTCGACAATGTTGGAAAACCTTCAGATGCTTATATGTTGCTCCGACTTGGAGAAATGTCGAACCAGCCCATAGACTATGTCATAGAAAAATACAAAGTTAAAAAGGGCAAAGGTTGGGGAGTACTTGCCAAGAGTCTGGGGATAAAGCCTGGATCAAAGGATTTCCATGCCTTGAAAGAGAGTCAGAATTTCTACTATGACAAGAATAGAGGCAAGGGCAAAATGAAAAATAAAGGTAAAAGTAAGGGGCCAAAGTAGTGTGAGAGACGAGGGATATCCCTGCCACCGTCCTATATGGCTGACAAACAGACTGAAGAGGGTTCAGCCTCCTGTCATTTCGTGGCAGAGCCACAAAAAAAGCATTCCCAGGCAGAGTCCGGAAACGAAGGGTAAGAAGAATGCACTTCAGGGAAGGAGCCTCTCGGCGCCCCCTTATTTTGCAAGACAGATAGCGCCATAACTGCCGACGCCGCCAAGCTCCTTTACAAAGGTGTATTTCCCTCCCGCCATTTAATCCTGTAATCCTATTTAATCACTCTGTCGTATCTGCGGTGAACGATCAAAATATTCCCTTATGCTTTGGGCAACCGCCCCCGCAATAGATTTTTGCGTGGTTCTATCCATCAATTGCTTTCTGTCTTTAACATTCGCGGCGAATCCCGTTTCCAGAACAACCGCAGGAATGGCAGCGCCATCGAGGGCAGGAACAGGGGCGCTCCGAAGCCCTCTGTCCTTCCTTGGAAATATCTTTCCCATGTTTCTCAGAATAATTTTGGCAAATCTAACGCTGTCATTGATATATTCTGTTTTGATCATGTCCTTTGAAATTTCCTGAGAAGCGCTCTTACCTGTGGAGGACAATTTGAAACCAGGAAAATAGACCTCGAAACCGCTCGAGTTTTTCCCAAAACCGGCATTCACATGTAAACTGATAAACATATCCGCGCCCGATTTTTTTATCATCTTGACCCGATCCGATATAGAGATATCCCTGTCGGCAGATCTTGTAAGCCGGACCTTGACATTTTCTGACCTGCCCAGTTCATCTTTTATTAATCCGGCAATGGCAAGAGTTACATCCTTTTCATACAGTTTCCCCGATAATTTTACACCTTTGTCCTGCCCGCCGTGCGCCGGATCCACCATAATCAGATATTGATCATGGCGATTTTCCGCTTTGGAGCTCAACGGCGGAACAAGCGGCAATATCAATAAAACAGCGAATATTGTCTTGAAAAAGAGTTTGTTCATCAGTTTGATTACACCCTGAGAGCCTGTTGCGTGAACGATTAGTACGGTACGATGATGTTGGTTCAATCCAGGATTTCTTTTTCGGCCGGATCAGGAATTGCTCTTTTTATTCTCTCAACCGACAACACACTTTTCAGTTTTTTAAGCTCATAGACCACTTCTTTGAAATGTTTAAGGTCATTTACTTCTATTTCAAGATTACAAATCGCGCTCTTCCCCGGTGTTGTGTCAATCTCGGCATGACTTATGTTGACATCCTTGGCCAGCATAGCGGAGGTGATCTCCGCTAACAGCCCCTTTTTGTCTTTGCAATTAACCCTGATATGAGCCGGATAGGTATGTTTTTCTTTGAGGTTCCATTGAACATCAACTAATCTTGCCGCTTCCATATCCTTTATCATGGAACAGTCTGCCGTATGAACCGTCATCCCTCTCCCGCGGGAAATATAGCCTACGATGCTGTCACCGGGGAGGGGATCACAACACCCGGCAAATCTCACCATAACATCATCGATTCCGGTAATGGAAACCCCTCTCGATAAAGGCGCTTCCGGTTTCCTTTTTAACTTTTCTGAAACAATATCGAGGAATCCCTTTTTCTTCCCGGGCAAAAAACGGCCGACAATGTGTCTGACCGATACCTTCCCGTAACCTATGTTCGCCGCCAGATCATCCAGGGTAGCGATTGAATATTCTTCGCAGATCTTTTTAGACTCTTCAGATTTGACAATCTGATTAAGCTTCAGATTATATTTTTTTAACTCCTTCTCAAGAATATCCCTGCCGAGAGAGATGCTCATCTTCCGCTCTTCAGTCTTTACCCAGCTTCTTATCTTCGATCTCGCTCTCGACGTAACGGCGTACCTCAGCCAGTCCCTGCTGGGATGGCGTCCCTGCTGGGTTGTAATCTCAACGGTATCGCCATTTTGAAGTTTGTATTTAAGCGGAACGATGCTTCTGTTGACCATGGCGCCCGTACACTGATTGCCGATATCCGTATGGATGCTGTAAGCGAAATCAACAGGTGTGGCCCCTTTGGGGAAAGATTTCACATCGCCATGGGGAGTGAAGACATAGACCTCATCAGGGAAAAGGGAGATTTTCAGGTTATCCATGAATTCCCTGGGGTCATTGAGATTCTGTTGAATCTCAAACAGATCTCTTAGCTTATTGATCTGTTCATTCTCATCCTCACGGGATAGTCCTCTCCCTTTATATCTCCAGTGAGCCGCTATTCCCTTTTCCGCCCATTCGTGCATAGCCCTGGTCCTGATCTGGACTTCCATCCTCTCAGCATGGGGACCGATAACCGTTGTGTGGAGAGATTGATAGTTATTGGCCTTCGGCATGGCAACATAGTCCTTAAAACGTCCTCGAACCGGTTTCCAGAGTGAATGAATTATGCTCAGCGCTTCATAACATTCCTTTTCACTGAAATCGAGTATTATCCTGAAGGC
>DFBI01000036.1:12463-16523 GCA_002367335.1 Syntrophaceae bacterium UBA3084 | reverse complement strand
TAATTTCGGTGAAACTTCAGCTTCATATATTTATTACGGCATAATTTCGGAACAAGCTTTTCACCGCCAGCCTTAGTTGAATAGAAAAACAAAGGCATTCAACGGGGTAAGCTTCGCTCAAGACGCAAAGAACGCAAAGGATACCTGCTTATCTCTACGGTAAAATTACCGCTCTCCAACCAGCTTATTTTTTAGCAAAAAAAACGCCCATACCACCCGTGCCTTCAACCGAAGAGGCAACAAAAGAAAAAAAATAATCAGCAGCAAATATATATATTTTACAATGAAGTTCTTCATTTAATCTCTGTACGCAATCTTTGGCCTTCTGAACACGTATTTGTGTTTTTGAAAATAGTAAATCAGGCCACGTATATGTTCAAAAGTGGCTCTGTTGATCTTAAAACCACGCGAGATTTCCTGGGCATGGTGTACACAGGTTATATGGGGCATATAAACCACCTTATAACTTGCTTGCCACACCCTTAAACAATAATCTACATCTTCAGGTGCATAAAATATTTTTTCGTCCAACAGACCGACAGAATGCAATAGTTCTCTTTTTAAAATCCACATGGCAGAAATTGCATAATCAACTTCACGAATATCGGTACCTATATCTGCTTTTTTTTCTTTCCTTTCAATCAATTTTAGAAAAAAGAATCGTCTAAATTTTGAAAGAATTGTTGGGAAGTCATCTGTTGATTTCTGCAAACGTCCATCATCATAAATTAACCTCGGCGCTGCCATTCCTACATTAGGTCTGTGCTTAAAAATTTGAATTAGTTTTTCAATTGTTCCTTTACAAACCTCAACATCAGAATCCATGATAACAATATATTCACCTTTTGCCCTTTTTAAAGCAAGGTTGCGGGAGTAAGTAGTACCCCTATTTTTTTCGAGGTAAATCGGAATAATGTGGCTAGTGAACTTATCTTTGAACGATTTGATAGTTTGAATTGTATTATCTTTCGAGCCGTTATCTACAATAAAGATCTCATAAGAAAATTGGGTTTTGTTCATATCAGCAAATAACGACTCAAGGCATTTGCTAATATACTTTTCAGAATTCCAGGTTAACAGAACAAATGAGATGTCCATTACCGTAGCCTAAACGATCAACCTTGATTCAGTCGCTTGACATGTTTTCTAAGATACACGGAATAGGCAGCCACGCCGAAGAGTGAACCCATTATATTCAAAAGCATATCCATGAAGGACGCGAATCTTCCTGGCACAAAATACTGATGAATTTCATCAAATATTCCAAACAATATCGTGATTGTGAGAGTCCGAAAGACAATGTTGGAATATCGAATATTATACCTTTCAAGTGCCTTAATCCATAACACACTGAGGCATCCAAACAGGGGAATATGAAGAAGATTCTGGATATCACTGTTCAGGTTAATCAGGAAATTGACCCCTTCAATCTGCCGATCCATAGGGATGGAGGAAAGTATGAAGACTATTAACATATAGCCAATAGGACATATCAAATGTTTGTGCGTCATTTCCTCTTCCTAAACTGTCATGACGAGGACTTTTGTCGCCCCGAAGATGAAAACAATTAGCCACCCGCTCGCTACGCTCGCTCGACCCACACAGACACACACAGACAAAAGACCTTATCCGCTGGTGAACACACCAGCAGATAAATTGTCGGCGCCCTTTGGGCGCGTATTGTTTTTGCCCTGCCATGTCGGTTGAGCAAAATATCTGTGTGTGTCTGTGGCTAATAAATGTATTTTTTCGGCATCTGAAGCCGCAAGGGATTGCCGATTTTACCGAATCTGCTTTAAAGTACGTCTACGTACCCTCCNNAATTCCTCAAGGGTAGGTGTCTCACTTACATTGACACAGAGGGCAAACTCTACACCTATAAAGAGATATAGCCTCGTATTCTGCCACCCATAAAATTTGCCAGAGGTAAAGGCATTTTTCTCCAAATATTCTCCGCCTGTTCTCGTATCCTACTGTTTTTTTGATGATTTCCTCCCGCAGACTCTCGGCCACCCCCTTTACTCCCACCAAATTGATACCAAGATAACGGATTAGCCCATGTCCCCCATTGCTCCTTAAACCTGTATGTCCCCTCATCTGGAGTAGATCGTCCAAGATCAAACTCGGCAAAAGCGTTGTCAGCAGCCCACTCCAAAAAAGTCCAGTATAATAACATATTGGGGGCAAGCCTATTATATTCCCACAAAGATGATGCCCAAGGAATACATGCTTTTTGCCCGAGCGTCAAAATGATTCCGGCTGCTACGGGTTCGCCCGTCTTTAAGTAAACGACTCCCATTTTGGCGTGTGAATTATATGCAGACAAGAGAACCTTAAACCAAGCTGCCGCATGAACCGGAGACCCGAGATCGCGCATGTTAACTGTAAACACACGGTAAAAATCATCGAACAAGTCAACGCCTCCCACACTGGCCGACATTTCCTCCTTTTGCGGACGGCGAATCTGGCTACGAAGCTTGGATTTGAAGCCATTCCACAAAGCCTCGGAAGAACCGGGCAAGGGCAAAAGCATCCGGACTTTATTGAATGAGTTATGTATGTCAAGCCCGCTGCCTTCAAATAACTCGGCTTCATCGTTCGGGCAGCGCAGCTCAATTGTTGACACACCCATATCCCGAGCCAAATCAAGGCACTTGTTCAAAAGGGACTTCCTGACTGAAGAGGCTCCGAGGAGGCCAGCATAATCACAGTAAGGTAACGAGATGAATGACTTCTTTCCCCAGGGCATCTTGAAACAAATAAGGGGCAAAACGCCCACGTAAGAACCATCGGCTGTACTTTCTGCCACAATATAATATCCTTTATGACCATAGGCTTGTTCAACAGCCGTTTTCCAGCCATAAAGGTGATAGGGGCCGGCATCAGGATTACTCAAGACATAATTGTCCCAGCTATGTTGGTCATTGTCAGTTGCTATGCGAATGTTAATTAGGGTCATGGAGTCATGGGGTTTGTTGGGTAACACGGTTACTTGGGCTACTTGGGTTTGCTATAAATGGCTATATCTTTCCTTTCCGAAAAGCTTCTTGAATAGCAACAATTTTTGGAGGCAGGCTCCTTCTTAGCTTGTTTCCGTGAAAAAGCCACCTAAGCCGCTTTTCTAACGGCCAGATTCTGTAACGTTCAATCTGATCCGGATCAACTGAATAACTGAAGCCTTTCCGTTTTTCCTGCATTATTCCTCCAATAAGTTCCGAAGATGCTCAATGTCCGAATGATCCTGTTTTCGGCCGGATTTAAGCTTAAGTTCAATAAGATCAGGAATAGAAATCACTGGCACATTCACTCCCCCGAGATCTAATATAGTGGCCCTCTTCCTCACCTCCTCATATGGTATAGGAGAATCGATGATCAAGTCTATCTCCCCAAGTGGCTGTTTGTCACTATAGAAGCTGAAAGCCTTCATGTTCTTCTCTCTAACCCAGCTATTTCTTATTTGCTCATCAGCCAAATCCTCTGGTTGGACCGGGACTCTTGGCAAGTAGCCCCAGCTTTTCAGTTTGCTAACAAGTTTCTTGACATTCCTCGCATTAAGAAGAATCATTAGATCAATGTCATAGGTCATGCGAGGAATACCATGCAGATTGACTGCCAAGCCCCCTATTACTACGTAATCGATACCTTCATCGCTCAGTTCTTTAAAAATTCGTTGAAAATCAAGTTCCATTGGGTTACTTGGGTGCCACGGTTCATTGGGTTACTTGGGCCAGGAACCCAATTCTTAGTTTTTAATGCTGATTTTTGAATTTTTTCCTAACAGCTTTTTTGAGCGGTCTTAACAATCGCGGTTAGCATACGAATCAGTTCCTCGCAGTCCTCAATCAGTGGGCCAACGTCAATATTCATACATAGCTGGCTATCCCGAATGAGCCTGAGCCAATAATGGGTCTCCCTATCTTCCTTGGATGAAATAGCCATTTAGTGAGGCTTCCTGCCAAGCTTCTATATCTTCAAATTTAGGGGGGTATGATATATGCTCCCCTCGCTCTATTTTCATGGACAGTGACTCAACTCAACAAACTCAATAAACTCAATAAAC
>DFBI01000036.1:11718-12372 GCA_002367335.1 Syntrophaceae bacterium UBA3084 | reverse complement strand
CGGTGGATTCTTTTAACTTTAGTCGTAAATCGGACTAAGCCTTATCTCCTTAATAAAACTGAAGTGCCTCCTGTTCCTTGTTAGGAGTGGTAAATTTTTTGACCAAGCAGTAGCTGCGATTATAGCATCCGGTGGTTGGAGACGACGGCCATGGTATTTTGCCAACAAATCGGAGTACTTAAGTGAGATATCTAAATCAATCAATATAGTCTTTAATCCCCTGAAAATGTTGACGATTTTCTTTCTCTCAGAATCTCTTAAGCCAGGTTTGTTCAGGAGTTCTTTTTTAGTCAAAACAGAACAATAAATATCGATATCCCTTGATCTAAAAACTGCTTTTGCCGGGGGCATGCCTTTAAGGTAATCTATAAAAATATCGGTATCTATTAAGAGTTTGATTCTTGCCACTCGATAAGTCCCTTGAGAAATTCCCGCCCATCTTTTTGTTGACCCTCTTGAATGCCTGACTCTTTTTCTCGTAGGATTCGAACATACTCAGCGCTATTTTCAATCCTGGTATAATCGAATCCTTTCTCCTTCTGATAAAGGAACTCCATAAAATCTAGAACTTCCTGTAGTTTTTCTGCAGGAAGCATTTTCGCTATGTTTTGTATCTTTGCTTGAGAATCACTTATAAGTTCCATGAATTGTCCT
>DFBI01000036.1:0-11654 GCA_002367335.1 Syntrophaceae bacterium UBA3084 | reverse complement strand
AATAAACCCAATTGCTGCTTATGGATTCCCGTCCTTCAGGACAGGGAGGATGTCAACACCTATGCGAAAGCAAGACGTTGGCCTTTGGGAGCAGGGATAGGATCATCGAACTCCTTGGCTGTTTCCATCCAAAGCTCCATCGCGGTCTTGATGTTGATTAGTGCGACCTCATGGGTATCACCATGAGCTATGCAGCCAGGAAGCTCTGGGGCTTCAGCAATAAACACTTTATCTTCATTGCTCCAGTAAATAATAATTTCATATTTATCCATTAGCCTTTGTTCCCTAATTTGTATTTAAGAATAATATTTCGTACTTGCCGAACCTGATATGGCTTTGCTTTGTTGCCTTCTTTCTGTAAATTGACCTTCTCTCTAATACCAGCCTTCCTAAAAATATGATGACTTCCTTTAGTTCGCATATCAAAACCAAAATGCTTCAGCAGATTGACTAAATCAGCGAAGGCGATATTGGCATCGCTCATGCCTCGGAGTATTTGAAAGATTAATTTCTCGTGTTTAGCCATAATAACATTTTATTTCAGAAAATCATTGGCAAGTTTGGTTATTGAAATTTTGTTTTTTTGTTACAGTTCATAGGGGCCAGGGAATAAGTTTATTCTTTATTCTTTCGCAAAGGTTTTCACTTTGAACATTTGAGCTATATCCCTTCACAATCGATTATAGGACTCATTCTTTCGTGCATCTTGCTCGGCTTCAATATCTTCAAACCGCGTTATTCTCATGAGGTTGCTTGGGTTTTGGGGTTGCTTAGTTTGTAGCGCTCAAAAACAACTCAATGAACTCTATAACCCAATAACTCAACGAACCCAATAAACCCGATGACTCATTCAACTATTTCTTCAATATTATAATCTGGTTCTGACGGCATATGCATGAAAATAATAATTTCCGCGACAAGGCCAATGAAAAAAGTTTGAAGTCCGACCAGTAAAAACAATATACCAACTAAAAACAATGGCCTTTCCGAGAGCCCCTGGTCGCCGAAGATCCTTTGAAAAACAGTAAGTAATGATATCAGCAATCCGATAAAGAAAAGACCAAACCCAAGCAAGCCGAAAAAACGTAATGGTTTTTGAGTAAACTTTATTAAAAAAAACAAAGTCAGGATATCCAGGAGCCTGCGCAGATAAATTCCTATACCATAAATACGAAGATGGATATCCTCCTGGGCTTGGCGCAGTGGAATTTCTATAGCCCTGAATCCTTTGTTGATTGCCAGCAGTGGGATGAAACGATGCATGTCTCCATAGAGATTTATCCGTTCCAAGACCTTCCGACGCATCAACCGTACACCGCAGGAAATATCGTGAAATGATTCTCCACTGAAACTATTTATCAGCCAGTGAAAAAGTTTGGACTGGATCCGGTTTAACAAATTGTCCCGACGGGGATAACGTTGACCGACAATAACGTCCACCTCATCAGAAAATTCTGCAAACAGCTTTTTTATTTCCTGTGGCTTGACCTGAAAGTAGGCAGGTAGTGTCAGGATCAGTTCTCCTTCTGACGCTAAAAAAGCGGTATTGAGGGCCTTGGCTTCACCGTAATACTTATTAAATTTAATTATTTTTAGAGTTTCAGGGCACTTTTCCGCCAATGCTGCCAGGGATTGCATCTCTTCGGGATAATGGCCATCAAAGACAAAGATAAACTCATACGATAGGTCAAGGTCTTCAAGAATATCTTTATGGGAGTTGAAAACCCGGGTGAGATCATCATGGCGAGCTTCACTTATTGGAATAAGAACAGAAACGCTCACTTGTCTTTTTGGGGCATTATTTATCATTTGTCTGAGCGTTCACAGGTTCAGGGGTTCAGGGGTTCAGGGGTTCAGGGTTGCTTTTATTTCGTCGGCCCTGCTCATAAGTCAGCAAATACTTGATGAAACCGCGAATGGCAGCGCGGGTGCGTCCGGCATGATCATACACATCCTGAAACTCGGCTTTCGTTATGTATTGTTGATCCAACGCCATGTAAAGCTCACTCTGGACCTCGGTGCAAGACCTCTTTGCATACCGAAGAAAACGAACAAACTCCGAATTTGTCTCCGAATCAAAACCTTCAGCAATATTATGCATCGATGATCCGGCAGCATCTTGTACCTGTTTCTTCAATCCGAAGTCTTTCGTAAACCTTGGCTTCCTTGTTAGCCCGTACACACGCCCTGTTAATTCACGTGCCAGTTGCCAGGCCTCAATATCTTCAAACCGTTCAATTTTCATCGTTCTCTAACCTTGAACCTTGAACCTTTGAACGGTTACTCATTTGTCATCTCCTCTTGCCATGGAGAACCGCCAGCTCGCAAATCAGGCCATAACCGAAAAAAATAAATGCATTAAAGGCCAGAAGCAGTATCAGCCCTGGCCAGACAATCTGACGATGCCAGTCCAGTAATATGACAATAAATATGGTCATCGCCAGAAAAAGTGAAGTAAAGCCAAACGCTCCAAACCATACCATAGGACGTTCTGAAAAGTTCAAGACCAGTCTAAGAGTAAAAAGGTCAATGAAAACTTTCCAAATCCGTGAAAATCCATATTTACTCTGACCTCTGGTCCGTGGATGGTGCCTGACAACCAGTTCGGTAATTTTAGCACCTCTCAAGAAAGCAAAAGCAGCAATAAACCTATGCATTTCCGAATAAAGTCGGACCTTTTTCAGAATGGCCGCATTATACACTTTCAGAGAGCAGCCATTATCATGAATTTTTACACCTGTAACCCAACGGAGTAAAATATTAGCAACTTTTGAGGGGATACATCGCAGGATGTTGTCTTTTCGATTTTTTCGCCAGCCGCTGACAACCTCATACCCTTCCTTCATTTTTTCAAGTAGAGCCGGTATGTCTTCGGGGTCATTCTGAAGATCGCCATCCATGGTGATAATCACATCGCCACGGGCATGATCAATGCCGGCCTGCATAGCCGGAGTTTGGCCAAAGTTGCGGCGAAATTTGATAATCCTCAATTCCGGCCATTTACACCTTTGGCTCTTCAGCATTTTGAATGTATTATCAGAACTACCGTCATCAATTGCAATGATCTCGTAGTTGCCAGTCAATCGCTCAACTACTCCGGCAACTTTTTCAATCATCATAGCAACATTATCCTCTTCATTATAGAAGGGGATAACGATAGTGTAATGAATTTTTTTCATTTTGGGACACTAATGGCTTGATCAGAAACAACTTAACATCTATTGCACCACAGCTTCATCAGGCTGTCTTTGCCCGATAAATCGAAATACAGATATCTCCGGGCGGCAGAATAGCCGGACGGGAAGCCTTGATGTGCCGATTCCTCTACTAATATTTACTTTCATGCCGTGATAGTCATGAAGACCTGAATACCATTTTGGAGGAAGATTCTTTTCCATCAGTATCGGGAGGCCGTTTGGCCAGCAGACCTGGCCGCCATGGGTGTCGCCCGCAAGCATCAAGTCGAAGCCTTTAATCTTGTAATTATTTATAATTTCAGGTGAATGCGAAAGCAAAATGTTCACTTTGCCTTCAATATCCGGGCTGATTGTTTCTGTAAACTTACGTTCTGTCTTCCAGCGGGCAGAAAATAAATCGGAATCAGAAAAATTTTCTTCCATCAGTACGGTATTGTCGTCCAGGGACACAAGTCTGATATTATCAATCCATTTTTTTTTGTTCCTCCCATTCATCCATATGCCAACAGTACCGTTTGTTAAACGCAGAGCGGAGTCATCCCAGGCGTCGATCTGCCAGCCGATTGGCTCGGATTCATTTTGGGGCCAGAATCTGGCTTTAATGACTGTACGCTCTTTTTCACTCCGGCAGCGGATACGGAATTGATAAACAGTATCGTGTAACAGTTTTACCTGACTCCGCTGTACCCCTTTAATGTTACCGGTACCGTGGGGTGATACTGCAGGAAAAGGAGATGTTGATGACCATCGTATCCGGTAAAACCGATCATTATGACGGTTATATTGAGAATAAAAGGTGACTCCTAACCCACCGCTTTCAGTTGAAAATATCACATCTCCGGTTAGGTCATAATCATACAGCCGCAGACCTTCTGTCCCCCTGAGATGCAAAAAGCTATTGAGTTCCGTGGCACTCGCGGCAAGGGCTTTTCCATCCCATCCATCAACAAGACAGAAATCAGCCAATTCCGGCAATTTTCCGGTTATCACAATTTCCGGCACGGTTTGCGAACGAACACTTTCATCCTCGAGAACATGGACTCCGTTACTGGATAGATATTTGTCCACTAAATGGCGATTATTGCAAACACCTTCACCCCAAACAAGAAATTTTTCACCTGGTAAAGATGCGATATAGGATGCTAATTTTTTTGTTTTTTCTGATAATTCTGCTTTTTGATCCTCACCAAACGGATCGAATGTATCACCTGTAAATATCAGAATATCCGGGTGAATGGTCTCTTTTAATAACTGTCTGAGCTTGTTTTCCCGATAAAATATGTTTTTGAGATGAAGGTCGGAAATATGAACAACGGTACAGTCGTGCTGTAAGTCGTAATTTTTCCACTCATAATTATTGACTTGAATCCAGTTTGGTTCAATTTGTAAACCGTAATAGCCTAAGAAACATGGAAATGCTGCGACAGCTCCGGCCCAGCGAAGATTTTTTCTTGACCCATTGGCTGCGTATAGCACAAGAATCAGAAAAACAGAAAAAATGAGCTCAAGTAGAATTTCCCATAAATTATTTTCATCCAGCAAGGTTTGAAAAAAAAGAGTGTTTGAACCGCCTTCTCGAATCACATCCCTGAACAATGGAAAAGGACTCATAAAATATTCATACGAAAAAGGCCAAAACAGCGGAATGCCATACGGAAAACCAGAGTCGGACGAAAAAAAATCAAGAAATATGTGAGAAAAAGCAGAAATAAAAATAAATAATAATAATTTCTTTCTTGATAATTCGTTAAAATAATTCCGGCAAATAAACCATGTGCCGCCAGAAATTAATAATGCACTTAATATGCTATGAGACGCACCGTGATGAAATCGGTTTGGCTGGCCGATGAGCATTCCCGGCAGAAAATCAAGATCCGGAGCATTAGCCAGGAAAATCAGGCAAAACAGCAAAAAACAACGTTTGGTCCAGGCCAACTCATTCCGCTTAACATAGGGCACAGATAGATACACCGCAAGGCCTGCGGCAGAGTGAGCGACAGGTAAAGGCATTATTTCGCATTCAATGTCATTAATTTATGCAATTCAAAAATTAGGATATATTTGATTCAATTCTACGAGGTTAGTTGAAAAATCTTTACAACTGGCCCTGGCCTGTTCCCATCCTTCGGAGAGAATTCTTTTATCAAGTTGCCTTTTTCAAAAAGCTCTTTGTAAAATCTTTTAAATGATGGAAAGTTTCTCGATACTTGATTATCTATAAAAAAACTTCCATATGCCTCACTGCTAACAATTGCATATTCATAACTATTTTTTAAATAATAACTATAGGCTTTAACACCTACAGGCTTTAATGGATTCCCCATATCTGCATCATAATCCGAAGTCAGCATATGAACACCTTCCTTTATTTCTGATTCACGCCACCATGGGAATCTTATCTCTTGGATGTCATACGTTATCGAATCCTTGGCTGCAAGAATCTGATATTTTGTATAGGTGTCATAATGTGCAGTAAATTGCCCTGTTGGGATAGCTTGTTTAGCCTTGTCCATCAATTCTTTAAGTTGATCTTCATTCTTCATTAACCTGGGTCCATTTTCATTCATCAGGAGCTTGGAACCAGCCGGTATATTATTTTCTATCCATGCCTTTGCTATGTTTCGTGTGTCTGTTCTCGAAATAAAAATATCCCGCTCAATAATAGAAAACAACGGCCAACTCAGACAAATAAGTATAAGTCCATACACAAACCATTGTCTGGGGTGGCTCATTTCAGCAAGCCACACAACAAAAGCACCACCCGAAACTGCCAGAAAAAGATAAATGGGAAATTGATGTCTGGGCTCAGCATATCCGGGATTTGTAATAACCGAAATAATTGCAAAAAGTATTGGATAGGACAAAAATATAAAGTTCCGTTTGTTCGGTCGCCTGATGATAAGATACAAAACCCCCAAAATTCCAACACCAAACACGACTATTCCCATGCCGTCTGTATTGATCAATTTACGGAGATAATCGACCGCACCTTGAAAAAGGCCCATTCTTTGTCCAATGAAATCACCAGGGTGTACAAGTACAACCTTGTCTCCCCCAAAGATTGGTGATAGTGTTCTCACCAGCTTGAAAAATGGGCCAAAGGTGGTTTCACGCCCGAGCGGATCAATGAAATTATAAGGTGCGCATACAAAATAAGAAAGATAGAATACAAATATCCCAATTGAAGATAGGGCTATCGCTGTTCCAGTTTTATTGGCTGTGCTATTTGTTTCTCTTTCATTTTGCACCAAAATGACGGCAACTACCAATATTGGAAGCATTATGATGGGATATGCTTTAGTTGCCGTGCCGATACCTGCGAACATAGATGCTAAAATGAAGTCCTTAATGTATTTACTGCTCACGTAATTAAGCAAAAAAAATATCGATAAAGCTAAAAAGAAAACTGTGGGGAAGTCGGCTTTTATGTCTTGACTTGCGGCCACATGTCCATAGCTCACGCTAAGTAGCAAGGCTGCAACGATTCCCACACTTTTTCTAAAATGGCGCTCTCCTATTAAATAGGCCACCCATATTGTCCCCAAACCAAATAAGGTAGTTGTAACTCGACCGATAATATAGAAGGGGCCAGGGTTTTTTATGAATAAAACAGCAAATTCTGAAACACTCCCCCACACGGCGAGTAACTTTCCAACCAGAAAAAAGAGCCCGTATTCGAAGAAGAGTAGATACATATAAAAGGCAGGCTTGTGAAACCAGTGAGGGTTGAAATCCCCGCTACCAAAAGATAGGGCCCTTTTAACAAAGTGCGCTTCATCAGGGTAGAATGAGTAGGGGTATCCATGCCAAATGCCCCACAAACGAAGCAACACAGCCAATAGAAATACGCCTAAAAGAGCTTTCTTGCTATTGGATTCCAACGTCTCCATCTCCTATCTCTCGTATTCACTCCAACTCTTGATCTTCAGATCATCTACTTGTTTCCTTGAGATGGCTTCCACAAAACGCTGAGCCAGTTGAATGTTCGTTATCAGCGGAATGCCGAGTCGACAGCGTGCCGACGGATAATGTAGTCGTTGGTGAGTTCTTCCTCTTGATAGTTCTTGGGGATATTAATGACAAGGTCGATCTTTCCTTGGCCGAGATATTCTGTCGTATTGGGACTTTTTTCATCTAAGGGCCAGTGCAACACTGTAGTCTCGATAGTGTGGGCCCGGAGGAAATCCGCCGTGCCTCTGGTAGCAAAAAGGCTCATGCCAAGGTCATTGAGTACCCTGGCGCTTTCGAGAAAAGCGGCCTTCGCATAAACGGGACCAGTCGAAAGAAGAATATTCCGTACAGGCAAATGATAACCCACTGACAATAAAGCCTTGAGAAAGGCCGCTTCAAAGTCGTTTCCCATACAAGCCACTTCCCCGGTCGAGGCCATTTCTACCCCCATAGTGGGGTCCGCTCCGTCAAGCCGCATAAATGAAAATTGAGGCGCCTTCACGCCTACATATTCCACATCAAAAATGGACCCGTTATACTTGGGGACGTCATGTCCCATGATGAGCTTGGTAGCCATGTCGATAAAGTTGACTTTCAATATCTTCGATACAAAGGGAAAACTCCGGGAGGCGCGCAGGTTGCATTCAATCACACTTATCTCGTTGCCCTTGGCGATAAACTGAATATTTAATGGCCGGTGATCTTTAAGGATTTGGTAATTTTCTCGGTAATCTTCCTTATACGCCGTATGGTCTCAAGGTAGGTTCGTTGATGGGGAAGGACGAGGGTCGCGTCACCAGAATGCACGCCGGCGTTCTCGACATGCTCAGAAATCGCCCAGGCGAACAGATCGCCATCACAGGCTACTGCGTCCATGTCGAGTTCCTTGGCTCTTTCTACATACTTACTAATCACAATAGGATATTTTTTTGATACTTTGGTCGCAGTTTTCAACAGCCTGGCCAACTCGGCATCGTTGGAGGCAACGCCCATTGCAGCGCCACTGAGCACATACGACGGACGAACCAAGACAGGGTATCCCACACTGTCTGCAAATGCTTTTGCCTCCCGCAGGGTAACCAACTCCTTCCACTTCGGTTGCCTGACTCCAAGCTGATCGAGTAACCTCGAAAATTTTTGCCGATCCTCGGCGTTATCGATACTCGTGGGTGAAGTCCCGAGCACTTTGACACCGGCCTCACGCAGTTGCATAACGAGGTTGTTGGGAATCTGGCCTCCCATGGCAACGATGACTCCGATTGGTTTCTCTTTTTTGTAGATGTCTAATACCGTTTCAAAACTCAACTCATCGAAGTAGAGCTTGTCGCACTCGTTGTAATCGGTACTCACCGTCTCAGGATTATAGTTAATAATGATCGTGTTGTAACCTATTTTCCTTAAGGTCAGCACGGTATTGACGCAACACCAGTCAAACTCCACCGAACTCCCGATACTGTATGCCCCTGAGCCTAAGACGATAACCTGGTTTTCCCCGCCACAAGAGACGTCATCCTCCTGGCCATTGTACGTGAGATAGAGGTAGTTGGTTTGCGCAGGATACTCTGCTGCCAAGGTGTCGATCTGCTTCACATAGGGAAAAATGCCGTACTCCTCCCGTTGTTGCCGTATCTGAAGCTCATGCAATCCCTTCAGCATAGCGATCTGTCTGTCGGCGAAACCAGCCTGCTTCGCCTCCACGAACAGTTCCTGTGAACAGCAGTAGCTTGCATCTTGTTGGAGCCTGTCTGCAATTTCGATAATGTTGTTGATCTTGTGCAGGAACCATTTGTCGATTAGAGAAAGCTCGTGAATGCGATCAATGGAGTATCCTTGTTTTATCGCCTCAGGAATGGCAAAGATGTGCTCATGCGTTGGCGCCCGAAGTTCTCTATCCAGATCAGTAAATCTGAAGTAATCATTGCCAACGAGCCCACAGACCCCGATCCCCAACATGCGGAGAGCCTTTTGCAATGCCTCTTCAAACGTGCGCCCTATAGCCATGACCTCGCCAACCGATTTCATCCCCGAACCAATCCTTGTCGAGACCTTGTGAAACTTCTGCAAATCCCAGCGGGGAATCTTGACCACAATGTAATCCAGGGCCGGCTCGAAACATGCTGTAGTTATCCCGGTAATAGAGTTCCGCAGATCGACCAGGCTATACCCCAGTCCGAGCTTGGCAGCAACAAAAGCCAATGGATAGCCTGTTGCCTTGGAGGCTAAGGCAGAACTGCGAGAGAGACGGGCATTTACCTCAATCACACGATAGTCCTGCGAACGCGGGTCCAGGGCAAATTGGATGTTGCATTCTCCAACGACTCCAAGATGGCGCACCACCTTAATACCGATCTCACGGAGCATGTGATACTCGCAGTTCGTCAGCGTCTGACTCGGAGCCACGACAATGCTTTCACCCGTGTGAATACCCATCGGGTCAAGATTCTCCATGTTACACACGGTCACGCAGTTGTCGAAGCGATCACGGACAACCTCATACTCCACTTCCTTCCAACCGGATAGAAATTCTTCAATCAGCAATTGTTGGCTGTGAGCGAGTGCCAGCGTAGCCCGCTCACGTATTTCTTCCGCACTCACGCATAGGCCGGAACCAAGACCGCCAAGAGCATAAGCAACGCGCAGCATTGCCGGATAACCGATTTCCCGGGCGACGCGAACTGCCCCTTCAACAGAAGTGGCGACCGCACTCCTCGTGACCTTAACTCCGATCCCGGTCAGCTTTCTGACGAACAGATCACGATCCTCGGTCTCCTGGATGGTTTGAACAGGCGTGCCGAGCACTTGCACACCATGCCGTTTGAGCACACCTTTGTCTTCGAGCTCAACGCCACATTGAAGCGCCGTCTGTCCGCCAAAACCAAGCATAATGCCATCCGGCCCTTCTTTCCGGATTACCCTCTCCACAAAAGAGGCAGTGACCGGAAGGAAATAGATCTGATCGGCCAAGTAGTCGGAAGTTTGGATTGTAGCGATGTTCGGATTCACAAGAATCGTGGTAATCCCTTCCTCCTTCAGGGCCTTAAGGGCTTGGCTTCCCGAATAGTCAAACTCTCCTGCCTCGCCGATCTTTAAGGCGCCACTGCCAAGTACGAGAACTTTTCTCGGCTTATCATCCATTACAGCATCTCTAAGAACTCGTCGAAAAGGAAATTGGTATCAACAGGACCCGGCGCTGCCTCAGGATGAAATTGTATGCTCATGAACGGTCGAGAGCTGTGCCGAATACCCTCGTTGGTGCCATCGTTAGCATTGATAAACCACGGCTTCCAACCTTGGGGGAGTGTCCGATCGTTAACGGCATAACCGTGGTTTTGCGATGTAATGGAACACCGTTTGGTCCCGACCATGATACAAGGCTGGTTTTGACTCCGGTGTCCGAATTTCATCTTGTAGGTATCAGCACCCGCTGCCAAAGCCAAAATCTGGTGTCCGATACATATGCCCAAAATAGGATAATCCTTTTCCATGGCTTTCATGACGTGGGCAACGGTTTTGACGCACATTTTGGGGTCCCCCGGCCCATTGGAAATAACCACCCCATCAAATTCCTCGCAAAAAAAGTCATAATCCCATGGAACCCTGATCACCGTGAGATTTCTGTACAGTAAGCTGCGGATGATGCTGTTCTTACAGCCGCAGTCAATCACCACGACTCTTTTTTTCCCTTTGGGATAAACAACAGGCTCCTTTATGCTCACAAGGGATACCAGGTTCTCTTTGTTGGGATCGTAAAACCCGATATCCTCCTCGCCAACGAGGATCTTTCCCAACATGCTTCCCTGGTCTCGCAGACGCTTGGTGAGCGCCCTGGTATCAATGCCTGACAACGCAGGCACTCTCTGTTCGTGGAGCCAATGTTGAAGGCTCTTGGCGGCATTCCAGTGGTTGTGATTAGAACACGCTTCGGAAACAATCAGGCCGGTAATCTGTATCCTTTCAGACTCGAATGCATCATCAAGACCGTTGACGCTATGATTAGCAGGTACGCCGTAATTCCCAATTAGCGGATAGGTAAAAACCAGAATCTGTCCTTTATATGACGGATCAGTCAGAGCTTCAGGGTACCCCACCATGCCGGTGTTAAACACAACCTCACCGACCACAGCTTTGGAAAATCCAAAAGAGCGGCCAGCGAATACGGCTCCGTCTTCGAGTAGCAATTGGTGGTTTGTTTTCATGGCCCTAAATCAAATTGGGTTTAATCTGCAAGCTGTAATAGAACAGTCCACACAATATAGATAACAAGAATAAGGAAAGTGATAGAACACGATTAGATCGCCTCTTGAAAGCAAAGAGGGCAAATAAGATTGTTCCGGAAAAAAGGCTCTCTACTGCTATGCCCCAGGCATTGTTAGTATTTATTATGGTTGAGAAAAAAGTGCCAAGGGTGTCTTGATTTCTCTGAACGTCACGGAACAAAGGAAAAGGAGACATATAATATTCAGTATCAAATGGCCAAAACAAAGGCACCCCAAAAGGCTTAGAGGT
>DFBI01000218.1 GCA_002367335.1 Syntrophaceae bacterium UBA3084 | reverse complement strand
ATATATGAAGATTATCTGAAGCTTGCATCACCGGAAGGCACTGTCTTTTGTTTTCTTGATGAAGTGCAATTTTTTACTGAATGGCAAGTATTCGTCAAATCCCATTACGAGGGGAAAAAGATCAAGTTCATTGTCACCGGATCAAACTCACGGCTTTTATCTTCCGAATTTATAACTCTCTTATCCGGACGAACCCTGCCGCTGGAAGTCTTCCCCTTTTCGTTTGGAGAATTCCTTACAGCAAAAGGATTGACTGTAACTGATAAGGTTTCTCTTCTTAAAAAACGCCATCGCGTGAGACATCTGATGGATGAATACCTTCATTTTGGCGGGTTTCCCGAACCGTCATTCGTGTCAGAGCAAGCGGCAAAAAAGGAAATTCTCGTCATGTATGCACGGAATATCCTTTATCAGGATATTGCCCCAAGATTCACAGTGAAGAAGCCACTTGAACTTGAAAATCTGTTTTTCTATCTCATGTCCAATATATCTTCTCTCTATACATATAACAAGCTTTCAAAACTTGTGGAAATCAGCGACAAAACTATCAAAGACTATCTTTCTTATTTTACCGATGCCTACCTGTTGTTTACGATAGATCTTTTTAACTTTTCGGTTAAACGGCAAATTAAAAGCCCCAAAAAGGTCTATGCAATTGATACAGGCATGGCTATGGCATCATCATTCAGCTTTTCGGAAGACACCGGACATTATCTGGAAAACCTTGTATTTATAGAGCTTAAACGAAAGGGTAGAGAAATATACTATTACAAGACTGCCAACGATCTTGAAGTTGACTTTGCCTGCAAGGAAGGAAACAGACTTACCGGACTTATCCAGGTTTCAAAGGAAATGCAGACAGACAAAGTTAGAAAGCGGGAGATCAGGGCTCTGATAAAGGCTATGGATGAGACCGGATTGTCACAGGCAACCATCGTAACGTATGAGGACGAAGAAATAGTCCGGGCCGAGGGCAAGACGATAAATATCATGCCAGCGTATAAATATTTCGGGGAAGAATCCCTCTCATAAGCTACCGAAACAGGACAACAGTGTTGTCTACCAAACTTGCACGAAACATATACGACGTCGTGTAAATTTCCATAGCAAACGCCTGAGGATGCCCTGTATTGAGGCTTTTTGCCTCGGAACTGTCCCCCCCCGTGATATACAAACATGTGGCCTACTACAGCCAAATCATAACCAATCGTTCTACTGAGCAGACAGACTTGGCCAAAAAGTAATTGGCAAAACGGAAAAATCACGGGGCAATTCTCCGCTTATTTTAGTATGGCGGATGTTTCTCCGCCGTGTTAGGCATAAATATAAAGCCTTGATGTTGTGTCTGACTAATAGATTTCGAGGCGAAGAAAGAGGTAAACTGGCAGAGTATCTTTGAGAGGATCTCCATATTATTCCATGTGGGAAAGGATTACATAACCGGAAGAGGGCGGCAAAAGGACCGGGTCCGTGCCAGGGATTTACTTTGCTACTGGACTGTGGTTGAATTGGGAATGCCTATGGTGGATTTGGCGAGGAAATTTGACATGACGCCTGCCGCTGTCAGTTATGCGGTCCAACGAGGAGAGAGCATGGCAAAGGAACGGGGTCTTCAACCGGAAACCTGAGTTGTTTGAATATTTAAGGTCGTCCCCTCTTTCCTCGACTGCGAGAGCGATGTAAAGCGATCAAGAATGTCATCATAAGTCAAACGGCGACTTGACCCCTTTTGACTCGACCCCTTTTGACTCTGTGGTGATAGATGTGGGGATTAACAGGCTTGGCAATGGCAAGTTAGTGGGAGATGTAGCCTTTTCTGAAGTTTCAAAGAAAGCTTCCTACATAACACCGGTTCCCGGAGGAGTGGGACCGATGACAATAGCTATGCTGCTTATGAATACCTTGAATGCAGCCCGGATTTGACCCACTATAAACACCTTTAGACTGCGAGAGCGATGTAAAGCGATCAAGAATGCCATCATAAGTCAAACGGCGACTTGACCCCTTTTGACCTGACCCCTTTTGACCCAAAAAGGATGTCGACGGTTTTCATCCTTATAACCTGGGCCATTTATTTACAGGTGACCCTTTTCATAGCTCTTGCACCCCTTCAGGCATTCTGGAACTTTTAGATCGTTATGGAATAGAAATAAAAGGTAAAGAAACCGTTATTGTAGGTAGAAGTAACATCGTTGGAAAACCCCTGGCCATGATGCTTCTGAAAAGGCATGCTACTATTACAATTTGTCATACAAGGACGAAAAATCTTTCAGAGGTTACAAAAAGAGCGGAAATCCTTATAGCTGCTGCGGGGAGCCCTGAAATGATAAAAGGTAATATGGTGCGGCAGGATGCTGTGGTGATAGATGTGGGGATTAACAGGCTTGGCAATGGCAAGTTAGTGGGAGATGTGGCCTTTTCTGAAGTTTCAAAGAAAGCTTCCTACATAACACCGGTTCCCGGAGGAGTAGGACCGATGACAATAGCTATGCTGCTTATGAATACCTTGAATGCAGCCCGGATTTGACCCACTATAAACGCCTTTACGACTGCGAGAGCGATGTAAAGCGATCAAGAATGTCATCCTAAGTCAAACGGCGACCTGCCCCCTTTTCTTTTTCTTACCAGATACCACCTCAACTGGCTATATTCGTTTCCAGTTAGGCACAATCCCAAGGTGAAAGACATATACATTACATCCAAAAAAATAACTTGAAATGTACACCACTTCGGAGTATAATACGAACAAAATAATGTTTATTCGGAGTTAACATGTTTGAAGAAACCATTGTTGATCAGAATCCCCATTGGAGTGGGGATATGTACATTGAAGGGGTTCCCCGGAAAATTCTCAATAAGGTAATTGATTATCTCGACCTCCCTCACGTAATCTCCATTGTCGGAGTACGACGTGCCGGGAAAAGCACTCTTATAAAACAGGCAATCAACTTTCTCATACAAACGAAAGAAATACCCCCGAAAAACATACTTTTCCTTAATCTTGAAACTCCGCAATTCAGTCGTTACAGAACCGATGTTACGTGCCTGGAAAGGATATATGAAGATTATCTGAAGCT
>DFBI01000188.1:15298-15808 GCA_002367335.1 Syntrophaceae bacterium UBA3084 | reverse complement strand
GGAAGGCCGAGTTTGCCACAGGAACCCTGTACAAATTCTTCAAAAACAAGGAAGATTTATACAGAGCTCTAATAATGGAACAGACCGCGGAATTCCATAAAGCGCTGAACACGGCTATCAGCGCCAAGGGTGATGAGATTGAGAGAATTCGCAACTATGTTAAGACAAAAGGTGAAGTGTTTATGAAAAATACCTCCATGATAAGGCTCTACTTTGCAGAGACCCGCGGGGCAAGCTTCAATATCAAGACAGGTCTTGATGCCGACATTCGGAAGATGTACGATGATTTTCTGCATGGACTCGCTGAAGTCTTCGAGAGTGGAATAAAGAAAAAACGTTTCAAGGCCTTTTTTAATTCCTATTATCTGGCGGTGGCATTGGATAGCCTGACTAATGCCTTTCTCTTTCTCTGGCTGGAAGATCCGGAGAAAAATTCCTATTTGGAAAATGTACAGATAATAATGGGAATATTCTTTGACAGTATTAAAGTTGATGAACTCGTAAAAAGTC
>DFBI01000188.1:2634-15273 GCA_002367335.1 Syntrophaceae bacterium UBA3084 | reverse complement strand
ACAAAAAGTAGTGGTTTCTGACTTTTTACGAAACCATCAAAGTTGCGTGAGGAGAATGTGTCCATGAATAAATTTATGAAAATTGTCTTAAGCATGATGGTTATTTTACTTATTTTACCATTTGTTGCGCTTGCAGGTGAAGAAACATCACAAAAAAATCTCACCTTGGCGTTGGATCAAGCGGTTGGCATGGCTATCGCCAATAATACACTCATCGGGGAGGCTATAGAAAAACAGAAAGCAGCCGCAGAAGAGGAGAAAAGCGCAAAGTCGGATTTTTTTCCAAAAGCTTCCGCTTCTTATTCCTATACAAACCTCAAGGAAAAACCTTATGCAATTTTTGGCGGCAGTGAAATTAATATGGGGAACAATGATAATTATCACTGGGATGTCAGCCTGGTCCAGCCCATTTTCACCGGTTTTGCTTTATCCACCATACATAAGATGGCGAAGCTCGGGGTAGATTTGAGTGAAATGGAAAAAAAGCGGGCGATTCTGGATGTGATCAGACAGGTAAAGATTGCCTACTTCAATATTCTCCTGGCAAAAAAGATTTTTAATGTGGCGGATGAAACGGTTAAAAATCTTGAGTCCCATGAGAAAGATGCTGAAGAATTCTATAAACAGGGAATAATACCATATAACGATCTTTTAAAATCGAAGGTGGCCCTGGCCAATGCGGTTCAAGATGAGGTAAAGTCGGAAAATAACGTTGAGATGGCGGTATCTTTTTTGAACAGGCTTCTCGCAATTAATATTAACAAAGAAACAAGAGTTAAGGATGTTCTTCATATAGTTACATCATCTTATAATCTTGAAAATCTTATGGACCAGGCCGTGCGGGACAGGCCTGAATTAACGGCGCTGCATATTGCTCTGGAAAACGCGGATAATGCTGTCAGGCTTGCAAAAAGTTCGTATTATCCGGAGATAGCCGTGGTTGGTAAATATGAACAGACAGGTGATAATCCGGCTGCAGATAATAATGATTACGGGAACAGCTACAATGCAAGCGCTACAGTGCAGGCAAAATGGAAGTTTTTTGAATGGGGAAAAACAAGGGCGGAAGTGAAGAGATATATGCATGATAAAAAAGCCCTCATACAAAAACTGAAGGGTGCCGAAGACGCGATAAGGCTTGAGGTAAAAAATGCATTTTTGAATTTACAGGTTTCAAACAGAAATATTGGGACTGCTGAGGAGTCCCTTGACCAGGCAAAGGAGAACTACCGTATAACAAATCTGCGGTATCAACAGCAGATGACGACTTCTACTGAGGTGCTGGATGCCAGAACGTTTCTTTCACAGGCAGAGACGAACTATTACGGCGCACTGTATGGCTATATGATTTCAGAGGCAGAACTGGAAAGGGCTGTGGGAAAGATACCGGTAAACATTGATCTCACGCAAAGGCGCTAAGGACGCAAAGAACGATATAAATTGATAAGAAAATTATCAATGGGCTTTATTAAGGCTTTGCGGTGAAGAATTAATCCAGACGGGGAGAAAATATTATTCATGGAAAATAAAATCGGGAAAAAAGGTAAGAAGGGCATCATTATTGCTGTTGTGTTCATCTTGATTTTTATAGGATTTATTGGTTTTAATTACGTGCGATTCATAAGCCAAAAGGAGGCGGAAGTTGAAAAGATAGAAAAAGTTTCCGTTCAGGTTGCCGAGTCAAAGATCATTAATATGCAGCATATCCTGGAGCAGACAGGCAATATCAGACCGATGGTTGAGGTCAGTGTATATCCCAAGGTACCGGGCAAAATAATTGAAAGACTTCCGGTAGAGAGGGGGGATTTCGTAAAAAAGGGCGCTCTTATTGCAGCCCTTGAAAATAAAATGATAAAGGCACAAATTGAAGAAGCCGAAGCAGCGCTTGAACTGGCAAGAACTAACCTGGACGTTATAGAAAGGGATTACATCCGTCTCGAGAACCTTTATAAACAAAAGGCTCTGGCAAGGCAGAGGCTGGATCATATAAAAGCGGAAAGAAAATCCGCAAAGGCCCGGATAAAGAGAGCAAAGGCTGTATTAGAGCAACTTGGAATTCTCTATAAAAATCACAGGATTTATGCTCCGATCGGCGGATATGTGTCTGCTCGTTATGTGGACAGGGGGAATATGTCTTCCGTTGCCCAGCCCATCATTAGAATTTCTTCAGAAACAGAGGTGAAAATTGTCACTACAGTTACGGAAAAGGACTTTCCACACGTCAGGAAGGGCATGGAATGCGAAATTACAGTTGATGCCTTCCCCGGCAGGGTCTTTAAGGGAATTATATCCGTTATAAACCCGACTCTCGATCCGGCAACCAGAACAGGAGAGATTGAAATCTTTGTTCTCAATAAAGATAAACTTCTCCGCTCCGGCATGTTTGCTCATGTCAGGCTTTATCTCGGGAGGAAAAGCACCCTTGTCGTTAACAGGGATGCCCTCAACAAGCTCCCGGGAACCGGAAATTATTATGTGTATGTTGTGCAGAAGGATAAAGCGGTTCTGAAAAATGTAGAGATCGGTCTTGCCCGGGAGAATTATGTGGAGATAATCGAGGGGCTAACCGAAGGTGAAAAGGTGGTAGTAAAAGGGCAGAACAGATTGAAGGATGGTATTTCCGTAATTGTGGAGCAGGAATCAGAGGAGTTAAGCAAATGAAACTTCCTGAATTTTCGGTGAAACAGCCAGTAGCTGCCCTGATGCTGTTCCTTGCGGTCATCCTCCTGGGAGTGATCTCTCTTACAAAGCTGAATGTCGATATGTTCCCGAATGTAGAACCACCTGTGGTTTCTGTTCTTACTTCTTGGCCCGGTGCCAGCGCTTCAGATGTGGAAACGGAAGTAACACAGGTGATTGAAAACCAGGTCAATTCCGTAAACAATCTCGATACACTTACATCCAAATCCCTTGACAACCTTTCCGCCATTTCCTGCAAATTTGACTGGGGTACCAATCTGGATGTGGCCACAAATGACATACGCGATACATTGGAACTGACTAAAAGAGATCTCCCCGGTGATGCGGAGCATCCCATGCTCTTTAAATTCAGCAGCGCCACCGCTCCTATCATGTTTATGACCATCAGCGGGGAGAAAAACTGGCCCCGGTTATATCAGCTGGTGGATAAACAGATCTCCGATGAGCTAAAACGGGTTCCCGGGGTGGGGGCAATCATGGTCATGGGGGGATTGGAACGACGAATCAATGTGTACTTCGATATGAAAAAGCTCGAGGGGTTCCATCTATCCCTGCAGCAGGTCAACCAGGTCCTGGCAATGGAAAACCTGAATATCCCCGCCGGCAGTATCAAGTCCGGCTTGAGAGAGTATTTTGTACGCATTCCGGCACGGTACAAGGACATGGAGGAAATCCGGAATACGATTGTAGGGTATTATCACTACCGCCCTGTCTATTTCCGTGATGTTGCCGATATATCTGATGCGTATAAAAGCGAGAAAATGCATGGATGGGGAGACGGCAAGCAGGCTATTGTGCTTGTCCTGCAGAAACAGACAGGCAAGAATACCATTGCCGTCAGTAAGCGGGTACAGAAGAAACTGGAGAAGATCAGGGAGATACTCCCACCCGATATCAGGATAAACATGGTAATGAACAACGCGGAGGATATCCTCATCTCCGTAAAAAACCTTCGTAATACCCTTTTCTGGGCTATATTTTTCGTTGTACTGGTTACACTTGCATTTTTAAGGAGGTTTCGAACTGCCATTATTGTTTCTCTTATTATTCCATTTTCACTGATTATTTCTTTTATTTTCCTTTATTTCTTTGGATATACAATAAACATAATCTCACTTCTGTCTCTAATTATCGTTTCAGGGATGGTCGTGGACAATGGTATTGTTGTCCTGGAGAACATTGTCCGGCATATAGAACGTGGAGGTAGGATAAGGGCCAGCGCAATCTCCGGTACCGGTGAAATGGGTATGGCCGTCACCGCTTCCACTTTGACGGTAGTGGCGGTCTTTCTACCGCTGATGTATGTTACGGGACTTACAGGTATTTTCTTCAAAGAACTTGCCTTTGTTATTGTGGTGACGATACTGGCATCTCTCTTTACCGCCCTATCCATGACGCCGATGCTTGCCTCCAAATGGATTACTCTTCCTGCAAAAGAGGAAAGGCAGGGAGTCAGGGGCCTTGCCGACAGATTGTTCAGCATTTCAGAGAAGTGGTTCGATGCCATAGAAGAGGGGTATGGCAGGCTTATTGACTGGTCTTTGAGACACAGAAAAACGGTCATTCTCCTTGCCATTGTCATATTCTTGAGCAGTCTTTCTCTCATTCCATTCATTTCCACAGCATTTGCACCCAAGGCAGATTCTGGTATGGTGGATGTTCTTTTTCGGCTGCCGGAAGGCACTCGCATAGAAGAAACCAACCGGGTTGTTGAACGAGTAATGAAGATGATGGATGAGGTTGTCAGGCCCGAGGAGTTCAGGCATTCCTATGCCTTTGACGGCCAGAGTGAAGAGGGCTTTGGCGTTGCCCTCGGTTTTGACGAGGGACCGAATATCGGAGAGATCGGCTTTAAGCTGGTAGACAGTGATAAGCGGGACAGGAGTGCCAGCGAAATTGCCAATATCTTGCGGGAAAAGATCAAGGAAATACCCGGTATCAGCAAGCTGACCGTTATGGCCTCTGATCCGATGAGTGCAATCATGATGGGCGGGCAAAAACCGGTGACAGTGGAGATTCAGGGGGCAGAGCTTGAATCCTGCATTGCATACGCGAGAAGACTCGAGACGGCAATGAAAAGCGTCCCGGGGGCCGTGGATATATCGATCAGCCAGAAGGACCCCCGGCCTGAACTGTGGGTTGAGGTTGACAGGGCCAAAGCCTCCTCACTCGGGTTAAATATTGCTACCATAGCCGGAACGCTTCGTAACTACTTTTATGGTGTTGAGGCAACGAAGTTCAGGGATGCGGGCGACAACTATGATATATTTACACGATTCCGCAAGGAAGACAAGAACAGATTGGAGACCCTGCCTGAAGTTCCGATCTACACTCCTGACGGAAGGATAATAAAACTGAAAAACCTGGCAAGGATCGTAGAGGGGGAAGGACCCATTGAAATACAGAGAAAGAACCGGCAACGAATCGTTAATGTGGGAGCCGATACCTTTGGCCGTTCTTTGGGCGACGTAACAGCGGATGTTAAGGCTGAACTCAAAAAAATGGGTATTCCAGAAGGTATATCTATCAGTTTCGGGGGTGATGTGGAAGAGCAGCAAAAAGCGTTTCGAGACCTTACTCTGCTTCTTGTCCTCGGCATAATTCTCGTTTATATGGTGCTGGCGTCTCTTTACGGTAATCTGAAAGATCCGCTTATAATCATGTTTTCTCTTCCCTTCGCGGTAAGTGGTGTATTTTATGCTTTCTACTTTGGGGGGATTTCTCTTGATATTATGACCTTTATGGGAATCATTATGCTGGAAGGGATAGTGGTGAAAAATGCCATTGTCCTTCTCGATTATACCCATCTCCTTCAGAAGAGAGGGGAGCCTCTTTTTGGGGCGGTTACCCACGCCGGCAAAAACCGGCTCAGGCCTATCCTTATGACAACTCTGACCACGATCTTTGCGATGCTTCCAATGGCTCTTTCCAGGGGTGTCGGTGCAGAAATATGGAAGCCACTGGGTATAACCATCATTTCAGGGCTTTTGGTATCTACCCTTGTCACATTAATCTTAATACCGACTGTCTATTATATGTTTGAAAGAAGAAAAAAAGAGAGAAAACCATGAAACTGCTTTTAATGATCTATGATGCCGATTTTGATGAAGATGTGATGGAGATGCTTACTATTTGCTGTGTGACCGGTTACACCAAGTGGGACAGGGTTCTTGGCAAGGGCAAGAAGTCCGATCCAAAGCTTGATGACGCCGTCTGGCCGGGTTATAATTGCGCCGTCGCCGTGGCGCTTGAAAATGATGTGGAAGATAAAATCATTAGTGCGATGAAAACTCTACGTAATAAACTCGGCGGCATGGGATTCGTGGTGTATGAATTGCCGGTAATGAGAGTTATATGATTTGAATCATACTGCCTGAAATTCTCATGCAAAGTCGCAAAGGCGAGAGGCTCAAGGCTCAAGGTACAAGGTTCAAGGTACAAGGTTCAAGGTACAAGGTACAAGGTTCAAGGTTCAAGGNNTGTTCATTACCTGACACCAACATCTGGACGAAAAACGCAGTTGTTGGGGATAAGGACTATAATTTGCGGAATCTGCGGAGTAAAATGTGGACAATTCATGATAAAATAGCTAAATTAGAAAAAACATCAATAATAAAAGGAGGTAGGAACGATGGACTTTGTTAAAAAAAGTATGTTGATCGGCGTGGGATTGGCAACATTGACAAGGGAGAAGGTGGAACAGACCATCAATGAGTTGATTGAAAAGGGTGAAATGTCTGAAAAAGAAGGAAAAGAGGCCGTTGATGACCTTATGAAGAAGTCGAAAGAGATAACGAAAGGATTAACGGAGAAGGTGGAGAAGACTGTAACCGATACCTTGAAAAAGCTGAACATTCCTACGAGAAAGGAGTTCGCAGAATTGAAAGAAAAGATTAAACGGATGGAAAAATCTCAGAAAAGTAAGGAATAATCGATGTTTGTAAGAAAGATCGGGTTTATTTCCCGTACGTATCGGCACATTAACCGTTACAGGCAGATACTCTCCATTTTGTTTAAATACGGGTTTGGTGATCTTATTGATCAGCTCAATGTGGGGCAGTATATCGAAATCGGGATGCAGATGGTTTCGAGAAAGCGCCGTGAGAATGTAGAAAAGCTGACAAGGGCTGAGCGGGTGCGTATGGCCCTTGAGGAGCTGGGTCCCACTTTTGTGAAGCTGGGGCAGATACTTTCCTCCAGACCGGATCTTGTTCCTGTGGAGTTCATACAGGAATTGTCAAAACTTCAGGACAACGTGCCCTCATTTCCGTTTGCCCAGGTGAAAGAGATTGTTGAGGCTGAGTTACAGACTCCATTGGAGGATATGTATAAAGAGTTTAGCGAAACTCCCCTGGCGGCTGCTTCTATCGGCCAGGTCCATCGGGGACGGCTTAAAAGTGGAGAAGATGTCGTTGTTAAGGTGCAACGTCCGGGTATACATGCGACGATCGAGGTAGATCTGGAAATTATGCTCCATTTGGCCATTCTGATAGAAAAGCATGTTGAAGAGTGGGGTGTACATAAGCCCACCAGAATAGTTGAAGAATTTTCACGTTCTCTTGGGAGAGAAATAGATTATACCATTGAAGCTTCTAACACAGAACGTTTCGCCCGGCAGTTCACTGGCAATTCGTCCGTTTATGTCCCCCGTATTTTCGGGGAGGCGTCAACCAGGCGGATACTTACAATGGAGTATATAGATGGCATTAAGGCATCTGAAATCGGCAAATTAGATAAGGGAGGTTTTGATAGAAAGCTAATAGCCTCTCGCGGCGCTGATTTAATACTCGAACAGGTATTTGAATACGGATTTTTTCATGGAGATCCTCATCCGGGGAATATCTTTATCCTGCCCGACAATGTTGTCTGTTATCTTGATTTTGGCATGATGGGACGTGTAGATCGTCGCGCAAGGGAGAACTTTGCCGACATTGTGTATGCATACGTCAGCCGGGATGAGTCAAAAATTGTCGATGCATTGTTGAGAGTTGTGGAGTGGGATAAAGAACCGGATCGCCGTGCTCTTGAGAAGGACATAGGTGACTTTGTTGAGTCATATCTTTACAAGTCTCTCAAGGAATTGCGTATAGAAGATATTCTTTATCAAATACTCGAATTGATCACGCATCATCAGCTACGGCTCCCGCCGGACATGTTTCTCATGGTGAAGGCCTTAACTCAGGTGGAAGGGCTGGGCCTGGTATTGGACCCCGATTTTGACATGACAGAAAAGGCCACGCCTTATATTAAGCGTCTCAAATTGAAGCGTCTTTCTCCTAAACGGATAATCGGTGATTTTCTCGACTCAGGGGGCGATCTGGTTCAGCTTATCAAGGAAATTCCCGGAGAATTACGCGATATAACTAAACAGATAAAGCAGGGTAAGATCAAAATTGGATTTGAACACAGGGGGCTTGAAAATCTGGTATTTGAAATAGACAGATCATCAAACAGGGTAGCCTTCGCGTTAGTAGTTGCTTCGCTTGTCATTGGATCATCCCTCATCATCAGGTCAGATGTAGGACCCTTCATTTTCGGTTTTCCCATACTGGGTCTTGTAGGGTTCAGTATCGCCGGTATTTTTGGAATATGGTTGCTGATATCGATTCTTCGTTCGGGAAGGATGTAACAGCAAATCCGCAAAGGGCTGAGCAATGAGCGATGAGACCTAAAGGCCAAAGGCCAGTAGAGGATTATCCACTAATCCATTAATCCTTTGCCCCCAACTCAAAATTCAAAATTAAGAATTCAAAATTGTTTTCACCTTAACCCCTTCTTTGTAGGCCCTTAACCTTTTTCCTTTTTCCTTTGACCTTTGACCTTTGACCTTTGGCCCTTACCCTGTCTTTTTAATACAAGCATAAGCGCTGTGGTTGTGGATACTCTCCATATTTTCCGCTTCTACGCTGTACCATGTAAAATTATTAATGCTGTTTATTTTTTCCGCGATGCTTCTTACCACGTCTTCAACAAACATGGGTTTCGCGAATGCCTTTTCAGTGACATATTTTTCATCCGGTCTCTTTAAAAGAGAATAGACCTCACCGCTTGCCGATTCCTCTATCAATTTGATCACATCCTCTATCCAGAAGAATTTCTTAAATCTCAAGTTCAATTTTACGATGCTCCTCTGATTATGGGCGCCTGTGTCACTGATTTCCTTGGAACAAGGACACACCGTGGTGACCGGGACGGTTACGCCGACAAGGAAGTCATTCCTATTGCCGTTGCTCTCACCGCAGAAACTGCACAAGTATTCCATAAAACTTTTTGCCCCGGAAACAGGGGCCTGTTTTTCTATGAAATAGGGAAACTCTATTTCTATGTGTGCCGATTCGGCATCAAGTTTATCCCTCATTTTTTCGAGAATCTGCCGAAAATTTCTGATGTTGATTTGACCCCTGTGATCATTTAATATCTCAATAAATCGGCTCATATGAGTTCCCTTGAATTGATGAGGAAGGTTTACGTACATGTTTACCGTTGCATTTACGTGCTGTGTGCCATTCATTTTGTCGAGGACAATGATGGGATATTTAATCCCCTTCACGCCGACTTTTTGAATGTCTATATTTCTGTTATCCTTGAGGTTTTGAACATCAACCATTGTTCTCACCTCTGTAAGTAGCACATGCGTTATTCGATTCCCATACCGTCACTTGAGATATCCTCAGTTTTTCTGCAGTTGCCTTTTTCGCAATTCTGTCAAAAATGAACCTGGCAATGTTTTCAGATGTAGGATTTGTACCTTTAAAAAAAGGGATTTCATTGAGAAATTTATGATCAAATTCATCCAGTATTTCGTTTGTCCAACCCTTTAATATCCTGAAGTCAACCACAAGTCCCTCTTTATTTAAATCATCAGAAGCGATTGTTACATCTACAGTAAAGTTATGGCCGTGGAGTTCTTCGCACTTTCCTCCGATATTCAATTTATGAGCTGCAGAAAATGACTTCTGCACAGTGACTTCGTACATGATAACCTGGTTTTAAGTTTCAAGTTTTGAGTTTCGGTTGCGTTGTGTTGAACCTCTAATCTTCTGATCCCTGTCTTGATATTAATTCAGTTATTTTTGTTGCATTATCCAGGATAATATCCGCTCCTGCTTTACGAAGAAGGTTCTCATCGGCATATCCCGTAAGAACGCCGATTGTGTAAGTTCCGACATTTTTTCCTGTGGATATATCCATGGGATGATCACCTACCATGGCCGTATGAGCCGGATCAGCGTTGAGCTCCTTAAGTGCAATCTTTAGTTGTTCCGGGTTGGGCTTCACTTTTCTGGTTGCTTCCCTTGTAACAACGGCGCCGCAAAAGTCTTCTATACGGGGGCACAAAATCTTTACCGCATCAATGCAGTTTCTTGTCACCACTCCGATTTTAATATTGTGTGTTTTGAGTTCGTTAATCATTTCCTCTGTGCCATCGAAGAGTTTGCCTCTTTTTGCTCCTTCAATTTCGATATTGCGGATCAATTCACACGCATTTTCTAAGAAAACAGTTTCCTGGCCAGGATGAGAAAGAGCAATTAATTTTCTTCCCGCTTCAATCATTTCAAGAACAAAAAGGTTTTCCAGACCACCGGGATTTACATCAAAACCGGTAATAAGATCGATGACACACCTGCGCATGTTGGAGAAATCAATATTCAGTTGAGCCAGTGTTCCATCAAAGTCGAAAACAATCGTTTTGAAAGGTGTTTTTTCGATTATATTATAATTCATTGAAGTATTTTTCTATTCTATTAAGACCTTCTGCAATGTTTTCCATGGAATTAGCATAGGAAAACCTGAGATATCCCTCACAATTTTTGCCGAAATCGATTCCCGGAGTAACACCGACATGTACCTTTTCGAGGATATCAAAGGCTGTTTTGTAAGAGTCAGTCGAATATCTCTTTATATTTCCCAGGATGTAAAAGGCTCCTGTCGGTTCCACTTTGATGCCAAGCCCGATTTCCCGTAGTTTATTGATAATAAAAAGTCGTCTTTCGTTAAAGGTGTTTTTCATCCGGATTACATCATCTCCAGCTTCTGTAAGGGCGGCAATCCCTCCCCACTGTACAAAAGAATTCGCGCAAATAAAGAGATTCTGTTGGATTTTCTGCATCGGCCGGATGTATTCCTTCGGTGCGATCAAGTAACCAAGGCGCCAACCTGTCATTGCGTAAGCCTTGGAAAAGCCATTAAATACAAAGGCATTATCGGTAAATTCCAGGATGCTGTGTTCTTCACTTTCATAGACAAGACCATGGTATATTTCATCTGAAATGATGGGAACACCTAATGATGCAATTGCCGTCATCCTTTCAGCGCTTAGAAGATTTCCAGTCGGATTAGAAGGGGAGTTGATCATGATTCCTTTAGTCTTATCGGATATTTTTTCCTTGATCGCTCCGGTGGTGTACTGAAAACCTTCCTCTTCGTAAACATTAACATTTACCGGAATTCCATCGAGAAAAGTGATAAAGTTAGGGTAGCAGGCATAGTGAGGGTCTGAGATTATTACTTCATCTCCTTTTTCGAGGAGTGCGGAAAAGAGGAGAAACATGGCAGGTGAAGTTCCTGATGTGATAATTATCTGATCCGGTGAGATATTCACACCGTACTTTGTAAAATAGTGTTCACAGATAGCTTCTCTTAATTCGATGAGCCCAAGGCTGTGAGTATAATGGGTCTTTCCATCTTTAATGGCTTTACAGCAGGCTTCCGTAATACACTCAGGTGTATCGAAATCGGGCTCACCAACTTCCAGGTGAATTACATTTTTGCCCGCCTTTTCAAGTTCGTTGGCCCTTTCCAGGACATCCATAACAATGAAAGGGGGAATTTCAGATGCTCTTTTAGTAACCATTATTATTTCCTTTCGGTTTTCGTGCTTCCATAATAATTAGTCAACAATTTGAAATCGAAGAGATTATATAGATGATGAAAGCCTGTCAAGGTATTTTATGAATTTTACCTACCCGTAAGGTAATCCGGATAAAGAGTTCCTTTGATAATTCTTTTTGTGTACGTCCGGGGAAGCTCAAGATCAAAGATGATCTTCAGGAAGGACATAATTATACCGAATGTCGCTCCCCAGAGGATTTCTTCTTTTCCATCATAATCCTGATGAATAAGGCAGGGAAAATCCCACTCCATATTTTTTGCCCGGTCCGGTTTATCCAAAAAATTAAGAGAATACAGACCATAATTTTCTTCGCGGAAAAAAGATGCCACAGGAATTTCTACGATTTTATTTACCTCTCCATTAAGGTGGAAATTGCCCTTTCCCTTTACCAGACCAACGAGGGGGAAAATTGTTTTTGGAAAAAGGTTCAGATCATAAGAGGGAAGGGGGCCCAGGAAACTGAAATTGAAAGGGTTTAATCTTATTTCTTCCCACGATTCCCTTACAGCGTTTGCCAGGAACAGGGTAAGATTCTTGAACTCTTTTCCTTTTCTTCTCTTTGCAAGGGAGCGCGTTCTTCCCTTAAGGATTGGAGGGAATCCACAACAAATAAATGTTTGTAAAATGTGGTCTTTAAGGGGTTCAAGCATTCCTCCCGGACAACTGATGTCTCCTGCCTGCGGTACATCTGAAGAACGTTTAATCAACTGAAACACAAATTTACTGTCATGACCAGTTGAAATAACAGCATTTTTTTTGTAACAGAGTAAAAGTAGCACCCCCGCGGCAAGTCTTGGTTCGTTTTCTTTCCTGTTTTTTTTGATAATGTCCAATTTTTCAGAATAATCTATTGGAACATTGCCAAGCTTTTCCACAACGCGATGAAGGAAAGCATCTTTTTCATTTAGAATTGAATAAACCATAATACATCTCTAGAACCTTTATTCTCAACAACTGCCTGCCTGTGCGTTGCCTGTCTGCGTGCGGACACGCACAGGCAGGCACGCAGACAGGCGTTTTTGGCGCAGATGTTGGTGTCAGGGATC
>DFBI01000188.1:0-2605 GCA_002367335.1 Syntrophaceae bacterium UBA3084 | reverse complement strand
CCCAATGGGCGACCGTTGTCTTTTGCTGATTCGGTTCGACTGAGCGTTCGACTGAGCGTTCGACTGAGCTCACGCCGAAGTCTCACGCCGAAGGCTCACCGAAGTCCCGACACCTGATCCCTGATAACTTTGCGGCTTTACCACATTACGTTGTTTGCAGACAGATGTTTAATGTTTTGTCAAAATATTGTAAATTTTTCTTTAATGTTTTCATTTTAAATATATCATTGAGTTCATATATAGTGCCGTAAACGGCATAGTGGAGCTTTTTACGCGTTTGTCAAAATTAACTTTATATGCTTTTCTAATTCTTCTCTGGTAGTGATTCCCGTTAGCGTATCCTCTAGTTTCCCATTTCTGAAAAGGAGAAATGCCGGGGTCTTTTTTATTTTGTATTGCGAGACAATGATGGGGTTTTTGTCCATGTTTAATTTCGCAATTTTTACACCCCCTGCGTATTTGGGGGCAAGTTGATCGAGTATCGGTACCACGATGCGAGAAGAGACACACCAGGAAGCCCAGCAACACATGAGAACGGGACCGGGGAATGAAATAACTTCATTTCTGAATGTGTCATCGGAGATATCAACCGCGAAGCCTTGATAAAGTGGGGCGCCGCACTTACCGCATATCGGCCGGTCGTGAATACGCTCTTCCGGTACAAGGTTTTTAGTTCCACAGTTTAAACATCGGACAACAAGTTCATCAAGCGGTGCCCCGCACCTGCCGCATATTGGCTTATCGCTGATATGACCGGAACGTATTCGATTCTTCTGCCCGCATCGGAGGCACCTGATGATGAGATCATCTTGAAATATCATATTTCATTAAGAATTATGGGAGGTTGCTGATATTACATGATGAGAAGCATTTTGCCTGGTTTAACAACACCCTGAATTATATACTGTATGAAATTTCTTACACATGGAGGAATATGGATGATATAAGTATAAATGTCAAGTCATAAGCATTGCTCGGCCTACCCTTGCAACATAAAAATCAAATTTTCTCTTAAGTTATTTATCTGTCGGTACATATCTGTTTTTTGTGAAATACATGGGGTAGTATTTTTTATATCCGGTCGTTATTTTCTCATAGGGCAGATCGGCATAATGGCCGTGGTCATGAACATATTCCATGTGTTTCTTCCCTTTTGTGTCAAATTCATGGAATACAGAGTCATGGATACCGTCAAAAGCAATTGGACGAATGCCGGAACGCTCGCAAAGAGAACGATTGAAAGTTGGAGTTGCTTTGACCCATTTGTTATTCAGAAACAGTTCCGTATAACCATGAAAAACAAACAGATCCGTTTGCATAAACTTCCTGAGTCGTTTCGTGGTTAAATGGTTTCGGACATCAGCGAATCTGAGACGGCTGGGAATTTCGAGAACACGCGCCATAGCCGCAAGGAGGACGGCCTTTTCTACACAAAAACCGGATTTTTTAGCCAAAACAACACTCGCCCTGAACTTATCCGGTGAGAGATTGAGATGGTATGGATCATAAGTAATCCGGTCCCGCACGGCATAGAAGATTTTCACGGCTTTTTCGACTTGAGTCTTTGCGCCTTTTGCCGATGATCTTGCGAATTTAATTATTTCAGGCGAATCACTATCTATAAATTTAGTTGGTTGGAGATAGATACGAAAGTCTTCTGATAGAGATGTTTTCATGGTTCTGCTTTCCAGATTAAAATGGTTTGTTTTTTATGATTGTTGTTTCTCTCCCATCTCGCAGGCCTTCTGAAAGTCTGGGATCGCCTTTTCTATATTTCCGGCTTTCGCCGGAATGACGAAAAATGGTACTTTTCGACTTTTTACGAATCCATCACCTTCGAAACAGATAGGTTAACCTTCCTGTTATTCAAAATATACTTAAATCAAGGGATGAGTCAATAATATTTGTGGATCATCTCCTGATTAGTTGTAGTTAATTAAGGCAAAATAAGTGCGTTATCTGCAATTAATTCCAGAGGATTCAAGGGGTCAAGGATTCAGGGGTTCGAGTGAAATGCTAAAAAATTACAAAGACAGCAAAATTCCCAAAGGAAAAAATACGGTCTAACTTCTCCCTTCTCCAGCAAAATTGGAGAAGGACCTTATTTGTATGCTCTTATTGTTCGTTTATTTCTTGATTTTTTCTTTACGTTTATTATATTAACTTGATGTGGATTTTTAAAATACTTTGCTGCTACAGGATGAGATAAAAATGGGAGAGTTTCTTAAGGGTAAATACCCGATAATGATATGTTGTTGCAGAGAATGTGGAAAAATGGAAGGGGATGACGGCGATGACTTCATACACACCTTTGATGAGATAATGGGTTTATCGGAAGAGGAGGAGAAGGCATGTGAGTGGTTTTCTGAACGAATGGATGACAATCCTTTTCCGGACATCCTGCAAATGTCACAAAGCTATACGAAAGAAGAGATGATTTATGTTTTTATACTTGAAAATCTCATAGAAAAACTTATGGCGAGAAAACCTATATGTGAAACGTGCTTTGCGAAAAAAAGAAGAGAAAAAGTTCTGTCGTAACTGCCCAGATTCAAAGGCACAGAGGCACAAAGCTTATTTTATGGTCTCGTAAAAAGCTCCGCTA
>DFBI01000001.1:4288-4510 GCA_002367335.1 Syntrophaceae bacterium UBA3084 | reverse complement strand
CGTCCAGTTCCACAGAAATGGATCCTTCATATTGGTAAATTGTTTTCCCCTCTGAATCGGAAACATTTCCGTTTACTTTCAAATGGGTGGAATATTTATCTTGATACTCCTGCACTGAAAATTTCATGATTTCCACAACATAGTGAACAAAATAAACTCCCTGAGGATTCTGAAAGATTTTGATCGAAGAATCGTTGTCTATGTAATTGGTAGAATATTCCA
>DFBI01000001.1:0-4219 GCA_002367335.1 Syntrophaceae bacterium UBA3084 | reverse complement strand
ATAAATATTCTGGATCAGCATATCAGAAGCCAATGAGGGGCGACCATATAGAGATGATTCTCCGGGAATAAGGGAAAGAGAAATTTTGGCCAGGATGGGATTTATTTTCCTTAAAGTCTGGAAAGCTCGGACATAATCCGCCTGGTCACCAAAATAGGATGTAAGCAGAGCCTGAGGGCCATCGGCACTGGGGCTGTAAAGAACATACTCTCCCACTCCCCCTTTCTGGAAAAAAACCAGATTAAATCCAGCAGGAAGACCGTATTGGCTTAAACTGTCATAAAACCAGACTTCAGTGTTGTATATCTGACTTTCTCCGGTGTGGTGATCGATTCCCCTGGGTTCACCAAGAATGATATAAATCCTTCCCCGATCGGTTTCCCAACCACGCTTTGGGACTCCTCTCCCGAACTGATGATTGGCATAATTGATGCGACGATAATGCTCTTCCTTGAATTCATTTCCTGGCGTTCCAGACGTTGGATCCCTGTGTTTCCAGAATGCTTCTATGAAAAGACTTCTTTCTTTATCCGTCTGAAGCTTGAGAAAAACCTCTTTCTCTATAGTGGTGATAATATATTTTACCTCCTGTTCCAGCCAGATTTTAAATCGGGGAGGGAGTTTGCCTTCTGAAGTGACTCCGGACAAAACCTCCAGCGGGAAAACCAGCAAAGATATGAACAGAATGATTTTGAATTTTTTTATTATATTCATCCTACCCTAAGTTTATTGAGTTTCTAACTCATTTATCTCACTCATTTCTATTGATAATTGTATTACTAATATTAAAGAAATTGCAAATAAGCTCCTTCGAGGGATTAGTGATGCTCTAATATTTTGGCAGGCCCCTGGAAATCCTGGAACAAAAAAAAGTCAAAAATTTTATGCAATAAATAGCATAGCTATACAAATAAATAGCATAACTATACAATACAAATACAATGTTAGTAAATATATTAATTATGAAGTTAGGGTTCCGGATTCAAATATTGCATCATTTATGTGTAAAAAAATCAAAGGGAGGAGAATAATGAGAAGAACAATTGTATCAATGATCGCTATTTTTACTGTTCTTTTACTGATGGGCAGTATAAGCTATGCTCAGATAAGAACCGGAAGCATAAGAGGAACAGTCACTGATACAGAGGGAGAGATTTTGCCAGGCGCCACAGTCGAACTCGTTGGTGAAAAGCTTATGGGGGGTACGCGTTCTATTTTAACAAATGATGAAGGGAAGTTCAGGTTTCCAAACCTTATGCCTGGAGAATATGAGGTAACCATTACTTTGGAAGGCTTCCAGACTGCCAAAATGACCAAACTCCGTGTAAAGATTGCAGGAACGGTTACTGTAGATGTAATCTTAAATTTGGCCAGCTTAGAGGAGAGTGTCACAGTATCGGCGGAAACGCCGGTAGTGGATGTGCAAAAGTCGGTTGTCTCCACCAATATCGGCTCAGAATTGATGGAAGTCCTCCCAATGCGCCGTTTTAGCTTCTTCGATTACGCGGGAACAACGCCAGGCGTCACAAGCTCATCAGGAGACCACTCGAATAATTGGCAATCGGCCATGGGATCTGGTACCACCCAAAACACCTATTACTTTGAAGGGGTAGAAACCACCAGCCCAGATAACGCAGGTTCCTGGTATTGGGCTAACGTCGATTCTATCGAAGAAATGGATGTTATCGTATCAGGAGCTCCGGCTGAATACGGGAACTTTCAGGGCATGGTTGTCAACCTCGTCAGCAAAACGGGTTCCAATACATTTAGTGGCAATCTCAATTTTTATTATCGTGCAAACTGGTTAACAGGAAATAATACGCCCGACGAAGAATTTCCTTTCTATCGCGATAAGTATAATGAGATTACTGGAACTTTGGGGGGTCCCATAATAAAGGATAAACTCTGGTTCTTTTTTGCCGGACAGTACGCGGATGATACATCGGTTGGAGTGGGGGCCGATCCAGCTTTTGGAGCAGGCCTATATCGCTCTCGTACTATGTTCTGGAGATTTGACTGGCAGATCAATAAAAATAATAAGTTAACCCTTTCATGTGACTTCGACGACTACAGATGGGAAGATACTCCTGATGCATTTTATCCTTATGAAACCGTGAGTTCTGAAGATTCCTCGAATCCTTTACCAAGTGCCACCTGGACTTCAATCCTCAGTCCGAATACATTCTTTGAGATAAAATATGCCGGATGGTGGGTCACTCTCATATCGGAAGCTGCAGATGGAGACAGGGTAACTCCCATGCGTTATGATGCTTATACTGGGATGTATTCAGGAAACGCTAGTTGGTGGGGTGATTGGCCCCAGCATCAGCATCAAGTCCAGGGCTCAGTTTCCCATTTCGCCGAGGATTTTCTCGGGGGCGACCACGAGTTCAAATTTGGGGTAATTTACAACAACAGCTATGCGGGATGGAAATGGGGCTACAACAGCAATATGTATTATTACGATTGGGATGGGTATCCTTATTATGCCTTTTTTATGAACCCTGAAGAATATGGAGGAGTTCTCAACAGAATCAGTAGCTTTCTCGACGACAGTTGGTCTGTAAGTGACCGCTTAACCTTGAACTTGGGTGTCAGATTCGATCACACTCGAGGCGGCTACCCCGAGCTCAGTAAACTGGATGAAACCGCAAATCCAATAGAAACATTGCCGGCGGATATGGACCTTCTCAAATGGGACACATGGTCACCAAGGCTGGGACTTGTATACCAATTGACTGGGGATAGGAAAACAATATTCAAAGCAAGCTATGGTCGGTATTATGGGCATATGCTTATGCGGGACTTTTATCAAAGCGCCCCATCGAGAGGCGAGAGATCCTGGTGGTTATACAACTGGAATACGGGTAAGTACGATATTCTAACCGAACTTATAGATCCCATAGCGGATAGAGGAATGGACCGGAATATCAAAAATCCTTATTCTGACCAATTCTCCGCAGGAATTGAAAGGGAAATATTCACTGATTTCTCTCTGTCTTTGACGGGAATCTATAAGGAATCAAAAAATCCTGTCAACGAGCAGAATACTACTGCAGAATATGAGATTATAGATTTCTATGATGAATATGGTGGCCAGTGGATTCAGGTCTACAATCAGATAAATGACAGTTTCTATTTAACCACCAATCGAGATCTTAAAATGACTTATAAAGCATTAATTTTAGCTTTCAATAAGCGCCTATCCAACAACTGGCAGGTGAGTGGGAATTTGACCTTATCTAAGGCAAAGCAGTACCCCAAAGGCTATTGGGATAAGAATGATTTAATCAATATGTACGGAGTCCCGGGCAATTATGACCGAGAATATCAGTTCAAGCTCAGTGGAACTTATATCTTTCCTCATGGAATAATGCTCAGCGCCTATTTTGCCTATGAGCAAGGCAGACCTTATAACCGTACGATACCGATAAGCCTGAACCAAGGACGTCGGACGATAGCAGCTGAGCCAAGAGGCAGTAAAAGATATCCCAACCAGACATATTTGGATCTGAGACTGGAAAAAGATTTTAGACTCTGGAAAGAGATGAGATTAAAACTGTTACTAGACGTATGGAACATCTTTAATAATGACTACCACTACTGGGTTGCTGAAACTAATGCAGAAAGCGAGGCCTACTTGGCACCAGGAGGTTATGTTTTGCCCAGGAGAGCTCAGTTAGGGATTCGTTTCGTTTTCTAAATAGCTCAAACAGTTTACAAAAAAAGGGGAAGCTAGCAAGCTTCCCCTTTTTTTATTAAAGTCGATAGTTTCACATCCATCTTTAAAACCACGGCAACGTCATGGACTTTTTCACTGTTGTCATGCATTCCTCTTAGCTTACGATTATCACAAATAATCTGCAGTTTAAGAAATGCACTCATCTGTCCGAATTTTCCTGAAGCGTCACAGCCGGCAGCCAACCGACAACTCCTGTCACATTGAGCTGGAGCTTCCGGCAATCGGTTCGGCCTTCGTTGTATTTCGCCGCGATGATCAGATGCCGACCATCCCTCGATAGGAAAAGAGGTTTTTGATTTGCAAACATCTGCCATTGATTCTATAATTGTTGGAAATCAGAAAAGGAGACATGAAATGAGTAAAATTTATAATCTCGCTCAAATCAAGGGCGTATTGAAGTCACTCCAACCCATCCAAGAGATCGAAGAAGGATTTGTTGCCTATTCCCAAGGCAAAGCAGTGATCCCTCCTGTAGGA
>DFBI01000121.1 GCA_002367335.1 Syntrophaceae bacterium UBA3084 | reverse complement strand
CATGGGCTGCAAGTATTAAAACGCTATTCAAGCGGGCAATAGAGTTAAAACGAAAAATACCAGAGTACAGCAAAGACGATTACAGAACCCTGGAAATTGAAACAGGTTTCAACAAACTTTTGAACGAAACGCTAAATAAAGATAAAACTCCTAAAACGCTGACATTTCAAAAATCACTAAGAGATAATAGAGACTCTCTGTTTACATTTTTGTACAACAAGGATGTCCCTCCCGATAATAATGGTTCTGAAAGAGGTGTCAGAAACATCCCAACTTCTTCTGTAAATGATATGTTCTCAAATGTTTACATCTAAGAAGTTGAGATAATATTTGTAGTCATTCTTCCTATGTTCTCGTAAAACAAAACAGATCTGACAAACCTGTATTCTTTACCAGCTTCCATTTCTTTGGTATTGTACTGACAGCTTCATCTTCCAAAGTAGCCAGAGCCCTCATTTGCTGTTCGGTAGTGATATCTTGATAAGCCATAGTGGTTTCTATACTTTCATGTCCCAGCAGTTTACTAATTTCTACGATGTTTATACCGTCTTCCAACCAATGACAGGCTTTTGCATGTCTCCATTGGTGACTATGAAGATTCAATGGAACATCATTACAATCCCCATGAGCTTTAGAAGCATAGATTTTCATTGCGCCATGCAAAGCCCGCGAGGTGGGGATTTATTGGCGAACAAAACAAATAATGAAACACCTCAAGGATACCCGGCAGGTAATCAATCCTGCTCGGAAAGGGTTAGCCTCCTACCGGAAGCGAGTCTTGCGTAGTCACCAGAGATGGTGGCGCGAAGCATAGACAGCGACTGTTAAAGGTATGTATTGAGCCTCGGAAGTGTGTTTGAAACCAGAGTCTTTGTTCTTGAAAAGGCAGGGGCAACACCGAAGCAGCGATAGGGTGAGCAGCGGAGGTCTGGTCGGGGTCGGAGACCATATCAAAAGCAGAACAGGGTATCGCGGGAACATGGGAGAGCCTACCGTCTCCACACGTAAAAGACGCGGCATACGGTCAACCGCGTGACCAATTGACCGGGTTACTCAGGAAACTTGATGCTCCTGAAGTAATGGTAAGAACAAGCAGCAGGCGTTAAGTGGTATCCGTACCGAGGGAAACCGAAGGGAAAGAGAAGGACGAAGGCAGTCTTAGCATCTTCATAGTACCGATTGAAAGCCGGGAAATCTGGACCGCAGAAAGCCGGGGAGTAGGAAAGGGAGATGCCGGAAGTTAGAACTGCGGTTCGGAAACATTAATGTATCAGTTACATGAAAAAGATGTTAACAGTAGAACGGCAGATAGCCGAGAGAGCAAGGAAGTACAAAGGAGAAACATTGCAAAGTCTGTACTCCTTTATAGATGCAACGATGCTGTGGGACAGCTATAAGCGGCTCAACAAGCAGAGTGCGAAGGGTATTGACGGGAAGACGTGGCAGCAGTACGGATCAGAATTTCCAGAAAGAAGGCATAGCCTTTTGGAGGAATTCAAATCCGGCAGGTATAAAGCTCCGGCCGTGAGGCGGGTCTATATACCGAAAGACAAGCATAGCCAGCGCCCGATTGATATCGCTACTATAGAGGACAAGGTACTACAAGCAAGTGTTCGCAGGGTCATTGAGCCGGTTTATGAAGAGGGCTTTAAGCCCTTTTCTTACGGGTTCCGACCAGGGCGATCACAACACCAGGCGATTGATTACCTGTTCAAAGAAGTCAGTTTTGGTAAGAAGCACTATATTATAGATGCGGACATCAAGAACTACTTTGGTACGATCAATCACGGGATACTCCGGGAGTTCCTTGACAAACGGATTAAGGATGGAGTGATCAGAAGGATGATAGACAAATGGCTCAAGGCGGGGGTCATGGAATCGGGCAACATCAGTTACCCGGAATTTGGAACCCCTCAGGGTTCCGTAATTTCTCCAATTTTGAGTAACATTTATCTGCATTACGTGCTGGATGAGTGGTTTTCGGAACAAATCCAGCCGCTGCTAAAGGGAAAGAGTTTTATAGTAAGGTATGCGGATGACTTTATTCTGGGATTTACAGACAAGTCGGACGCAGATAGAGTAATGGCAGTCCTACCGAAACGGTTCGCCAAATATGGATTGACATTACATCCGGAGAAGACGAAGTTGATCGACCTGAACGACAAACGGGGCGGTAATGACAGGAGCTTTGATTTCCTGGGGTTTACTCACTTTTTGAGTAGGTCCCTGAAGGGATACATGGTTCTGAAGCGCAAGACCAGTTCCAAACGTTTGACCAGGGCAATCAGCAATGTAAGCAATTACATACAGAGCAACCGTCATATGAAACTCAAAGACTTGATAGCTGTACTCAATGTCAAGTTACGGGGGCACTATAACTACTATGGGGTCACCTTCAATACCAGAAGTCTCAAGGGCTTCTACGAGGCAGTGAAACGCAGGCTATTCAAGTGGTTAAACCGCAGAGGGGGGAAAGTTAAACTTAGCTGGGACAGGTTTTCCAGTCTCGTTGAGAAATGGCAACCTCTGTTAAAACCCTCTATCAGACACTCGTATAATTCCTTGAAGCGAACCTGACTTTTGAGGAACCGGATGCGGAAAAGCTGCTCGTCCGGATCTGTGGGGGAGCGGGGAGGTAACGACCCGCTCTACCCGGACGGTTATTAGCTAACCGTATTATCTCAGGTGTAAGTTGCACCCTGGAAAATTAGCTTTTTATTATCAAGCCAACTATAGTTCAGGTCCTGAAATCTGCTCATAGTTTCTAAAAGTAAAGGTAAATTTCTTTTTTTCTTGAGATTGACAACTATTTCATTTTGCCCTATTTCTACATCGGCGGCATTGGTTATGAATTTCTCATACAGACTCTGAGAAGTTAAATGTGAATAACCTTCTAATTCAAGTGCAAATAGACGGTAAATATTATGGGCAACAATAGACATCGTCAGGTCAAAATCTACTTTTATTACCATTGAAGAAGACACCCGGTTCAAATGGAAAAATTCGATCTGTTCTGAGATCACTTTTTCAACCAGCCATCTCCTGGCATATTTAGTCACGATGTCATGTACTTTTATATCAAAGTCGTTGGTAATGATTATGGCCGGTTTAATTTTGCCATTACCGGTAATCGTAACTTGTCTGATCTGCTTATTGTAACCCTTCAGGAAAATAGTTTGTTCATTTACCTTTAAAGTGCGTTTTTTATTACCCGACTGCTGTACTCTTATTATCTTCCAACTGTTCTTGGGATAGTTATTAATCTCATCTACAATATTCTTTCCACGCCTACGTATAGTAATGAACTTTATATCATTAGAATCCAACTCAGCAAGGTTTTCATAATTAGTGAATTTGCTATCAAAAATGATGTATTTCAGTTGGTTTTCCTCTTTAAGTCCGAGTTTGTAAAAATCTAGAAATTCTAAAACTATGTGGCTTTCATTGCTGTGTCTAACCCTGGTATTACCATAATCAATTATGCCGGTATCAGGATCATGAGCCAATACCGAAAGCATACTTGAAAGGGCTTTGTTTCTTTTTCCTGACCAATTGTTTTCAAATTGATCACTTTCTCCCCAATATGGTATGGTGGTAAAATCAAGATTTATCGTGTCGCTTAACAACCCCATATCAAGCCACGTTCGATGTAAGCGTTTTAAAAAATCAATATTCATCTGTGAGGTGACTCTGTCTGAGTATGACGAAAACCATGTGGCTTTGGGTAATACATTTAATCCGGCAAACAAACCTGATCCTCTATCCATGCACCAAACATCATCTGCAGAATATCGCCGTATGTCGGATAATTTCAAGGCAATAAATGAAAGAATCGATTCGATGCGAGATAAACTCCTGGTCCAGGGATAACCACTGCTTTGAATAATCTCATCAATGCCATATGCCCGAATAATAGGCAGGAAACATAATAGAGCCCCTGAGGTGGTCTTGAACTTTTCAGGCAAAAAATTGATAGACTCACTTTTTTGAGCCTCAATCCTTACCTCTTCTAACTGTCTTTTATCTTGCTTGCTTCGCTTTGGCAAACGTGCAAAACCCTCGCTTTTGATGATCAGATAAATTGTGTTCTCTGAAACCTGGTAGCCGATAGCATCAAGACTGATCTTAATGTCCTCCACAGAAAAATTTTTCTTTCTCAGCGTAATAACAATACTTCTAACATTACCTTTTTCTCCCTTTTCAGGTCTGCCCAATTGTCTTTGAACAAAGAACCTGTCTTCTAAATTATCCTGATCAAAGTTCCTTCTGAAATCGCTTATCAGAGAGGTAAATGCCCGGTATTTATATTTGAAAAAATCAGCAACATCA
>DFBI01000045.1:3199-3715 GCA_002367335.1 Syntrophaceae bacterium UBA3084 | reverse complement strand
CCTAAACGGCTTGTGATTGATTCGGAATTTGAATCATAGAGCCGTGCTGCCACATAGATAGCTTCTTTGTCATAGGCTATCCAGACTTCAGTTCTCTCGGTTGGATCTGCACCATCAATTGGGTCTGACTGGACAAAGTCGCTGTAACCTTTCGTTTCCCAGACTTTTTCCTCCAGAATACCGTTAACGTTAATGGGACTATTGGCTTGAACGGCCTGAATGATTTTCTGTACTGATGGGTCTGGTGCCTTAGCAAATAGGAATAGAGGTATAAGACAGGAAATAATAAATGGAACTGTTTTTTTCAACTGCAATCTCCTTGTAAATAATTAGGGCTAACGAGCGTGTTTTTTTTATGTTTATATCAATAATACGTAAGAATAAGCGAATTGGTTTACTTTTATATACATTTAAAAAAACTTTTTTGTTAGTATACCTAATAAAGTAAAACGTTTTAACAAGCATTTTGGTTGCCCAAAAATCGGTACCAGACACCTTTTTATTAAGATTAGCTAT
>DFBI01000045.1:0-3128 GCA_002367335.1 Syntrophaceae bacterium UBA3084 | reverse complement strand
TTCGTGAATAATCCAGGTAAAATTAACACCATATAATCTTTGTATTTGACCGCTATTTTTCGCTATGATATAAGCAAATAGAATATTTATTGGTGACAAAAAATTCTTGTTAAATTGAAAAAGAAAATAAGGAGGGTTTTATTATGAAAAAAAATATTTTTTATCTGTTTTTAATAATATGTCTAGCATTGCCAGTTTATTCTCAAGAAGCACGGCTGCTTCGGCAGCCCACAGTAAGCAATAATAGCGTTGCTTTCGTCTATGCCAATGATGTCTGGGTCGTGTCACGGAATGGTGGGAATGCCCGGAGATTAACCACGCATAAAGGCTCTGAGTCATTTCCTGTATTTTCACCTGATGGAAAATACATTGCTTTCTCAGGTCAGTATGGTGGCAATACAGATGTTTACATTGTACCGATAGAGGGAGGGGAGCCAGAACGTTTAACATTTCATCCTATGCCTGATGTGGTTCGAGGATGGGCTCCTGACGGTAAATATGTTCTTTTTGCATCTGGTCGTGATACTGTGCCAGTTTCTTTCAGCCGGTTATGGACAATATCAATTAAAGGCGGTATGCCTGAACCTCTTCCGATGCCTATGGCATTCAAGGGTGTATATTCTCCTGACGGCAAGAGGATGGCATATGTCAGGAATTCGGAAGCATTTACAACTTGGCGCCATTACAGGGGTGGAAGAACTACTGAAGTATGGTTAATCGATCTATCTGATTACGGTGTTGAAAAAGTGCCGCGCCAAAACAGCAATGATACTGATCCCATGTGGATCAACAACAAGGTCTTTTTTATTTCAGACCGAAATCACACCATGAATCTCTTCTCATATGATACAGACATAAAGGAAGTTAAGCAGCTTACATTTCATGATGATTTCGATATAAAAAATGCAAAAGCAGATTCTGGATCTATAGTCTATGAACAAGCTGGTTACCTCCATATTTTTGAGCCTGATTCCGGAAAATCTGCCCAGCTTCATGTAGATATAAAAGGGGACCTTCCCGGGATTAGGCCATACTTCGCGAAAGTATCAGATCTGATAAGAAGCGGAAATATTTCTCCTACCGGCGCAAGAGCTGTGTTTAGTGCACGCGGAGATATCTTTACTGTGCCTGCAAAGAAAGGAGATTTCCGTAATCTTACGTCGAGTCCTGGGGCAAATGACCGTTTTCCTACCTGGTCACCTGATGGAAAGAAAATAGCTTGGTTCTCTGATCAGAGCGGTGAGTATGAGCTCATGATAATTGACCAAAAAGGAATAGATCCTGTGCGCAGTGTCTCTTTTAAGAACCCTTCGTTCTACTATGCTCCAGTATGGTCTCCGGATTCGAAGAAGATTCTTTTTTCTGACAAGCGCCTGAATCTCTGGTATCTCGATCTGGAAAAAGGAAAACCCATAAAAATTGATAAAGACACTTATGATCATCCAGAACGATCGCTGGACCATGTCTGGGCTCCTGATTCTAACTGGATTGCTTATTCCAAACGGCTTGACAATTATTTGCATGCCATATTTGTTTATTCTATCGAAGAGGCAAAATCTTACCAGCTTACAGACGGTCTCTCGGATGCTCTCTCACCTGCCTTTGACATGGGAGGTAAGTACCTTTACTTTCTTAGCGGCACGGATTTTGCTCTCAATACAGGCTGGCTCGATATGACATCCTATGACCGGCCGTTTACGAGAGAAGTCTATTTAGTTGTGCTCAGCTCTGAAGAGCCGTCGCCTCTGCTGCCGGAGAGCGATGAGGAAGATGTGAAAAAGGAAGAGGAGAAAAGTAGCGAAAAAGACAGCGAAAAGGCCGCAAAAAACGACAAAGAAAAGGATAAAAAGATTCATGTCCGTATCGATTTGAAAGGAATAAGCCAGCGCATACTGGCTGTTGACATCCCTTTACGCAATTACAGCCAGCTCAAGGTTGGGGCAGAGGGCGCATTTTTTTACTGTGAGAGTATTCCCAATCAGCAGGGAGTCTTGCTACATCGTTATGACCTTAAAAAAAGGGAGTCAAAGCCTTTCATGTCCGGAATCAGCGGCTATGAAATCTCGGCTAACGGTAAAAAACTGCTCTATATGGCACGCAGTGTATATGGAATCGTTGATGCCAGTGGAAAAGCCAAAATAGGGGACGGGAAGCTTAAGACTTCAGAACTTCAGATGAGGGTGGATCCGGTCGCTGAATGGAAACAGATTTACCGCGAAGGCTGGCGCATTAACAGGGATTTCCTTTATGATGAGAATATGCACGGTGCAGATTGGGACGCCATGTACAAAAAGTACAAACCTCTCGTTGCTCACGTGGCTCACCGTTCCGATTTAAGCTATATTCTTGCCAATCTAATCGGGGAGTTGACAATCGGCCATTCTTGGGCAGGTGGCGGCGCCATGCCAAAGGCAGAGACTGTTCCGGTAGGTCTTCTTGGTGTTGATTATAAGGTTGATAATGGATACTACAGGATTGCAAAAATATACACCGGTGAAAATTGGAACCCGAATCTGAGCGCTCCTTTGACTGCTCCTGGTCTAGAAGTCTCGGAAGGAGATTATTTGCTTGAAGTAAATGGTGTAGAACTTAAGCCTCCTGCAAATATCTACAGAGCATTCGAAGGGACAGCAGGCAAACAGATATCTTTGAGGGTTAACAGTAAACCTTCAAAAGAGGAATCAAGTCTTGTTACTGTTGTTCCAGTAGGAAACGAAAGAGCATTAAGAACGCGCGACTGGATAGAAGGAAATCGCCGTAAGGTCGACAAGATGTCAAATGGACGCCTCGCTTACGTGTATCTGCCGAATACATCATTCGCCGGCTATGTCAATTTTAACCGCTATTACTTCGCGCAGCAGAACAAGGAAGGAGCTGTAATTGATGAGAGGTTCAATGGAGGAGGTTCTGTTGCAGACTATTTTGTTGATTTGATGTCCCGTCCATTGATGGCCTATTTCGCAACCAGAGATGGAAAAGAGACAACAACTCCCATAGCTCAGATCTTTGGGCCCAAGGTGATGATAATCAATGAGTATGCAGGGTCGGGAGGAGATGCGCTGCCGTATTTTTTCCGCTTCAGAAAAATCGGGCCGCTTGTGGGCAAGAGAACCTGGGGCGGGCTTGTA
>DFBI01000149.1 GCA_002367335.1 Syntrophaceae bacterium UBA3084 | reverse complement strand
GATCAGCGGGGGTTTTATAACATGCTTGATTGTGCCAAAAGCCCAATGGGTGGTAGCTGTCTTTTACTGACCCCTGATAACTTTGCGGCTTTGCCGCATTAGGTTAACATTGCCTTAACTTTTTCACTTACAAGCTTACCATCGGCTTTACCCGTAAACTTTGGCATAAGCGCTTTCATCACCTTACCCATATCACGGATACCCGTCGCACCTATCTTAGCTATCATCTTTGATATTTCTGCCTCTATTTGCTCTTCGGAAAGCTGTTCAGGCATAAACTCCTGAATAACCTGTAACTCATCTTCTTCCTTTTTAACAAGATCCAATCTCCCCCCGTTTCTGAATTGTTCGATAGAATCCTTTCTCTGCTTTACCATGGAAGATAATACCTGGAGGATCTCTTCCTCTTTGAGTTCCCTTCGCAAATCGATTTCCATATTGTGCAACGCCGCCTTAGCCAGGCGAAGTGCAGACAATCTTAATTTATCTTTACTCTTGGCTGCTTGAACCATTCCACTTTCAATTTTCTTTATTATAATATCCATAGATTTACCCTTGTTATCACGCTATTGGTTTGGCAACATAACTCCAAAATATGAACAATTTCACATGTCACTATCAAATGACCATGTAAAAAAGTATGTTCAAAATTTAATTTATTTACTTTTGGTAAATTGTCAATTCTTCATGTAGGTTTTTTATCAAATGAAACATCAGGCAAGATCATCTTTCAATTTTTCGCCGCCCAATACATGCAAGTGAAGGTGAAAGATGACCTGTCCGCCTTCTTCATTACAGTTTATGACAGTTCTGAACCCCCTCTTGTCGATTTTCTTGATTCTTGCCACTTCCTCGACGGCAGAAAATATATCACCTATTATATCCATATTTTCATGAGATACATCCATCAATGTGGGAATATGCTGCTTAGGGATAATGATAACGTGCACCGGGGCCATAGGCGTAATGTCATCAAACGCCAGGATTCTGTCATTTTCATACACCTTGTTACAGGGTATTTCTCCCTTGGCAATTTTGCAAAATATACAATCTTCCATTTATTTACCTCCTTATCCGTCAGCAAAACCTCCAATAGCCCACTTCGCACAAAAACTTTAAACTTTAAACTCGGAGCTTAAAGCCATTTCTATTGCATCTTCCAGGCGTAATGCCCCGCTATAAAGGGCCTTTCCTGCAATAACACCAATTACCCCAAAGCTTTCAACTCTAAGAAGTTCCTCAATGTCCTTCAGCCCTGACACCCCACCTGACGCAATAACAGAAATATCCACAGACTCGGCAAGATTCTTCGTATTTTCAATATTTACACCCACTTCCATACCGTCCCGTTTGATATCGGTATATACTATTGCATTTACGCCAAGGCCTTCATAACTCTTAGCTATCTCCACAACAGATCGGCCTGTTTCTTCCGTCCACCCCTCAACCAGTATCTCCCCTTCTTTTGCATCGATACCAAGTATAATGGATTCTCCATAAGAAGCGCAGGCCTCCATAACAAATTTTCTGTCTTTCAATGCTGCTGTTCCCAGTATGACCCATTTGACCCCCATACCGAGATATGCTTTAATGGTTTTCATATTTCTGATTCCACCACCAACTTGAACAGGAATATCTATTTCCCGGACCAGATTTCTTATAACCTCTTCATTTTGAGGGGAACCGGACTTAGAGCCGTCAAGGTCAACAACATGGATTCTCTCGGCCCCTCTTTTCTGCCAGCTTTTTGCCAGTTCAACAGGGTGATCCGAATATACGGTAGCGAGCGAGAAGTCGCCCTGCAGCAAACGTACACACTTTCCATCTTTCAGATCTATTGCAGGTATGACAATCATTCGCTATCTCTCCTCTTATATGAAATCCGAATTTTGCAGTGGCAATCTACCGCGATCTTTGCGACTTTACGGTGAGATGCAAAGGGCAAACATATATAAAAGTTTTGTATGATTCCAGTATTGATCATTGCAAGGCGAGAAACGCTGTTGTTTCGGGTTAATTTTTACTTATTTTCCATATCTGGGAATGTCTTTAGAATTTTGTCAACACCCGCTTCCGATAATTGCCTGGCAGTAACCCATTTTCCCCGCCCTCTAATAAATGATGACACGTCAAGGATGTTTTCCAGGAGAGAACCCTGAGTCTTATCAAATATACCTTTCCATACAAAGTTCCCATCACTCACCCTAAACAGATGAATACCGAAAGCAACGGATGCAGGTTGTTTGACAGAGTAATTATTTCCTTTTCTTTCTCTATATCGATATATGTATCCTGCCAAAACCACGTCAGCACCCAGTTCTCTACCGACTCTTTCAAATATTTCCCGGGGCGTTGCCTTAAATGAATCGGCCCGTACCCTTCTATAGGTTCCCCGTACTTTATCAACAGATATGAGAACAATCTGTTTGTGTGCCGTAAGCTTTTTTACAAGGATTTCCTCAATTATCACTTCAGGATTATCAGGACATGGGCAGGTTGAAAACATGATACCGCAAACAGGACATCGAACGAACTTAACAGAAGGGTCATTGGAAATAAGGCTTTGAAAAGGAATAACAGCAATTTTGTGCAATACAACTGCTTTCTCGTCTTGTGTGGCTGTTCCCATGCCTTTTGTGGAAAAACAGCCTGAAAGAAGAACAATTGCTAAAGAGATGTAAACCACAAGGGAAAAACGTTTCAAAAGAGTGAAAGACTTATGAACAGACACTTTGCTCCTCCCAGAGGCTTTGATTTCAGTAACCACCTTTCCGAAAAATCCAGGAAACGCTATTACACACTTTCGCCAGACCTCAAAGACTGCCTTTTGTAGACATGACTCCGCTGATCCGCGGATCAACAGAAACCGCCTTATTCAATGCACGGGCAAAGGCCTTAAAAACCGATTCTATGATATGATGTAAATTTCTACCATATATCACATTGATATGCAATGTTATCTCACTATGGTCACAAAAAGCCTTGAAAAATTCTCTAAATAAAATGGGGTCAAAATCTCTTATTCTTTTGTTGTTGAAATCAGCATTAAAAACCAGATACGGCCTTCCCGAAATATCCACGCTGACTTGTGATAAAGTTTCATCCATAGGCACAACAGCATAACCGTACCGAGTTATACCCTTTTTGTCTCCCAGAGCTTTTTTTATTACCTCTCCGAAACAGATTCCCATATCTTCAACGAGATGGTGATAATCCACTTCGGTATCACCCTGTCCCCTGACATTCAGATCGAACAACCCATGCCTTGTAAAAAGGGTCAGCATATGATCAAAAAAGGGTATCGTCGTTGATATTTCTCCCTTTCCTGTGCCATCCAGGGTTACCTCGATAGATATTTCCGTTTCCGTAGTTTTTCTATCTACTTTAGCTGTTCTTGTCACTATTAGCCTTCCTTTCACATAACCTTGTTAAGGGAATATTCTATGATACCTTCTGCTCCAGCTTCTTGAAGAACGGGAATTAAATCTCTCACAATGCTTCGGTCAACAATGGTCTCCACGGCAAACCATTCTTCATTATACAAACTTGATATTGTAGGAGCTTTAAGAGATGGGAGTAACAGAATAACCCTTCCTAAATTTTCTTTTGATACATTCAATTTTAAACCAACCTTACCTATGGCCAGGAGAGAACTATTTAGAAGTATCCTTATCTGTTCTATTTTTCTCTTTTTCCATGGATCAGCCCAGGCTTTTTTATTCGTAATTAGCTGGGTATTTGTTTTCATGAGTTCGTGGACAATTCTCAACTTGTTTGCTCGGAGTGTAGTTCCTGTTTCGGTAACTTCAACTATGGCATCTACGAGGCCTTCAACCACCTTGGCTTCAGTAGCTCCCCAGGAAAATTCGACCTGAACATTTATACTTTTCTCCTCAAAATACTTCTTTGTAAAGTTCACAAGTTCTGTGGATATCTTTTTCCCCTCCATATCTTCCAGGGTTTGAATGGGAGAATCTTCCCTTACAACCAGGACCCATCTTGCCTGCCTCACCGATACCTTTGAATAAACAAGATCTTGAATTATTACGATGTCTGATTCGTTCTCAATAATCCAATCTCTTCCCGTAAGACCGAGATCAAGTGTTCCATTCTCAACATATCGTGACATTTCCTGAGCTCTTATAAGGGCACATGAGATTTCCTCATCATCTATATCCGGGAAATAGCTTCTTCTATCATAAGAAATCTTCCACCCGGCCCGTTTGAAAAGCTCAATCGTCCCTGACTCAAGACTTCCCTTGGGTATTCCCAACTTCAACTTTTTCATTACTTATAAACTTCCTCCGGATTAAATATTCTCTCTTCGACTATTTTTAGCTTCCCATCAGACAATTTTCTATGGAAACATGATTTATAGCCCAAGTGACATGCCGCTCCTCCTACCTGTTCCACTTTTAGCAAAATAGTATCAGCATCACAATCTATTCGTATTTCTCTGACTAATTGTACATTGCCCGATGTTTCTCCTTTTACCCAGAGGGTATTTCTCGATCTGCTCCAGTAGGTTGCCTTCCCTGTTTCCAGTGTTTTTAACCATGACTGTCTGTTCATATAGGCAAGCATCAGGATATCGTTTGTTTCATAATCCTGAACAATAGCCGGCAAAAGCCCATTGCCTTTATCAAAATCAAGTTCTATCATTTATTATTTTTCTCCCAAGGAGATTAAAGCTCAAAGGCGAAAGGGTTAACCCAGATTTCCCGATTACAGGATTAATCCCTTTAGCCTTTAACCTTTCTCGACTGGCATCAACGTCTTCGCAAAAACGCAGTTATTATGGATAAAGAATTTAACATATTTACATTGTAGCTATCTAAACTAATTTAAGATTTATGTTTTAGCAAGTATTATTTTCTCAATTTTGGACTTGCCTCGACATACTTTTTATGTTAACAAAAAAGTTATGGGAAATAAGGATATTTTGTTGCGCCATGGTCGTAGCATTCCTTCTGGCTAGTAAAACCTAAATTTTTCAAAAAGGAGGTAAATTATGCAGGTGTTGATTGGTGGTGTTGTGGCGGCAGTCTTGGGGTTTGTAGGCCTTATAGCTTGGTGGAAACAGTTTCTCCTGATACTTATGGGTGGAATTCCAATAGCTTTACTCCTCGGAGGCGCTCTCGCTATCTATGTAGGCTATGATGAGATAAAAGATCAGATGCGGGAAAAGAAGGAAAAGGAAAAAAAAGATGAAGAAAAAGAAGATGAATTGAGTAAAGCTAAAAACGAATTGGAAAAAGCAAAAGCGGAAGCAGAAAAATACAAAGCGGAAGCAGAAAAGGTTAAAGAAAAACCAAAGAAAAAAGAAGAAAAATAAGAAAACATCAGATTTTGCTATAATGAGGGGCTGAAAGACTCCTATTTAAAATTTACCTACATCAAGCAAAAATTCTTGACAATAATCTAATATGTATATAGATTCGCTTTTTTGGGGCCCATAGCTCAGTTGGAAGAGCCACCGGCTCATAACCGGTAGGTCCCTGGTTCGAACCCAGGTGGGCCCACCATTAATACTGACATTAAGGAATAGCTGGTTTGGACTGTTTGTGGTACAGAAAAATGCATATGAGAAGCACATGTTCAGGACACGATGAGAGTCATTAGAAATGCACCAGATTTTGGTGCATTTTTTTTGTATATTCATAAGATGAGCGGGGGGACGTTTTGAAAGAACAGATATTACTCTTGGTCGAACTTCAAAAGATTGATTCTGGAATCAAGAGGATGGAGATTAGAAAGAAAGAATTGCCGGGAGTGTTGGATAAACTCAGAGAAGAGTTGCATCTTTCTGAAGAAAAGATGGAAGATGAAAGAAAAAAAATAGATGACTTATATAAAAGACACAGAGATGGAGAGAATGATCTCAAAAAAAGGAATGAGGACCTGAAAAAAATAAAGAGTCGCCTTTTTGATGTAAAAACAAATCGTGAATATCAGGCGTTGCTTAAGGAAATGGATATTATTAGTGAAAAAAATGATAAGACAGAAAATGATATCATTGATGTTCTGGAAGTGATTGACAAAGTTAGGGAAGGATTGGAAGAAAGAGAAAAAGAGTTTAATGCTCTTCGTATAAAACAAGAAAAAGAAATAATAAAAATTGAAAGTGAAATAAATTCCATTGATTCTGTTCTGCTGGATATCAGGGGGAAAAATAGTGAAATAAAAGGAAAGATTAATACGGATCTTCTGGAGAAATATGACATTATTAAACAAAAAAGGCATGGTAGGGCTGTTGTACAGGTATGGGAAGGAATTTGTGGAGGGTGTCATGTGAATATTCCTCCGCAGATGTATAACGAGTTGCAACAATCTGAAGTTTTGATGCTTTGCCCGCACTGTAACAGGATTATTTACTGGAATGATAAAAATAATGGTGAAAAATAAGAGATTTGATCTTTACACAGATGGAGCCAGTCGTGGGAATCCGGGCAATGGCGGAGTCGGAGTTGTTTTGTATGATGAAGATGGAAATGTTTTTGCAACAGCAAAAGAATTTCTCGGTGTGTGTACCAATAACGAAGCAGAATACAAAGCCCTTATACTTGGTTTGAACGAGGCCCTGAAAAGAAAATGCAGGGACCTCTCTATCTTTCTTGACTCGGAATTGCTTGTCAGGCAGATAAACGGAATTTACAGGGTAAAGAACAAAAATCTTCAAGGTCTCATGAAAGAGATAAGGAAGCTACTGTCATTTCTCGATGAATATACGGTCAAGCATGTTGAAAGAAGCAAGAACAGAGTAGCCGATCAATTGGCGAATGACGCGATTGACGAGGCATAAGACCAAAGTTTGAAGTTTTGGGCCTTGAAACTTTAGACTTCAAACTTGCAATTGTCAGAGTAGATTGGATGATCGCTGGTTCGGTTTACCGGACTGGAGGAAAGTCCGAGCTCCATAGGGCAGGATGGTTGCTAACGGCAACTGGGGGTGACCCTAAGGAAAGTGCCACAGAAAATATACCGCCCTGGGGAAGAAGCTTATGTGCCATTCCCCGGAGTAAGGGTGAAAAGGTGAGGTAAGAGCTCACCAGTTTTCCGGGTGACCGGGAAAGCTTGGTAAACCCCATCCGGAGCAAGACCAAATAGGAGAGCATTAAGAGTGACCCGCTCGATGTTCTCGGGTAGTGTCGCTTGAGGCAGCAGGCAACTGTTGTCCCAGATTAATGATCATCATTCCCTTTCGGGAAAACCTTAATGGGAAAACAGGACTCGGCTTATAGATCTACTCTGACAATTTAGTCTCTTAATTGTAAAGTTCGTGTAAAATTGGCTTCGGCGTGAGACTTCGGCATGAGCTCAGTCGAACCGTCGAACGCTCAGCCGAACGGCAAAAAAATTAGTAA
>DFBI01000050.1:3112-8316 GCA_002367335.1 Syntrophaceae bacterium UBA3084 | reverse complement strand
ACGATAAATTCGAGTTTTTCCTTATTTAATCCGATTTTCATTCTGTAAAAACTTTTCGTAGAAAAATCTACAATAGAAATGAGATTTTTGCAGAATGTTCAATTTTGTTCAAGTTCAAGGAAGGCGAAAATTTTAACGGTTCGACTGAGCTCGCCGAAGACCACAGGAATATATCAGATATTTCGAGGATTAAAATTTGAGCCTGATGCAGAAATTGGGCAAAAGGGGATGTTATACAAGGGTCTCATATCAAACATTTGGCTACTTCTTGCTTTCCTTGTTGTAGTATTACTGGTACAGGGTTGTTCCTCCCGGCATGTTTCTCCCGATCACCATTATACTCCCATTAAAGAAAAAACTTTGGCTCGAATGGGTTATACCATTCAGGCTGGTGCCTTTTCAAAGGTTGAAAATGCGGCGCGTCTAACCGATTATTTGAACCGGCAGAATTTAGATGCTTATTATTTTGCTTATCGAAAAGGACTCTATAAAGTACGCTTTGGCAATTTTCTGTCTAAAGAATATGCTTACAGAGAAGCGGAAATTCTCAAAGCTATGGGAGCCATAAATTCTTTTTATATTGTCAGCCCCTCCGAATATTCTGCAGCAAAAGAGCGGAAATATGGTAAGAAATATTTGCGTGGTGAACTGGTAAAGACGGCGAAAACATTTATAGGTGTTCCATATCGATGGGGTGGTTCCTCTGCTAACAAAGGATTTGATTGTAGCGGTCTTACCATGGCTGTTTATAAACTGAATGGGCTGAACCTGCCCAGGACATCCAATCGGCAGTACAGAATGGGTGCATATATAGATCGAAACAATTTATCGAGAGGTGATCTGGTATTTTTTAATACGTCAGGAAATGGAAAAGTCTCCCATGTAGGAATGTATTTAGGTGGCGGCAAGTTTATCCATGCGCCGAGAAAGGGTAAAACGGTACGTATAAGTTCATTGTCGAGCAAATATTACAGAAAACGATATTCGGGAGCCAGATCCTATTTGTAAGTTACTTTTTGACAACCAAAATTTTTCCATTGACAAAACCTATGTAAAGTTTTAGTGTAGTCAAATGAAACAGGTTAAGAGACCGGCAGGAAATAAAACTATTATGTTTAGAAACATTATAACCATTATTATTACACTCGGTATAATTATCAGGGGGCAAATATGTGACCCGATAATGGTGTAGTTTCCTAACAAAAAGGTTAAAAAAAGAAAATCCGTTATCAGGTTTACTGGTAACGGATTTTCTGGTTTAAGGAGTGGTGATCGTTATGAAAAAGTGGGATGTTTTAATCTATGATACAACTTTGAGGGACGGAACACAGGGAGAACAGATAAATTTTTCCGCGGAGGAAAAACTGAGAATAGCGCAAAAGCTGGATGATGTGGGTTTCCAGTACATCGAAGGCGGCTGGCCGGGGTCCAATCCGAAAGACATGCGCTTCTTTGAAATGGCACGGGGTGTAACTTTTCAGAATGCACGTCTCGCAGCCTTTGGCAGTACAAGGAAAGCCGGTCTCTCCGTTGAGGACTGTCCTAACATTCAGGCATTGCTTAAGGCCGATACACCTGTTGTGACCATTTTTGGAAAAACGTGGGATCTTCATGTAACAGAAATCCTGGGAATATCCCTCGAAGAAAATCTGTCAATTATTTATGAATCCGTAAATTATCTCAAGTCTCAGGGAAAAGAAGTGATCTACGATGCAGAACACTTTTTTGATGGGTACAAAAATAATCCTGGATACGCCTTGAAGACAATACAGTCAGCCTTTTCAGCCGGCGCTGATATGGTCGTTCCATGTGATACCAACGGTGGGACACTCCCCTGGGAGGTGGAAGAGAGCATCAAATCGATAATATCTCTCGTTCCGCCGGATCAACTCGGTATCCACGCACACAATGATTGCGGACTGGCCGTGGCAAATTCCCTGTCAGCCGTTGCTTTGGGTGTAAGAATGGTCCAGGGAACGGTCAATGGTTATGGTGAACGCTGTGGGAATGCAGATTTAATTTCCATCATCGGCAATGTAGATATAAAGATGGACAAGAGATGTCTTCCTGAACCATCTATTCCATATCTTACCAATCTTTCCCGCTTTGTGAGTGATGTGGCAAATGTTCCGCCCGTTAATACCAGACCTTTTGTCGGGCGAAGCGCGTTTGCCCATAAGGGAGGCGTTCATGTAGCTGCAATTTTAAAAAACCCCGTTGCTTACGAACACACTGATCCCGCAATCGTGGGAAATCAGCGCAGGGTGGTCGTTTCCGATCTTTCCGGGAAAAGCAATATAGAATACAAGGCGAAGGAATTCGGTATTTATTTGGAGAAAGATAACAACGTCAGTAAAAAGATTGTCCAGGAGATAAAAAAAATGGAGGATCAGGGGTATCAGTTTGATGCGGCTGATGGTTCACTTGCGCTACTGATAAAAAAAGCAATCGGCAAATTTAAAGAACCTTTTACTCTGGAGTCCTTCCGAGTTATTGATGAAAAGATAAAGGATAAATCATATCATTCCCAGGCGACAATAAAGGTCTCGGTTGGCAATGAACACGAGATCACCGCTGCGGAAGGTAATGGTCCTGTTCATGCCCTTGACAATGCTTTGAGAAAGGTACTGCTGAAATTTTATCCGCAAATTAATGAGGTGCATCTGGTTGATTTTAAAGTCAGAATACTGGAAGGTAGCGAGGGCACTGCCGCAAAAGTAAGGGTATTACTGGAGTCAAGGGATAAAGAGGAGATATGGAACACTATCGGAGTTTCTACAAATGTGATTGAGGCGAGCTGGCAGGCTCTGGTGGACAGTATGCAGTACAAATTGAGCAAGGGAGAGTCGCGGGCAACAGCCCGTTGAGATGTGACCCTGTCAGCCTTAATCAAACAGGTTTGCCGCGTCAAAATAATAACGCGCTCTAAATTCGATGCGGTAGTCATTCTGCTTCTCACCGAATTCGGAGTTGTCGGGCCCCGCGAGGATACCGGCCTTCAGCCGCAATTCGAGGTTTGTAATTCCCGTATAGAGAATCTCGGGAGAAAGGGAAAAGCTTTCATCGTTGAAATTGTATATGTATGTGATCGAAGGGGTGAGGTAGAGAATGTCGAAAGGCTCTTTCTGTGTGATGCGCAGGTATATATAGTCCCTCATAGGATTCGGCCTTCCGTAACTGCCTTCGGTCATTGTATTTGCCTTCTTCAGGAGTGTTCCATCGCTTGACGTAACGTATGCATTATAACCGTTGTCCACGAGTCCGAAAAAACCCTCCATATCTTCTTCGGTGAATCCCGTTCCGTTCCGGTAATATTCACAAATAAAGGTCGTATCGGATCCCGTGAGATACCTTATGCCGAGGAGATAACTTTTCGCATCATAGATTGTCTCTGTTTTATTACCGGCACTGTCAACAGTCTTTTTTGTGATATCATCGATGTATGCGAATTCACCATGGATTTCAAAGTTCGAAGTTATATTCCTGGAAAAGTCTGCTCCGAAACGATCCGGTTTGCTGTTGCCCTTCAAAAACATGAAATCGATGTCCGTATCATAGAGGAGAAGATAGAATTTGCACGCATAATTTGTGTTGTTCCGCTCGCCGAATTCACTGTTGACATGATCATACACGGGAATCACAACCGGAGTGACGGATATGGTCTGCAGCGGTCCGGAGAAGCTCTTTATATAATCCGCCGAGGCCATGATGTATCCTTCAAGGGAAAGGTCGGGATCATCGGGATTCTTCGGCCGGCCGACAAATGCCACGGGATTCCACGCGTAACCCTTCCCCCACTTCAGGGCTTTTTTGCCTGCACTGATGTTAAAACTGGAAGATGGCTTGACGGACAGATATCCTTCATCGATGGCAACATCCGTCCCGGGTTTGATATCCGACTCCGTTTTATTTATATTCGCCCGGATATAGACCTCTGAAATCCCCTTCTTGTACCCCCCGTTCATTGACAGCTTGAAGTTGTATTCATCTAAGTAATCTTTTCCCGACCGGTTATAAAAATTGAGTTTGTAAAAGGCGGCGTCATGATCAAGCCGGAAAATTTTCGGCATAAATTCCAGATACCCCCCGATGGTGTAGGGCTTTTTCTCTATCTCCTTTTCTATTTCAGAAAGGTCAAAGGAATAGTCATCCTGTGCAAAAGCAAGGAGTGGTAAAAGGAACAGAATTAACGTTAGAAATTTTATTGGATTCCTCGCTATTTTGTATGGGTAAATCACTCTCGTTATTTCCGCTCCGTATGTCATTCCCGCGAAAGCGGGAATCCAGAAATCACACCAACTCTTCGTAAAGATCATGTCAATCCGGATTAATTGTTTCAATAAGTTCTATCTTCCACTTTCTTTCCCACTTTTTTAAACTTTTTTCTCTCTGTATCGCACTATAAATATCATTTGCATGTTCATAATAAACTAACATATGGACTTTATATTTTTTAGTAAATTCATTTATAAGATCATTTTTGTGTTCGTATACTCTTCTTATAATGTCGTTTGTAACACCGATATATAGGGTTCCATTTCTTTTACTTGCGAGTATGTAGACATAATGTGTTTTCATTTACTACTTTGCACAACTGGTGGAACTTGTCCTCGACCCGATCAGGGAATAGGCCCTTAATACCTGGATTCCCGCTTTCGCGGGAATGACAGATCCCGAGTTATCTTCAATCACCCTCACCCCAACCCTCTCCCATCAAGGGAGAGAGAGGATTGATTTCATTTATCCATCAAAGCTGATGCATTCGTAAAAAGTCTACTTTTCCCCTCCCCTGGAGGGAGGGGATTAAGGGGAGGGGGACATACCTGATTGGAATTATCAATTCACCGTCAGCGGAGTGAGTCAAGATTCGGCATAAAGGTCATGGTAAAGACCTCATCATTCAGCTTTCGCGCCTTCATCTTCGCGAAGATCATGACGGACTTGTACCCCTTGTAGAGAGGACTGTCGGTTTCGATTACCGCCGGTCGCATGATTCCGCCGCCGAAATCCTTGACATTTTTATAATAGATGGTTTTCACGAGCATGGAGGTTTCGGTAAGACATTCGATCCTGACGGGGACGAGTTTTTCCTTATGGACCCACATTTTCAGCTTGTCATAGGCAACAGTTTTTGTCTTTGCCTTCAGGTGCAGGATGTATTCATCGCCGATGTCCTCCATCTTTTCGACGTTGTATTCAGACGA
>DFBI01000050.1:0-3029 GCA_002367335.1 Syntrophaceae bacterium UBA3084 | reverse complement strand
ATCGGCTTCCCCACATTCGGGATATAGAGCCACATGTTTTCATCCAGACGGAGAGTGCTTCTCCCCTTTTCGCTTGCCGGTGAAATAAATATGGCAGCCACCTTATCTTTTCCCTTCTTTACGGTGAACAGTATAAATTCCTTTTTTTTGCCGTTAGGTTCGATATTGATCAGTTTTTTATATGATTCGTAAGAATCGGGGTTCAGGTTTCTGTCAACTTGGAGGAGGAGACTGTTCCCGTCCACTGCTAATGCCGGGGCGACCAGGAGCAGCAGCAATATGGCTATTATAATTTTTCGCATGTTACTGCCTCCCTTCTAAAGCACTTTTTACGGCATCACCCACACTTCCCTTAAATCCAAAATGAGTTATGCCGTTGTTTTTCAGTGTATTAATCATTTTCGAACCAAAGTTCACGGCAATTACTATGGTAACACCTCTCCGGGCAAGAAAGTTTGCCGCCGAAGGCCCGGCACCACCACTTGCATCCTCGTATGGGTTATCAATAACCTCGGTCAATTTTCCCTCGCTGTCAAATATAAGATAATAAGGACATTTAGCGGCCTCATTGCTTACAGATGCTTCTGCGGTTTTATCACTGGACGCAACCGCAATATTTATTTTTTCCGGCTCGGCAGCATTGACCATAACTGCACAAAGAAACAAAATTGCAAGGCTTATAAAAAATAATCTTTTCATATCAAATCCCTCCTTGACTACTCACGTAGTCAGTCTGAAGCTGTTTAAACTGAAGACTGAAGGGTCAGAAGAGCAGGATTGCCGTATTTTCGCTTTTTCCTAACAGTCTTCAGCCTTCAGCCCATCCACCTGAGTTACATTTCTCCTATACATGTCTTAGTGCTTCAATCGGCTCCATTTTTGATGCCTTGAACGCGGGCTGGAGGCTTGCCGCTACGGATACTACAATGACTGTCACCGAAACCATGAGGATATCGGCTACACCGATGTGGGGCGCCAGCAGCAGCCCGGTCTGGCGGCCGAAGTTGAAGGTGATATGGAAAATGTTCAATATGTATATTATTATGCAGCCTATCGCATCCCCGATGAACGCTCCGAAGATGCCGATGGAAAGCCCTTCCAGGACAAACATTGAAAGGATCTTGCCCGGCATCGTTCCTATGGCTGAAATGGTGCCTATTTCACGCATTCGTTCGTAAACCGCCATTATCATTACATTCATGATGCTGACGAGAACCATGGCGATAAGCATGATCTTGATAAAGAATGTCATGATGTCTATCATTCGCGCGATATTGTAGAAAGGGGAAAGCTTTTCCCATGTATGGACCTCGAATACCGGTTTTCCCGCTTCATTCTTTTCCTGGGAAAGCGTACCCGTGAGGGATTCGTAAACGTCCTGCAGCATGCCGAAGTCCTTGAGTCTAAGCACGAACTCGCTGATTTCCATCTGATCCATTCTCAGCACTTCCATGGCATCTTCTATGTGGATATAGCCGTCCCGTCCTCCCGGCCCGGTGACGCTCTCCAGTATGCCGCCGACTATGAATTGCTTTCCGTTAACGGAACCGTCCTTGTTGGTGGCAATCACCACGACCGTATCACCCACCTTTACTTTCATCCCTTTGGCCAGAAGTTCCGGTATGAGGATGTTCCCTTTCTTCAGTGTCTTCTTGCCCTTGATAATTCTTGACAGCAAAAGGGGCACCGTCTTTAATTCCATTTCAGGAACCACACCATTCAGGCGGATATTCGTCGTCTCCACAAAGTTGCTGAACAGACCGCCGAATTTTATTCGCGTTGAATATGCCTCGATTTCGGGAATTTCCTTAATTGCATGATCGATCTTCTGAACGGCCTTCGGCGTCAGCGTTATGGTAAGCGGGAGATTGTCAATGGATGCGACATATCCCTTTTTGTGGATCTGAAGATGGCCAAGCATGGAGTCCGTAATCTGTCCGATGAGAAGACTCTTGATGGATCCTGTAACTCCCATAAAGACCAGAACAAAGACAACGCCGACCATGATGAGTAATGCCGTCAAAAGGGTTCTTCTGCGGTATCTCATAAGATTTCTGATGGCTATCTTGAGGAGATTATACATGGGCACCCCCTTCCGTATCCTTCCTGTCGGTGATCATTCCGTCCTCCAGGGTATAGATGATTTCAGCAGCGCCCACTATTCTCTGGTCATGAGTGGAGAAGATAAAGGTAGTTCCGGACTTTCTCTGCATCTCTTTCATCAGTTCGATAATCATATAGGCCGTCTTGCTGTCTAAATTGGCCGTCGGCTCATCGGCAAGCACAAGCTCAGGTTCAGTAACGAGGGCCCTGGCAACAGCAACCCTCTGTTTCTGTCCCCCTGAAATCTGATCGGGATACTTGTCTTTCTGCTCTATCATTTCGACTGATTCGAGGAGGCTCAAGACACGCCGCCTCCTTTCTTCCAACGGAACGTTCTGTACCATGATTAGAGGATATTCAATATTCTCATACACGGTAAGGACAGGAATGAGGTTGAAATCCTGGAAGATGAATCCCATGTGCCTGCCCCGGAAGGCCGCCCTCTGTTTTCTGTCGAGGCTGACCACATCCGTGCCGGCTACGGTCAGCCTGCCTTCCGTAGGCGTATCGAGACAGCCGATAAGGTTCAACAGTGTGGTCTTGCCGCTTCCGGAGGGCCCGACAAAGGAAAGAAACGAAGCGGGTGAGACCTCAAAATTCAGGTCGTTCAACGCCCTCAGACTAACCTCTCCTACCTGATAATCCTTATATATGTTCTGTGCCGTTATTAATCCCATATTACCCCCTTACATCAATTTCCCTTTTTAGTTTCTCGTGGGATAGACGAAGAAACCAACATATTTGTTTACAAATTTTTATCTGTTACAAATGTAACCGATACCAATTTTACCTGTGCTACTACTTTATACCGCCAAATTCTGCCGCCGCTTTGTCATTCCCGACTCCGATCGGTAATCCAGGGTTCTTAAATAGTCATACGCTTCTGGATTCCCACCTGCGCGGGAATGACAAACTTTTTACGAGTG
>DFBI01000046.1 GCA_002367335.1 Syntrophaceae bacterium UBA3084 | reverse complement strand
TCTCAACAGGGTGTGGCGCATTGTCATGGATTACCTGGATGATATTAGAGATATTGAAACTTTTGATGGTAAGGCAGACCTTGATGGGGAAATGAAAAACCTCAGGAAAAAAATCCATCAGACAATAAAAAAGGTGACTATTGATATAGATGAAAGGTTCCATTTCAATACAGCTATAAGTGCGGTTATGGAACTGGTAAACACCCTTTCCCATGTAAAACACCCGGATAAAGGGGATGCGAAGGGTCTCGCAGTGGTGAGGGAGGCCATAGAAAATATCATTATTTTATTAAATCCGATTATACCTCATATGACAGAAGAACTCTGGGAAATGATTGGTGAAAAAGGAAAACTATCCGGTATTTCATGGCCATCCTATGATGAATTGATCGCTACAGAAGAGGAGATCACAATCGCTATCCAGGTCAATGGAAAACTAAGGGGCAAGATTCAGGTCAGTGCCGATGAGTCAGGAGAAAATATCAAGAAACTTGCCCTGAACAATGATAGGATACAGAAATTCACAGGGGATAAAAAGGTGATCAAAGAGATATATGTTCCCGGAAAACTGGTTAATATTGTCGTTAAATAATGACAAGCAGTCAGTCCACAGTATTTGGATCTCAGCACAAAAAAGTGTTCTGTAGGGGCCGATGCCCCATCGGCCCGTTCGGGGAACGGGCCCTACAATGAGACGCTGAATCAAGGTAAATAGTTGTCAGACTTTTTTAAGTAACTAAAGTGTGATGGACTCGTAAAAAGTCGGAATGTACACAATTTTGTCATTCCCGTGAAANNAATCCAGTGTTTTTAAGTAGTTATACACTTCTGGATTCCCGCCTACGCGGGAATGACAGACTTTTTACGAAAGCATCAAGTGTTATAACGTTTCTTTATCCGCCTTTTGGAAATGGAGGTTAATATGAATAGCAAGAAGTGGCCGATAATTATAGTGCTATTGCTTCCTGTAATTTGCTTTGGTTGCGGATACCATTTTTCCCCTGGAGGAGAAAATATTGACCAGAACATTAAAACGGTTTTTGTCGAAAATATTTCCAACCTTACAAGTGAGGCAACCCTTGAAAACTACATAAGAAATGCCTTTATCAATGAGTTTAGAAAAGGGAAGAGATTCGATCTGGCCAAAAGCAGGAAGACGGCAGACGCTTTGTTAACGGGGAGTATTAATAAATATAATATCACTCATCTCGCTTACAGTAAAACCGATATAGCCAAAAAGGACCGTGTAAACGTCAGTATTGAGGTTGCATTGAAAAACACCAGGAATGATGAAGTTATATGGATCAACAGAAATTTTACGTGGAGAGAAGATTTTACAGTAGATAATAATCCAAACAAAACCGAAATCAATAAAAAACATGCTATCAAAAAGCTTTCTACTAACATGGCTGAAAAGGTATATAGAAGTATAATATCTGGATTTTAATTTGGTACGATCTCTTGAGTTCCTAGGCTAAAGAATTAACCTTTTTTGTCAACCTGGATATTTTACGAGCAGCATTATTTTTATGTAATTTGCCTTTGGCGGCAGCCTTGGCTATCACTGATCTGGCCTTAACAAGGGCTTCCCCCGCCTTTTCCTGATCTTTTTCTTCAAAGGATTTAAGAACGGTTTTTATTCTTGTTTTCACAAGAGATTTTACAGAAATGTTGCTTATTCTTCTCTTCTCGTTTTGTCTCATTCTTTTTTCTGCGGATTTATGATTGGCCAAAAATAATTCCTCCCTGTTAATGGAATGATTCCGTGATTTCGAAGTTGGATTTTTATATCAGTTTTAACATTATGTCAAGCTCTAATCGCCTTGTGCCAAAAGAGAAAAACAAAGATTTGGCATTTTTTTGCCTTGTATGATAGATAAGCGCAGTAATTTAAAATTTAGCATCTTGCGGTTTTGCCGCATCAGGGGGCAAAAGACTTGAAAATTAAAAACGCCGGTTTCTTTCTTTTAATAATCACCGTGCTCTTCACTATTTTTATCCTCCCGGTAGAAGCTTATGAAAAATTCCCACAGTACAGGGGGTCTGTCAACGATTTTGCCGGTGTTATTTCACCCGAATATGAAAGATCCATGGACCTCCTGGCCCGTGAAGTACTCCAGAAAACCGGTGTTGCAGTAGTCGTGGCTACCGTTAAAGATATCGGAGACAACGATCCAGCCGATTACGCAAACAGGCTTTATCAGACATGGGGCATAGGGGGAAAGGGGGATGATAAAGGAGTCCTGATTTGTCTTGCTCTTAAGGAGAGAAGCATAAGAATTGAAACGGGTTATGGCGTTGAGGGAATACTCCCTGATGGTTTGGTTGGAGAAATCCTGGATAAATATGTTGTGCCCTACTTGAAAAAAGGGGATTACGGCAGGGGACTCGCTAACGCCATGGTTGCCGTATCGTCTGTTGTTGCTAAAGATGCAGAAGTTTCTCTAACGGGAAGCCCTGCTGTTCCGAAGACGAAAAGACCGCGAGAGAAGACGGGTGTCAACTTACTTTCTCTCATTCTTTTTATCATTGTTTTTTCGTTGCTCCTCGGCACTAGACGGGGAAGATCAATGCTCCCCTGGATACTTCTCATGCTTATGATGGGCGGCAGAGGAGGGGGTGGTGGCAGCTTCGGGGGCTTTGGAGGTGGTTTCGGAGGTTTTGGAGGCGGTATGAGTGGTGGCGGAGGCGCGGGCCGTGGATTCTGATAACGATCTCTGAAACTTAAAACTTGAAACTTGATACATTCGTAAAAAGTCCAAAAACTCCCTCCCCTTTATCCCCTCCCACGAGGGGAGGGGAAGTCTGACTTTTTACGAGATCATCAAACTTGAAATTTAAAGAGGGTGTCAGCAAAATGGCCAGAATAAAAAAACCGCAGGAAATATTCACTAAAATAACAGAAGATTTCAGCGAGGTCTTCAAAGATAACCTTATCTCCATTATACTCTACGGAAGTGGTGCAGGAGATGATTACAGGCCTGGCAAATCAGATCTGAATTTTCTAGTGACCATTACTGAAGAGGCTATAGATCACCTGGATCAAGCTATCGAGACCGTCTCCCGGTGGAGAAAAAAAAATGTGGCCACACCTTTATTCATGACAAAATCGTACATCGAATCTTCTCTTGATTCGTTCCCTATTGAATTTCTAAACATAAAGAACAAATATATCCTTGTTTATGGTGAAGATGTGCTCAGAGATATTATCTTCGATGCGAATCATGTAAGACTGCAGTGTGAACGGGAAATCAAGGGGAAGCTCATTCTCTTGAGAGAAGGATTTCTGGAGACGGGAGGAAACCAAAAGAGAATTCAAGAATTGATTAAGGCGTCCATAACGGCATTTATCTCTGTTTTTAATGGACTCTTATATCTTAAAGGCGTTGAAATTCCGGCAACCAGGCAGGAAGTTATTCGATCCATGGAGAAGGAGTTTCCCATAGATAAGAAGGTGTTTATGCAATGTCTGGACATAAAGGAAGGTAGGGGAGATTTTTCGCCATCTCTGGTGAAAGATATTTTCAAAAAATATCTCATAGAAGTCAGGAAGTTATGGGAGTTTGTTGATAAACTGGAAATATAAATGTCTCGTAACTGATCAGGTTCAAGGTTCAAGGTTGTTTTTGGTAGCAATTTACTTTTTGTCAGTCTGTATACTTTTCAGATCAACGAGGATGCCATTTGCTGGAAGCTCATAAAAAAGGAGGTTACAAATGACCAAAGGCCAGAGAAATTTGCTTATTGCCGTTGTAGTAATTGTTTTAATCTTTTTTTCCATGTTTTCGTTTTTCAAAGGCACATACAACACCTTTGTTAATCTCGATGAGTCTGTCAAAGCATCATGGGCACAGGTTGATAATCAGTTGCAGAGGAGATATGATCTTATTCCTAACCTTGTGGAAACGGTGAAGGGCTATGCTAAACAGGAAAGGGAAGTCTTTATTAAGGTAACTGAAGCAAGATCAAGGGTCGGCGGCGCAACGAAGATACCCGATAAGATCAAAGCGAATAATGAATTGACAGGGGCCTTAAGCAGACTTCTTGTTGTTATGGAGCGATACCCCGATCTGAAATCGAATCAAAACTTTATCAGGCTTCAGGATGAGCTGGCCGGAACGGAAAACAGAATAGCCGTTGAAAGAAGGCGTTACAACGAAGCTGTAAAGACATATAATGTAAAAATCAGGAGTTTCCCGGAAAACATGCTGGCCGGCACGTTTGGCTTTTCAAAAGCCACCTTCTTCGAGGTTCCGGAAGCCGCAAAGGCCGCACCAAAGGTCAAGTTTTAAGGAAGTTACCCCTGGACAAAGAATTGGAACCAGGAGGCTGTTGTCACTTTGCCAAAAAGCCTCCATCGTTTGCCAGGATATGGCCGGTCATATAGGCTGATGCGTCGGAAGCCAGAAATACGGCGACCCCTTTCATATCATCAATATCACCGAACCTGTGCATGGGTATTGAATTCAGCATGGTATCATAAATCTCTTTGGCATCAGGTTTTTCTATATAGGCCATCATGCCGGTGCGAAAATAGCCGGGTGCAATAGCATTCACCCTGATGTTATATGGCGCAAGTTTCACTGCAAGATTCATTGTCAAAGCGTTGATTGCCGCCTTGGTTGAGTTATAAGGAACTGTGGGGTTGGTCATCTCTCTCGATCCTCTGAACGCCATTATTGAGGAAATATTGATAATATTTCCACCACCCTGTCCCTTCATTATATTGGCAATCTTCTGTGTTAAAATCCAGACTCCTCTGATATTAACATTAAAAATGTGTTCCCATCTTTCCAGGGGAAATTCCAGGGTGGGCGCCCCCCAGGTTACTCCTGCATTGTTCACCAGAATGTCTATGCGCGGGAATCTGGCTGTTGCAACCTTCAACATATTTTCAATAGACTCTGCTTCAGCCATATCACAAACAACAGGCAGCGCTGTAATGCCGAATTCCTCTTCCAGCTCCTGAGCCGTGGCTTTAAGATTTTTCATTTTCCTTGAAGAAATAATAAGATCTGCACCCGCTTCAGCAAAACCGGTGGCAATGAATTTCCCAATGCCTCTTCCTCCGCCGGTAATCAGCGCAACTTTACCGTCAAGTCTGAACAAATTATCCAATTTCATATTTATCTCCTTTTATCAGCGACTTGAATGACCTCATCGATTGTTCCATCAGGTTTTCTGAAGAGAATGACCGTTGACCCATCTCTTAGCTCTGCTACCATTTTGAATTCTTCCGCATGCCCCTCTTTTAATCTAACTTACCGAAAGATGTAAAGTGATTTATGGTTTTATAAACTAAGACCTTTGCAGAATGTTCAATTTTGTTCAGGTTAAAGGAAGGCAAAAAAATTAACGGTTCGACTGAGCTCGCCGAAGGCCACAGGAATATATCGGATATTTCGAGGATTAAAATTTAAGCCTGAAGCAGAAATTGGTCAAAAGGAGACGTTATGCAAAGGTCTCAAACTGTTTGATCCCGAAGCGCGGGCTAGAGAGGCAATGACCTCTATGTGTTTTGTCTGGGGAAACATATCTATGGGCTGGAGTTCTAAAAGAGAAAATCCCCGGTCATTCAAATATCTGATATCCCGCGCCTGGGTTGCCGGATTGCACGAAACATAAATTACCCTGGTCGCCTCCATTTCGATAATACGGTCAAGCACTTCTTTTGTACAGCCTATCCTTGGGGGGTCAAGGAGCACAACATCCATACTCTTTTCTTTAATATATTCTTTTTTAAATATTTCCTCTACTCTTCCCTCAAACACTTGAGTATTGGTGACATTATAATTCTGAAAGTTAACCCTCGCGCAACGTACCGCTTCGTGATCAATTTCTATGCCGTAAATCTGACGAACGTGAGGGGACAGAAAAAGAGAAAAGAGACCCGACCCGCAATAGCAATCAACTGCGACATCTGAATATGTCAGGTCACTCATGTTTATGACATATTCAACCAGTATATCCACCAGTGAAATATTCGCCTGGAAAAATCCTTCGCAGGGCACTCGAAGTGATTTGCCCTTTACTGTTCTCCAAACAGATTTGAATTCAATCAAATCATTTTCAGTCTCATACTTTCCATTACCACCGGTCTCTGACCAGAAAGTGCGCCTGTCACCCTGAAAAGTGTTATTTCCTGAAATCAAATCTTTTCGGAACTGGTGATACGTGTGGTTGATGGATTCATCTACGATCTCACACCGTTCAATATCTACTAATTTACCACCCCCTGTATCCATAAAACCCGTATGGGGCTGTCCTGGATCACTTAACTTGAGATGATACTCGGCCTTCCCCCTGTAGTTGAATGTTCGGGGTGAGGGGATAATCGCTTTCATCGGGGGCGAAACAATTTTTCCGATTCTTTCGAAGGATTCCATGACCTGCCTTTCTTTTATCCGCAGTTGATGTTCATACGATATATGCTGGTACTGACATCCCCCGCACCTGGAATAATACGGACATTTCGGGTCGGTCCTTTCAGGCGATGGGGATGATATCGATTTAATTTCCCCCCGCAGGTAGTTCTTCCTGATTTTTTTAATTTCAACATCGACTACATCCCCATCTACGGTAAAGGGAACAAAGACAACCATATTATCGATCCTGCCTATGCCGTCACCCCCAAAGGCAACAGTGTGGATTGTTGTTTTAACAATGTCTCCGACTTTAATTTGACAGTTCATCCGAAGCCCCCGGCTTCTACAATTAATTTTTCTGCTTGTAGCATTTGTCAATGCATGTGTAGATATGCGCAGAAAGACTTCTACCCCGGATTTTCATTTTACTTTACAATCCAGACAAATGCTGTTAATTTTCATACCCCATTTTGAGTTTGAGTATATACAATGAAAAGAAAAAATATTCACCATATAAACATCGATGACAGAGAAGTTATTCTTATCGGCACCGCGCACGTCTCCAGGGAAAGTGCGGACCTCGTCGAACAGGTCATTGAAGAAGAAAAGCCGGATACGGTATGCATAGAATTATGCAAATCCCGGTACGAAGCGATTAAGCAAAAGGAAAACTGGGAAAAAACTGATATCTTTAAAATAATCAAGGAAAAGCGTACCTTCCAGCTACTGGCACAGTTGCTCATGGCTTCATTTCAAAAAAGGCTCGCGGATAAATTCGGTATTACCCCTGGAGAAGAGATGTTGCGCGCCATAAATAAAGCAGAGGAAACAGGGGCTGAAGTTGTCCTTGCCGATCGTGATATCCGCGTTACCATGTCCCGAACCTGGCGTTTGATGAGGTTTTTCAGTAAAATCAAGATCCTTGGTGAAATTTTCCTTTCAATCTTCTCCACAGACGAAATAACT
>DFBI01000223.1 GCA_002367335.1 Syntrophaceae bacterium UBA3084 | reverse complement strand
GCGTTTTCTTTTAATCTGAAGCTTAAGTTGCCCAGAGATATTTTTTTGTAGAGAGGCGTCAGATTTAAATCTTGAAATTTGTTAGACCAATATTTCAATTCATCCATCCTGGGGTCTTGAGGCACATTGTTGTCGATAAATTCAGTTTTAAATTTGACAGTCATAATTGCTATTCTAACCTTTTACTAACCCACTCTGACAGTTTTGGGTTTGAGAAATTTTACCGGTTTTCTTTAGTCACTTTGTTCTCTTTTTCGGGGATGTATAAAGATTCACTCAAATCTGGTGGGGTTGCCTGAGATTTGCTATTTTTGAATATAACTTTTTTATGTGAGGGTTGTTCCATAAGGCTTTAAATTGTACAACGGTCTTACATGCTTGTAATTTGGCAGGGTCTTTCATCAATTCCTCAATAAAAGTTCTCTGGCTGCTGACAAAGACGTCAAATTCTAACTGAATCCTTTGTTTTTCAGAAAAAGCTTTTCCACTTATTCTTTCCAGATCTTTGGGAGTTAAGCCTAGCCCACCTATCATCTTGAGGAAGTATTCACCCGTAATATTTCTTGCTTTTTGGGAAAATTCGCTGAATCTCTGAGGAGAAAGACCAGAAACATTCATGAATTGCCCCTTGCTCATTTTTTGAGACCGGGCATATTCCCACAAGAAATCAAAATATTCATTAAAATCCGTTTCTTTTTTCCTTGCTCCCATACCAGAAATAATACCATCATTTTAATTGTTGTCAAGAAATAACAGCCTTTTTGCTGGTGAGCATATCCCTTTTGAACCGGATTATCCTGCAATAAATGTCTGATCCAACGGAGACAATGTGATCGTCACATCTGAAATACCAGGTGTTGACCCCGCTGAGATAGAAATTTCTGTTGAAGGCGAGTCCTTATTTGATTTAGTCTTCCGTGGGTTTGATTTGTCTTCCTCTCGTGACATGGATGAGTGGAGAGGTGAATTTTCCTCGCAGACAGGGAAGGGGATTTATTGCATGCCTTGCTGCATCGTTTTTATACCTGAATTTACATGAAGATCTGATTTTTACCTCTTTCCTTAGCTCTGTACATGGCTTTATCCGTTCTTTTAATAAAGTCCTTCAGATCTTCCCCGGGAGTGTGCTGAGTAAGCCCAATGCTTAAGGTAGCGTGTACCGTTCTTCCCTTGACAGGAGTAAATGGTACATTATTAATCCCTGCTCTGATCCTTTCTGCAACAACTAATCCCTGTTTTACTTCAGTTTCTGGCAAAATAACTACAAACTCATCTCCGCCATATCGAAAAGCAGAATCTGTTTGCCTCATGGATTTCCTGATAATATTGGCGAGTTCGACCAATACAGTATCGCCACCTAAGTGCCCGAATTTATCATTGAATAGCTTAAAATCATCAACGTCGAGCAGTAAGAGTGTCAACAAATGATTGTAGCGGTTAGTTCGTTCAATCTCTGATTCCAATCGATCATAAAAGTGCCTTAAGTTATACAGATTCGTAAGCCCGTCTGTAATGCTCAGTTCCTGATATCTTTTTTCACTTTCACGAAGAGCTTCCTCGGCGCAAATCCGCTCAGCAATCAAAGCTCTTTCATTTAAAACCCGTTTAACTCTGATAAGTAATTCTTTGATACTAACAGGTTTCTGTGTGAAATCGCTTGCGCCTATTTCAATAATATCTTCATAAGTATAATTTTTTACGAAGCCGGTCATTATAATAATATCAGAATCATATTTTTCTTTTATTGCTTTGGTTAATTCAATCCCGTCCATATTCGGCATTAAAATGTCGGTTATCACGACATCTGCATTCTTCTGCTCCAGAGCTTTTAAGGCTTCTATCCCGTCTTCAGCAGTTGAACAGTTATATCCAAAAAGGATTATAGCCTCCTGGATTACTTCCCTTATGGATTTATCGTCATCGACAACCAGAATGTGGGTGTTATCGGATGTAATTTTATTGTTTTTCTTCATAAGTTTTCTTTATCTGAGGATTTATAACTGAAACAAGTAAAAGCAAGAATCATGCCTGCTTCCGGTTTATCAACTCAGAGTATACTATGTAGTTTCTCTTTTCATCATGCTTGAAAATGGAATTTACTGTGGGGATATACGGCTTTTGATTCATTGTATTATTGTGGTCGGTGATTATGAACGGGGGTATTATTCTCTGATCCACTTTTTTAGTCGCAGTATTTCCTCTGCAGCCCATTCCGGAGACAGGCGTTTTTTAAGAAAAAGAAAAAACAGTTGTTCCATGGTCCGCATCGCAGTTTCTATAAGATAGATTCTTTCGAGAAGTCTTCCTTCCTTGTCATCATCTTCTTCGGTCATGTTCATTGTCGCGGGAAGCTTCAACGTTTGGAATTGAAATCCGTCTGCTTTAAATGTGAATTCGTATTCATCGGTCCCTATACCCAGCTTGAGACGTGCCTCTTTTATTTTTTTGTCTTCACGCAGGGCCGCTTTTCCCTCTTTAAGATCTGCATGAAACCCGCGGCATACCACCGTTTCTGAATACAGGCCTTCTCCGGATTCAAGCACCAGTCTTCGCATGAATGTAACTTGAATATCCCCGACATCCGGAATCATTATGGCCCCGTCTCTTTCCTCACTTTTGAACCAGAGCCAGGTCAGAAATTCTCTTCCGGGAAACGGAAGGTCTGTTTTTGCAATGTCCATGCTTTTTCGTCCTAAAGATGGTCTTTATTGATTTAGGGGGATAAGTTTAACCGCTTCCTGTTCCATGTATTCCCTATCCCATGGGATAAAAGGAGTCAGATCTAATTTAAAAGTTCTTTTAAAGAGATCTTCAAAATCTTCTTTTATCTTTTCTGAGAATGAACCGAATATGAGCGAGCCACGGGATACATTCCAGCATATTTCGTGAAAGGACGGTGTGGCAGGGGTTTTGCTCAAAAGTTTCAGACGAACCCTGTCTCTGATTTCGTTTCGTTCTTCTTTGTAGATTTTGTTTTTGCCCCTCTCTGCTATCAATTGCTTTTCGGCTTCAAACACTTTTAACTTGAGAAGTGAAGGGGATATAATCCTGCGATCAATACGGAGAGTGAAGATCAGATAATCGGCTAACGAGTAGTTTGCATATTGAAAATCGGTATCCAGTACATTTTCCAGGCTTGTCCATCCAATGGATTTTTCTTTTGTACTCATGGATAGTTCCTGGAATGAGAAGAGTTTAAGCTGTGTATCTGTGAAATTCCGGAAATTATCCGGAATATGACCAGCTACACGATATTTTGACAATGATAATGTTCCTTTTAATAATCCCATGATTTTTTCCTATGGATTTAATGGATGCGAAATCTAACGCAGTTTTAAAGGACTTGTCAAGTTTATAAGCGTGTCAATATCGAAATCACGCGCGGCTCTTATTTACACGAGAGCGGTAATTTAATAATTACGGGAACTACTCACGTAGTCAGGCTGAAGACCTTCAGTCTATCCACCTGAGCAGTTACTAATTACGGACAGTCAAGGTGTTTTAGCTGATCACTGATCGCGGATATATGAACACCTTTTCATTTAATTACAAATAGACAGCGCTACCTTTTTGTGGTAGCTATTTTCGAGAATTTGTATGAATGTTACCAGATTCGAATAATATAAATATATTGGAAACAGGGTCAAATGAGTATTACAAAAGTAGGGGTCATAGCAAACAGCAGTAAAGAAAGTGCCGTTGAATATACATGCCGGTTGTGTGAATGGCTTTTAAAAAAGGGATTGGAAGTTTTTCTGGAAGATGAAATTGCGGAAAAAGCCGGAATAACTCCCGGTATCAACAGGGAGGATCTGGCATCAATTGTTGATATAATCGTTGTTTTCGGAGGCGATGGAACGCTTCTTGTGGCGAGCCGTTCGTTAAAGGGACTGGATGTACCCATTGTAGGTATCAATCTTGGTGGTTTTGGTTTTCTGACAGTTGTTAATCTAAACGAAATGTTCAGCGCCATGGAGTTAATTCTCAAGGGGAAGTATAAGACGTCAAAAAGAATGATGCTTGATGCAATCTTTCAAGGTGAAGGCGGACAGGGAATAGAAAAATCGGTGCTTAATGATGTTGTAATTAACAGAGGAGACCTTGGCAGGATGATTCATCTGAAAACATTCGTTGATGATAAATATTTGGCTACTTTCAAGGCGGATGGCCTGATTATTTCAACGCCTACAGGTTCTACAGCGTACTCGCTTTCAGCGGGAGGACCGATTGTTTTTCCTGGACTGAACTCCATTATCATTAATCCCATATGCCCGCATACACTGACAAACAGACCGATTATGCTTCCTCCCGATGTTACCATAAAAGTGATTTTGTGGATGAAAGATGAATCCGCTACGGCAACCTTCGACGGGCAGGTATCATATATAATGAAATCGGGTGATGCAATCGAGGTAAAAAAATCGAACGATTATATTAACCTTGTTGATTCTCCTCATCGTGATTATCAGGAAATCCTCCGTACGAAGTTAGGATGGGGCGAACTCCCGTGATAATTCTATGCTAAGAGAACTGAAAATTCAAAATTTAGCAATTATTGATAATCTGGAGGTTTCTTTTACCGAAGGACTTAATGTCATTTCCGGTGAAACGGGTGCAGGTAAATCAATCATAATCGGGGCCGTAGGTCTTCTGCTCGGAGACAGGGCTTCTACCGATTTAATAAGATCTTCTGAAGATTCCGCGGTAGTGGAAGCTCTTTTTAAAATAGATGAAGAAAAGGATCAGACAAGGGGAAAATTAGATGGCATGGGTTATCATGAAGATAATGATGAACTCGTGATTAAACGAATTGTTTCCCGATCAGGGAAGAACAGGATTTATATCAATGGACATCTTGCAACACTTGCTATCCTTTCGTCTCTAAGTGAATCTCTGGTCAATATTTGCAGTCAGCATGAGCATCAGACCATACTGAATGCTGATAACCATATTGATATACTAGATGAATTTGGAGATCTGGTAACCCTGAAATTGCAATTCTCCCATTTCTATAACGAATATCAGATCCTAAATAGAAAGCTCGAAGAACTGAAGTCTATCAATAACAAAAAGTTGGATAAGGAGGAGTTTTTAAAGTTTCAATTAAGAGAGATTGAAGATGGAGAAATAAAAGTTGGCGAAGATGTTTCCTTGCAGGAAGAAAAGAAAATTTTAAGTAATGCAAAAAAACTTGGAGAACATGCCGATAGGTCCTATGAAATTCTTTATGCCGGGGAGAATTCTGTCCTGGAAAGACTGAGCCGGGTGATGCATGATGTCAGGGAGATAAAACAAATTGATTCGAAATTCGGAATATCAACGGGGGGGCTGGATTCTGCATTTTTTAATCTTGAAGAAATTGCGTTTCGTTTGAGAGACTATATAAATGAAATAACGTTTGATCCGGGAAGACTTGAGGAAATTGACGAGCGCCTGGAATTTCTCGGAAGATTAAAGAGAAAACATGGCGGAACCCTGGACAGCGTATTTAACAAGAAAGAAGAAATAAAAGAGGAAATTGAAGATATATCTTTTCTTGAAGAAGAAATTGAAAAGATTTTGGATGAAATTGTTCAGAAAAAGAAATTGCTGCTGGAGATGGCACGTGATTTGTCTCAGAAACGGGCTGAGGTGGCGGAAAGACTGAAGACGTCGATAGAAAGCGAAATTCACACATTACAAATGGAAAGTGCCATATTTGATGTTATATTCTATAAACCGGCTGAAGATGAAGATGGAGACCCTGTGCTGAATTCAAAGGGTATGGATAACGTGGAGTTTTATCTTTCAACCAATATCGGTGAAGAATTAAAACCCTTGAATCGTATAGCTTCCGGGGGAGAGCTTTCACGTATCGTTCTTGCCATGAAAAAGGTTCTGGCCCGAACGGGATCGGTCAGTACGATCATATTCGATGAGGTAGATACTGGTATTGGAGGAGCTACTGCAGAGATTGTAGGAAAAAAACTTCAGGAAGTGTCGAAGCATCACCAGGTTATCTGCATTACTCATCTTCCACAGATTGTCTGCTTCGGAGATGATCATTTCCTTGTTTCAAAGCGCGTTTCCGGGAATCGCACAACCACAGAAATAAATGTTCTTACAGAGCAGGAACGGCTCGATGAAATTACGAGAATGCTGGGTGGAGTGAACATCACAGAGAAGACCCGGGAACATGCCGGGGAAATGCTGAAGACATCGCATAATAAAGAATAAAGTTTCGAGTTTCGAGTTTCGAGTTCAATGCTTTTGATTTTTGGTCTTGACTCGAAACCTGAAACCAGGGTGTTGGAAATGTTAAGAAAAGCAAAAACCAGTGATGTGAAAATTATTCACAGGATGATTAACGAGTCTGCGGGGAAGGGCGAAATGCTTCCCCGGTCGTTAATGGAGCTTTATGGCAATCTGAGAGACTTTTTGATTTATCTTGATGGAGATAATGGTTCTATCGTTGGTCTGTGTGCCATGCACATCTTCTGGGAAAATCTCGCGGAGATAAGATCTCTGTATGTCGGGGAAAAATACAGGAGAAAAGGGATTGGCGGGAAACTTGTTGAGGCCTGTATTTCCGAGGCAATAACCCTGGATCTTTTCAGAATATTTACACTCACCTATCAAACGGAATTTTTCAAAAGCGTGGGCTTTAAGGAGGTTGACAAGTCAACACTTCCTGAGAAGATATGGTCTGACTGCTTTAAATGCCCCAAATATCCCGATTATTGTGACGAAGTGGCGATGATTATGGAATTATAAGATCATCGTTGCGAAAGTTCGAAATGTCGAAAGCGTGAAAATTTATGAAATACGGAAATCTTATTCTTATAACATGGGCTCTTCTTGTTTTGGCTGGTTGCGCGGCAAAAATAGAAAAGCCTGCCCCCCCCCTTGCACTGGTTGATCCTGCCGAATGCCCATCCTTCACTGACGATCTCGATAAGAAATTACTGGAACTGGCCATTGACAGAAGTATGGAATATTATAAAAGGTTACCGGAAACGCGGCTCTATCATTTTGGAAACAATGACTACACGGTGAAGGAATTAAAAGAATCCCTTCGGGAATTCTTGGAAATCATGGGGTCTTCCGATTCAGAAAGGAGCATCAACGAAAAGATTAGAGGGACATTTGATGTATATAAATCTGTTGGTTCTGACGGGAAAGGTAAAATCCTTTTTACTGGATATTATGCGCCCGTTCTCATGGGATCACTGATGGAAACTACGGAATGCAGATATCCGATTTACCGGACTCCCCATGATCATATCGTTATAAACCTCGGGAAATTTAAGAATCAGTACAAAGGAGAACGGATCGTCGCAAGGTTTGAAAATGGCGACGTGGTTCCTTATTACACGCGTGAAAACATAGATACAAAAGGATGCCTAAAAGACAGAGGTCTTGAAATTGCCTGGTTTGCCGATCCCGTTGATCTTTTCTTTTTACATATCCAGGGTTCCGGTATAATTAGTCTTCCTGACGGGAGTGTTATCTGTGTAAGTTATGCCCAATGTAACGGTCATCCCTATAAAAGTGTCGGGAGATTGCTGGTAGATGAAGAAAAGCTTTCCATAGAGGGGGTGTCCCTTAAAAGTATTAAAAAATATTTAAATGAACATCCGGAGGAAATGTCTAGCATTTTAAATCATAATAAAAGTTATGTTTTTTTTCGCATTGTAAAAGAAGGCCCGGTGGGAAGTTTAAATGTGCCGGTTACTGCAGGAAGAACTATAGCGACAGATCCGACACAATTTCCTAAAGGCGCCATAGCCTTTATTAGAACAAAAAAACCGGTTATCGATAAATATGGAAGCATAATATCGTGGATACCATTTTCACGCTTTGTTCTAAACCAGGATACAGGGGGCGCGATAATCGGCCCCGGAAGAGTTGATCTGTTCTGCGGAACAGGAAAGAACGCCGGAATTACAGCAGGACATACCAAAGAAGAAGGAGAGTTGTATTTTCTGGTGAAAAGGAAGTAGCTGGCGCCATTATTCCCTGATAATACAGCGTGGCCCCTCAGCAAGATAAGGGGTTTCCCTGCAATTACCACAAATTGTCATTTAACGACATTTCCCACCGTTTCCCAATTTCTACCATGCAGGGCAAGGGGATAAAAAAATAACGAAATGTATCTTTTTTTGTTGGAATTTTGCTTGATTGTTATATTTCTTTATGCTAAGCGCTTATTGACAGCTGGATACTTTTCATATTATTATCTTATATTTCCTCAATTTAAGTTTGTTATTGCTAACAAAATGACTGGAAGTAAGAGATGGTTTGTGAGGTTTATCGCTAGTTGTTAAGGCAACTGTTTTTTTGAAACGTCCATTATTAAACTATCACAAAAAAAGAAGGGGGAACGTAGTTATGACAAAAGCGGAATTGGTAGCAGTTATGGCGCAGGATGCTGATATATCGAAGGCAGCATCTGCAAAGGTGTTGGATTCTTACATTGAGACGGTGACAAAAGAGTTGAAAAAGAATGGTAAATTAGGGCTGGTGGGTTTTGGGACGTTTTCAGTTGTAAAACGGAAAGCAAGAACAGGGAGAAATCCTCAAACGGGGGAAGAAATCAAGATAAAGGCTAAGAAAGTAGTTAGATTTAAGCCAGGAAAAGGACTTTCTGATAAAGTACAATGAAATGGCAAGTTTTAAAAAACCTCCGATTTTAACGAAAGTCGGAGGTTTTTTTTGTCAACCCACCAGTCTTCTTTAGTTTCCTTCCGCCAATATTATTTTCTCTAAGATTTGACATAATCCAGATTTTTTTGTTATACATCAGCCCTATCAAAAATGTTAACTTTGTAAGGAGATGTTTTGAAAAAAAAGAGAATTCTGAGCGGTATGCGTCCTACCGGTAAGCTCCACCTGGGGAATCTTCATGGAGCGCTACAAAACTGGGTTGAATTGCAGAATGATACTACTTACGATTGTTTCTATTTTATTGCCGATTGGCACGCATTAACGAGTGAGTATGGGAATACCGACCTTCTTAAAGAAAACAGCAGGGACATAATTATTGACTGGCTCAGCGCCGGTTTAGAGCCAGACAAGAGCACACTGTTTGTTCAATCCAGTGTGAAGGAACATGCCGAGCTATTTACTATACTGTCCATGATAACCCCACTTTCGTGGTTGGAAAGAAATCCAACATATAAAGAGATGAAGGTCGAACTGGCCGAAAAGGATCTTTCCACATATGGGTTTCTGGGTTATCCCGTACTCCAGGCT
>DFBI01000164.1:7080-8210 GCA_002367335.1 Syntrophaceae bacterium UBA3084 | reverse complement strand
AAATGGTGACTCAATAAGAATTATTTCAATAAGGAGGGCTACAAAATATGAAGAAAAAACATATTTCTCAGAAATCCCGGACTGATTGGAATCGTGTCGATAAGCTACGTGATAAGGACATAGATCTTTCTGAAAATCCTGAGGTTACACCAGAAATGTTTGCAAAAGCAGTTCTAAGAAAAGGTCTTAAACCAGTAACTCGAAAATCTCAGGTTACTTTGCGAATTGATGATGAAGTTCTAATGTGGTTTAAAAACCAAGGAAAAGGTTATCAAACACGAATAAACTCTTTGCTTAAAGCATACAAAGAAGCAAACCAAAATGAATCTGGCAGAACAATTTAATGCACTGGAGCGCAAACAGCCGCGCCCAGTGATTAATACGTTATCCCTCTTGATACTTGACAAATAAATTCACTGTTGTACAATTGTCAGAAATACATATTCTGAAGGTAAACATGGATGTTGTAATTGATACATCGGCGTTGATTGCAGTTATTGTTGGTGAACCTGAACGAAATAGGATTGTTCAATTTACTACTGGAAATACACTCATTGGGCCTGGTTCTATTCCCTGGGAAATTGGCAATGCCTTCTCTGCTATGTTCAAGCAGAACAGGTTGACACTTGATGAATCTCGGAAGGTCTTGTAATTTTCGATAGTATCCCTCTTCGGTATATTAAATCAGATTTTGTTAATGCCTTAAAAATATCCAAACAAGCCAACATGTATGCATACGATGCTTATTTTCTGGATTGTGCTATTAGACATAAAGCACCGCTATTAACGTTGGATCGAAAGCTAAAGAGAGCTGCTCAAAATCTCAACGTCGAAACCATGGAGGTTTAAAATGCAAGTTTATACATATTCAGAAGCCAGACAAAAGCTTGCTATAGTTCTTGAACAGGCTGAAAATACTGGAAAAGTATTAATCCGAAGGAAAGATGGAAGAACTTTCGCATTGGTTCCAGAAAAGATCGCTTCTTCACCTTTAGATGTTCCTTCAATTAAAGCGCGTATTACAACGCAAGAACTAGTGGATATTATTCGAGAAGGAAGAGAAAGGTAGAACAAATAAAGGATTAGTCCCGAGTCGAGGAACGAGTGCTCGGAACTAATCCTTGGTTCAA
>DFBI01000164.1:0-7028 GCA_002367335.1 Syntrophaceae bacterium UBA3084 | reverse complement strand
ATGGCCGCCTGCCGTAAACAAGGCGCTTCAGCCGACGGCAAAAAGCCGCTGCGGCTGAGCTTTACGTTCGCCTTCAAACAGAAAAAGCCATGTTGTATAATGCAATTATATGTTGCAATTTGCTATTTTTTGTAATATTGTTACCTAAAATAATATTAGAGGAGGTAACTATAATGACAACTGCAGTAAGGATTACAGATGATTTGGTTCGGGACGCAAAGATATTTAGTAAAATTGATAAACGGTCTCTAACTGGCCAGATTGAATATTGGGCACGAATTGGAAAATGCGCTGAAGAAAATGCTGATTTAACCTATAGCCTGATTAAAGATATCCTTATCGGTCTTGCAGAGCTGGAACAAGGTGAATCATCAGAGTACAAATTTGGATAATCGCCAATGAAAATTTTTCAGTCCAGATCATTTGAACGAAAAGTTAAAAAATTCGGCAAACAAGAAAAAAAGGCATTAGACAAACAGATTCTAAAAATTGCCGAAAATCCGTCTGTTGGGGCGGAAAAAAGAGGCGATTTCCGTGGAGTATATGTTCATAAATTCAAAATTAAAAACACTCAATATTTACTTTCCTATCGCTTTGTCAAAGCTGATCTTGAATTAATAATGATTGGCCCACATGAAAATTACTATAGAGATTTAAAAAGCTATCTTAAAGCAAGATAAAATGGCGAACAAAGGCATGGACTCTGACCGGGAAAGCCAGGGCGTTTTTCGCTTTTGCCAATTCAGTGATAAAATTCGTTCTTGCATAGGCAGTGTTGACTTTTCCGGCAGGTCATGCGTGCCGTTCGGCTTGACAAAGACAATATAAACACGTACAATTGTACCCATGAAAATCATTGCAGATACAAACACGTTTATTGCTGTTGCTCTAAATGAGCCGGAAAAAGATTTAATTATACGACTTACTGAAAGCTGTGATTTAGTTTCTCCGGAAGTTTTGCCTTTTGAAATTGGTAACGCATTAACGGCAATGTTGAAAAAAGGGTCTTTACAGGCAGATGAGGTAGTTTCATCGTGGAAAATCGTGCAGCATATACCTGTTGATTTGCGGCGTATCAACATAAAATCTGCCTTAAAAATTGCCATAGAATTTAACATATATGCTTATGATGCCTATTTTTTAGAATGTGCTGATAACCTTCGCAGTCCATTACTTACCCTCGATCGTGGCATGAAACGGATTGCCAAGGAAATGGGAATTACAATTTTGGAGTAAATATCATGAAAGTATATACTTATTCTGAAGCGAGACAATGTCTTGCCAGTGTACTTAATATCGCTAAAACTGAAGAAGTTGTTATAAAAAGGAGAGGCGGGGAAACTTTCTCAATCATTTTTAGAAAAAGTGCAGAATCACCATTTGATGTTCCAGGTATTAAAACCAAAGCAACCACAAACGATATCCTTGATGCAGTTAAAGAATCAAGGGAACGATTTGCCGAACAAGACGTTCAAGATTGACGGGCAGGGATGAGCGGTTTTGCTTTAAACAGAGTTTCTATTTTTCCAATCGCCTTGCCTTTATCACTGTCATGCCCCCTGCCCGCAACTTAACTTAACGTTATGCTCAAAAAATAATCCTCGGAATATCAAGTACATACTTGCGATTATTTTTTTCGCATGCCTTGATCTTGAACGAAAATCCTCATAAATCAACAGAATCATAAATAAAGGGTACAATTATGATAAAAATCAATGAAAACTATCTGAAGCTGCAGACGTCTTATCTTTTTTCAGACATTGCGAAGCGGGTGAATAATTTTGCCGGTTCTAATCCGGACAGGGAGATAATCAAACTGGGTATAGGTGATGTAACGCGCGCTTTGCCGTTGGCATGCATCGAGGCGCTTCATAAAGCCGTTGATGAAATGGCGCGAGACAGTAGTTTCCGCGGTTACGGTCCTGAACAGGGGTATGAATTTCTGCGGGAGGCTATTGCAGAAAATGATTTTCAGGCAAAGGGGGCGGAAATCGGCGCGGATGAAATATTTATCAGTGACGGAGCAAAATGCGATACGGGAAACATTCAGGAACTCTTCTCTTTGGATTCGAGGATTGCCGTGCCGGATCCTGTGTATCCCGTGTATGTTGATACGAATGTTATAGCAGGCAGAACCGGCTCCTGGGAAAATGGGCGGTACAAAGGACTTGTGTATCTTGAATCAACCGAGAAAAACGGATATGTTCCGGCAGTCCCGGATGAACAGGTTGATCTGATTTATCTTTGCTTTCCCAATAATCCGACCGGGGCAACCGCAACAAAGGAACAGCTTGCAAAATGGGTTGAATATGCGAGAAAAAACAAGGCCCTGATACTGTTTGATGCCGCTTATGAAGCTTTTATCCGTGACGAATCGATACCGGGAAGCATTTATGAAATCGAAGGCGCCAGGGAAGTGGCAATCGAGTTCAGGAGTTTTTCAAAATCAGCCGGGTTTACAGGAACAAGATGCGCCTATACTGTAGTCCCGAAATCATGTGTTGCTTATGATTCACGGGGCAGCAAGCACGATGTCCATTCGCTATGGAACCGCAGACATACAACGAAATTCAATGGTGTATCTTATCCGGTACAGCGTGCCGCCGAAGCCGTGTATTCAGATAAAGGAAAAGAACAGGTACGGGAATTAACCGATTATTATCTGAAGAACGCCTCTCTGATCCTGGAAAAAATGACAGACCTTGGCTATACATGTGTCGGCGGGGAAAATTCGCCATATATATGGATTAAAACAGGCATGGATTCCTGGGAATTATTTGATACCCTTCTCAATAAGGCTGCCGTTGCTTGTACTCCCGGAAGCGGTTTTGGTTCGTGCGGTAACGGGTATATTCGTCTCAGCGCATTTAACAGCTATAAGAATGTTAAAACCGCCATGGACAGAATTGCTGAAATATTCTCCCTTCAGGCCGAGGATTAAGCCGGCTTTTCAATAATTGGCCTTTCTTTATTTGATGAACTCGTAAAAAGCTCCACTATGCCCCCTTGCGGCATTATAATGGAAAGTAACTTGCAGTAATTTGTCATTTCGAACAAATGTGAGAAATCTTAGATTTCTCGTCGTTTCACTCCTCGAAATAACAGATGTCAAAACTGCTTCTTTGCCTTTTGACGTGTAAGTTACTTGAAAGTCGTCACTCCGGTGAAAACCGGAGTCCAGATGGTTTGCAATTACTTGAAAAGACTGGATTCCGGCTTCCGCCGGAATGACGGGAAATGGTGTTTTTCGACTTTTTACGAGTGCATCTTCTTTAAAACTTCGCAATTTAATAAAACCTTCATTAATCTGTCATCAAACTGTAACATTCATGTTGTATCTTCCTTCACATTAAAAAATTAAAAAAGGATTAAGGAGGATGATGAGTATGATTAGAATGATTAAAGTATTATTGTTAAGTTTTATGTGTCTTGCCTTTGTGGGTGTTAATGCCGGTCTTGCGGGCGACACCATTGTTATCAAGGGCTCAACTACTGTTCTTCCCGTGGCACAGGCAGCGGCCGAGGCCTATATGGGGAGTCATCCCGGAGTCAACATATCCATATCCGGCGGTGGGTCGGGCAATGGGATCAAAGCGCTGATAGACAAGTCGACGGATATTGCCGATGCTTTACGTTTTATAAAAGGTAAGGAAATTAAAATGGCCATGGGAAAAGGAGTTTTTCCCGTTCCCCATCGTGTTGCCATTGACGCGATTGTTCCGATTGTTCATCCGGACAATCCCGTGAATAATCTTTCCATCGAACAGATGAGTCTCATTTATCAGGGGAAAATCAAAAACTGGAAGGAAGTTGGCGGAAAGGATATGAAGATTATCGTTGTATCCAGGGACACCAGTTCGGGGACTTATGAGATCTGGAACAAAAAGGTGCTCCATAAGGCTAAAGTAATGCCCATGGCTCAAATGCAGGCATCGAATGGCGCGGTTGCCCAGGCGATATCGAAAAACAGATATGCCATCGGCTATATAGGACTCGGTTATATGAACAGAAGTGTAAAAGCGCTGGAGGTTGACGGCATAAAGGCCACTGTCGCCAATGCTTTATCGGGAACATATCCTATAGCAAGACCCCTTTTCATGTTTACCAACGGCTGGCCGAAAGGGACAGTTGCAGATTTCATCAATTATGTTCTAAGTCTCAAGGGGCAGGAGATTGTAAAAAAAGAAGGGTATATTCCGCTGTATTAAGAAAGATAAAAGGCTGAAGGCTGAGGGGGTCAAAAGAGCGTAATTGTGGTGCTTTGGCGGAGAAACGGTGGATTTTTGTGCCAGACATGCCTTCAAAATTCGCAGTATCACCGCTTTTTCCTAACAGTCTTCAGCCTACAACCTATCCACCTGAGTAGTTACATGACAAGAAAACTTAAAGAAAAAATTATAAAAAACATCTTTTTCCTGTTGTCCCTGGTTTCCATATTTGTTCTTGGGTTGATTGTTGTATTTCTTTTTAAAGAAGGGTTTCCCATATTCAAGGTTGTATCCGTCAGAGAATTTATCTTTGGCCTGGAGTGGTATCCCACATATGATTCACCTTCTTTCGGGATATGGTCACTCATTATCGGTTCACTTGTCGTAACATTTTTTGCTTCACTTATCGCAGTTCCTCTGGGTGTTCTTTCGGCAATCTATGTTGCGGAGATTGCTCCATCCCTCGTAAAGGAAATCTTTAAGCCCGTTATTGAACTCCTTGCCGGGCTTCCCTCAGTTGTTCTCGGTTTTTTCGGCATGGCCGTGCTTGCTCCGTGGCTTCAAAATACCTTTGGTTTACCCACAGGGCTGAATATTTTGAATGCATCTATCATGTTGTCCATCATGGCGGTTCCAACTATTTCAAGTATTTCTGAAGATGCCATCTATTCCGTGCCACAGGAATTTAAAGAGGCGTCCTATGCCCTCGGTGCGACGAAATTTGAAACTATTGCCAGGGTTGTTGTCCCCGCAGCGTTGTCGGGAATTTCAACCGCCGTTATACTGGGAATGGCAAGGGCCATCGGAGAAACCATGGTTGTTCTTATGGTGGCAGGGGGCGCAGCCGCCATACCGGAAAGTATCTTTGATTCCGTGAGACCCATGCCGGCAAGCATCGCAGCAGAGATGGGAGAGGCCCCTTTCAGAAGTGATCATTATTACGCGCTCTTTGCCACGGGGATTGTTCTGTTTTTTATGACACTCTTTTTCAACCTGATCGCTGATTATATATCCAATAAATTCAAAGAGGTGGGTTCTGCCACACTATGAAATGGCGTTATTTTAAACAAAATGTATTTTTTGTCACTATTCGATTCTCCGCTTTCATCATAGCGCTATCCATAGGAGCGTTCCTTGTGTATATATTTATGAATGGAATAGGTGCAATCGGCTGGGATTTTCTTACCCTTCCTCCGAGAGATTCCATGACTAAGGGGGGCATTATGCCGGCTATACTGGGGACTTTTTACCTGACTGCCGGCGCGATTATTATCGCCCTGCCCCTTGGGGTTGTCTCAGCCATATATCTTAGTGAATACGCAAAACAGGGTCCTGTCATCAGATTAATACGGATCGGGGTAAACTGTCTGGCGGGAGTTCCATCCGTTGTTTTCGGTTTATTTGGCCTGGGTTTGTTTGTGGTTTTCCTTCAATTTGGTTCCTGTATCCTTTCAGGGGCATTAACTCTCGGTTTTCTGATCTTACCTACGATTATCGGGGCTTCCGAAGAAGCGCTTAAAGGAGTGCCGCAAACATTCAGAGAAGCATCCCTGGGACTTGGTGTTTCCAAATGGCAGACCATCCTGAGGATTGTTCTGCCCAATGCGCTGCCCGGAATCCTGACAGGCTCAATCCTCGGTATCGGGCGTGCGGCAGGAGAAACGGCCCCCATAATGTTTACGGCGGCGGCTTTCTTTACGGCCAAACTTCCCACGTCTATCTTTGACGAGGTGATGGCGCTTCCCTATCATGTTTATGTGCTGGCGACAGCAGGCACGCATATTGAGGAGACCAGGCCCATTCAATACGGAACAATACTGGTACTCGTTGCTCTTGTTTTAGGCATTGATTTGATTGCGATCATTATGAGAAGTTATATCAGGAAGAAAAAAAGGTGGTAACGGTGCTCAGTGATAATATAATAGAAGTAAAAAGGGTAAATTTTTATTACGGGGAATTCAAGGCGCTCACAGATGTTACAATGGATTTCGAAAAGAACAAAGTTACCGCTCTTATCGGCCCGTCCGGATGTGGTAAATCGACGCTCCTGCGACTGCTCAACAGGATGAACGACCTCATAGATGGGACCCGCGTAGAGGGAGAAGTTGTATTTGAAGACAGAAATATCTATGACCCCGATGTTGACCCGGTTGAGATCCGAAGAAGAATCGGTATGGTCTTTCAAAAGCCGAATCCCTTCCCGAAATCAATTATTAACAATATTTCATATGGGCCGAAACTTGTCGGAGTAAAAGATAAGAGTGAATTGGAAGCCTTGGTGGAACAGAGTCTCAAACAGGCCTCTCTGTGGGATGAGGTAAAGGATATACTGAATCAGTCTGCCATGATGCTCTCCGGCGGGCAGCAGCAAAGGGTCTGTATTGCAAGGGCGCTGGCCATGAAACCGGATGTTCTTCTGATGGATGAGCCTACGTCGGCGCTGGATCCTATTTCAACGGCAAAGATTGAGGAACTGATTGAGGAGTTAAAAAAGGAATATACTATTATCATTGTAACCCACAACATGCAGCAGGCTGCGAGGATTTCAGACTATACCGGATTTTTCTATTTAGGAAAGCTAATAGAATACAATCCCACTGAAAAGCTCTTTACAACACCGGATGTGAAACAAACAGAAGAGTATATCACGGGGAGATTCGGTTAAAAAACGCAGACGGGAGAAAAAATGGACGGAAAAGAACATACCAGTAAAATTTACGACAGGGAACTTCAGGAAATCAAGGAAAATCTATTATATCTGGGAGGTCTGGCAGAAAAGGCTATTCAAAATGCCATGAGGTCACTTTTGGAAAGGGACTC
>DFBI01000153.1 GCA_002367335.1 Syntrophaceae bacterium UBA3084 | reverse complement strand
AAGCCGCGAAGAAAAACTGATAAACTCGGCGGGGTTACCTCCGGTTGAGGGTGCCGGGTAGTTGCTGCCCGCCAGGGCCTTTGAACCCCCATGTCGGCAACTACCATTACCCTCACCTTAAATGTGGCGGGAAACTCCAACGGCTTGAGGGTGCCGGGTAGTTGCTGCCCGCCAGGGGTCTTTAACCCTTCATGTCGGCAACTACCGTTACCCTATAATATGGCTGAGACAAAGGAATTTATCAATAATTCTGGTTATTTTGAATGTAAAAAAATGCACGCTCGCATGCCAAAAGCGACCTGCATTGCCCGACAAAAGGCTAATCTCGAAAAGCCTGGCAATCCGATATATCTTGAATGCGTAGCGTGTGAGCAGGGACAAAAAATTATTATGGAAAGCATTAAATTATGTAAAGATTGCGGGCTAAAGCCCCCAATATCTAAGAATTCACCCTATTGCGCATCATGTATGGCCAAACGAGCGAATGAGGCCAAGAAAACCAAAAAAGAGGCTCAGAATAAGATAGCCGATGGTGGAACAACCCAAAGTATCAAAAAAGAGAAAGAAAGCCCTGAGAGCGAAAATACAAGCCTCACAATTGAATTTGGTAAGCATGTTGAAGTCTTGAAACAAACGGAAAAGTTAGCAGAAGATGAACTGAGAACGGTGGAAAATCAGGTTATTTATATTCTAAAAACCCATATAAATAACTATCCCAGGGAGGGCGTTGCCAGCGTAATAAAATAATTATTTTATTCCTGTCAGTTTTGCTCTGCAATCATCGAAGTTAGAACTGAGCGGGATTTTTGCGCCCTTTACCCAACCGATGTATTTTGTCCGGTTTAATTTTTCATTTTGTCCGGTTTAATTTTTCGCCCGTCAAGAGAACTTGTAAATCCGCCAATAGACACAAACACAAAAAAGGACTCAACCGAAAACAGTTAAGTCCTTGATCTTGCTGGTACGCCCAGAAGGATTCGAACCTTCGACCTTCGGATTCGTAGTCCGACGCTCTATCCAGCTGAGCTATGGGCGCAAGATGAGACCAGGTCTCAAGATATAAATATGGCGGAGAGAGGGGGATTCGAACCCCCGGTACACCTTTTTGGGCGTACAATCGCTTAGCAGGCGATCGCTTTCAGCCGCTCAGCCATCTCTCCGCTACCTGTATCCAATTTTTAATCTTCAATGGTGATGAAAACTCGTAAAAAGCTCCGCTATGCCGACACGTCGGAATTTATGTCGTTTTGTCATTCCCGATTACTGTTCGCTCATCACTCAAATTATATGGCGGAGGGAGCAGGATTCGAACCCGCGAACCTTTCGGTTAACGGTTTTCAAGACCGCCGCCTTCGACCTCTCGGCCATCCCTCCGGTTTTACATCGCTTATCTTACTTATTCCGGACTATCCTGTCAACTCCATTCATATACGGAATTAGCGCTTCCGGAATAATGACACTGCCATCTTTCTGCTGATAGTTTTCCAGTATCGCAACGACCGTTCGGCCTATGGCAAGTCCTGATCCGTTCAGCGTATGCACAAATTCCACTTTAGAACTTTCCTCACGCCGGAATCTGATGCCTGCCCTGCGAGCCTGAAAATCCTCGAAGTTACTGCATGAAGATATCTCTCTATACGTGCCCTGCCCCGGCAACCATGCCTCTATATCATAAGTCTTTGCAGCAGAAAACCCCAGATCTCCCGTGCATAAATTAACCGTCCTGTAGTGAATATTAAGTCTTTTCAAAACTTCCTCGGCATTCAGGGTTAACTTTTCCAGCTCATCATAAGATACTTCCGGCCTGGAAAATTTGACCATCTCCACCTTATTAAACTGGTGCTGTCTGATCAGTCCCCTTGTGTCCTTGCCGTAAGATCCGGCCTCGGCGCGGAAGCAGGGGGAACAGGCAACATAATACAGAGGAAGATCCTTTTCATCCAGGATCTCTCCGTAATGTATGTTAGTAACCGGCACCTCTGCCGTCGGAATGAGATAATAATCCGTTCCCGTTATCTTGAAAAGATCCTCCTCAAATTTCGGAAGCTGCCCCGTACCCGTCATACTCTGGCTGTTAACCATAAAGGGTGTTAGAACCTCGGTGTAGCCGTGTTCGGATGTATGAAGATCGAGCATAAAATTGATGAGGGCCCTCTCCAGCCTGGCCCCCGCTCCCCGATAAAGGGTAAAACGGGCGCCGGCAATTTTTGCTCCCCTGCCAAAATCGAGAATATTCAGGTTTTCCCCTATGTCCCAATGGGGCTCCGGTTCAAAATCAAACTCCGGTTTCTTCCCCCATGTCCTGACAACAGGGTTATCCTCTTCTCCTGTCCCGTAAACAACCGATTCATGGGGCATATTGGGAATAATCATGATCAAATCCTGGAGATTTGATTCCGTTTCTTTAAGAGTTTCGTCAAGCTGTTTTACACGTGCGGAAACCTCTCCCATCTTTGCAATGAGATCAGATGCGTCTTCTTTGTTCTGCTTTCGTTTTCCAATCTCCCTGGAAACTTTGTTTCTCTCACTTCTTAAAGTTTCCACCTCTTGGAGTGTACATCTTCTTTGACGATCCAGCTCCGCAAATTTATCCAAGTTAATATTCTGACCTCTCTCATCCATTTTTTTTCGGACAAGATCGATATTTTCTCTAACAAATTTTATATCCAGCATTTTTT
>DFBI01000213.1 GCA_002367335.1 Syntrophaceae bacterium UBA3084 | reverse complement strand
CCAGTACCAGTTGTAGGTGGATTCGACAACGATGCCTTGAAGGTCTTGTTGAAACGGTTCCAATGCTGAGAGTATGACATCCAGGTTATTGGGCAGTCGTTTTTTAAAGAGCCGTTGATCTTTATCGTTGATGATACCGATATAATTATTGGTTGAATGTAAATCGATTCCGGCATATACTTTCATTCGACACCTCCTAGATCCATATCTTTTAAAACTGGACCATAGCATCTCCTGCTATGGTTGGGGAGGTGTCGCTTTATATAAACCCGGACACCTTGATATGGTTATCAGGCCTGCCTTCGGCTCACTTCCCCTCTTTCCACTTCGAGTAGTGAGACTTCAGGGCCGTAAAGAAGCTGAGAAATGGGTCTGCCGAATCCCCGGAGGGCTCCCGTCTCAAAGTCATCCGTGCAGTTTCCTACTATTGGATTTCCCGTTGGAGTTTTTCCAGTTCATCCCAGAAAAGGGGGAAGGATTTGTTGACGCACTCTTTGTTTTTGATTTTTATGCCTGATGTGGCGAGGCCGAGCATGGCGAAGCTCATCGCTATCCTGTGGTCGTTGTAGGTTTCTATCTCAGCACCATGGGGCTTTCCTCCGTCAATAATCAGTCCGTTATCTGTCTCTTCAGCCCTGACTCCGATTCTGTTCAATTCGTTCACAAGCGCCGCTATTCGATCACTCTCCTTTAATCGGAGATGTGAAACATTTTTGATAACAGTTCGCCCGGACCTCACGGCGGCCAGCACCGCAAGCGTTGGTACCACATCGGGCATGTTCCCCATGTCGAATACATATTCCCCTCTATTCATTTCTTTCCCTATTACTTTTACCCAGTCATTTCCCCTTATTACGGTGCAGCCGAGCCTTTCAATGATATCAAGAAGACCGATGTCACCCTGAAAGGTTCCGGGGTTGATATTCATAACCCTTACCTTTCCTTTACACAAAGCGGCAGCCATAAAGAAATAGGAGGCGTTGGAGACATCCCCCTCTACCATGTATCTCTGACCGGCATATCGCTGATTGTTTTTTATGATATAGTGATCCTGGCCTTTACTGACAACCTCCACGCCGAATTCTTTCATCGTCTCGATTGTCATATCAACGTAGGGGAAAGAAACCATACTCCCCTGTAATTTTATTTCTGTATCCCTTCCGGCAAAGGGAGCACATATCAGAATAGAAGAGATATACTGGCTGCTTTCCACATTGGTGAAGGTCACGCTGCCGCCGTGGATTCCGTTTGCATTTATGATAACAGGAGGACAGCCGTTTTTATTCTTGCTGTGGGCATCAACTCCCAGCGCCCTCAAAGCATCAAGAAGTGGTTTTATCGGTCTTTCGCAGAGTCGACTGTCTCCGCCAAGGGCAAACTCTCCTTTCCCCAGGGATACAATGCTGGTAAGAAATCTCATGGCGGTACCGTTGTTTCCAAGATAAATTTCCTTTCTGGGATTGGTTATATTTCCACCGGTTCCAGTGACGATAATATCTTCATCCGTTGTCAGGATCTCTGAGCCCAAAGAACGGAGTCCTTCGGTCAAATATCCTGTATCCTCGGATATCAGATAGTTTCGCAGAAAAGATTTCCCATGAGCGAGGGATGCTATGATCAAAGCCCTCTGGGTGTAGCTCTTTGAGCCGGGGATCAAAACTTCTGCATTCAGATTTTTGAGTGGCTTAATTTCCATTTAATCTTTCAAAAACGACCTGTTTCATGAACTCCCTTGGTGGTTCCATCCCTGTCCAAATTTTTATCTGTTCTGCCCCTTGATAAACAAACATACCAAGACCTGAAAGTACAGTACAACCTGCCTTTTCGGCATCTCTCAGAAGCTTTGTCTTGAGGGGATTATAGATAACATCCACAACAAATCTGAAATTTGAAAGTATATTATTCTTGATCGGTGATTTTTCGGTATCCGGAATCATACCCACCGGTGTAGTGTTGATCAGGCAGTCCGCCTTGATCTTCCCTATATCATCTATATGATAAAACTCGCATCCAAATTCATAGGCCAGCTTTTCACCTTTTTCTATTGTTCTGTTCAGGACTATCGGGATGCCCCCTTCCTTCAGTATAGCATATACTGTGGATCTTGCAGTACCCCCTGCACCCAGAATGATAAAGGTCTTTCCCTCAATTTCAATGGATTCTTTCAGGGCAATAGTGAGCCCCATCCAGTCGGTATTATGGCCTGTCAATCTTCCATCCCGGTTTAAGATAGTATTTGCAGCCCCGATCTTGAGCACACTGTCGTCCAGCGCATCCAGATATTTCATAACGGTGGTTTTAAACGGGATGGTTACGCTGACCCCACAGATATTTAATCCCCTGATTCCCCTGACTGCGTCTTCTAAATTTTCCACACAGAAAGGGACATAGCGGGCATCGATTCCCATTTTTGAATAGGCGGCAGTGTGCATCAATGGAGAGAGACTCTGTCCTGTTGGATTTCCAAAAAGGGCAAATATTTTCATCTTAAAATCCTGAAGATTTGCTTCATCTCGCTGGCGGTCATCTGGCCCGGGGCAGATTCATCTCCCTTTTCCAGGGAAGCGAAACAGAGATAAGAGCCGAGAATGGGTGCCATAACTCTGCTGATCCGCCCGAGGTTTCCCATACAGAAGGCTATTATTTCCTTATCTTTTCTTTTGGCATAAGATATAAGGTTTAGCACCCTGAGATTGTCTTCCATGGAGTTGGCGTATGTAATTAGCTTCACGATATCGGCGCCGGCTTTAAGGCACTCATTGAACCTGTCTTTTAATAACTTATCGGTTGGTGAACCGTTGAAATCATGATGAGAGACAATTAGTTTAGTTTTATTATCATGATTACGTATTGTTAGCAATAATTCTTCTATCAGCGCATTTTCCGTACTTAACTCGATATCAACAAAATCAGCTCCCAGCTCTATAGCCTCTTTCAAGAGAGTAACTCTTTCCCCTTCGCTGCCTTCGAATTTTCCACCTTCGTTCCTTTTCCTGTTTGTTATTATTATGGACGTATTTCTATATGCCCCTACACTTTTGGCACTGATCAATTTACTCAGATCTACGTTTCTGATAGAATCGATTCTAAGCTCTATAACATCAGACAGAGCGGAACTTCTTTCCATCTTCAATAATGCCTCTTCATTGGTACTGGCGATAATTGGAATGCAAATCATGACAGACGCTTACTTTACCTCCCCCCTTGGATAAGAGCCCAATACTTTGATAAAAGACGTCCGGCTCTTCAAATCTTCCAGGCACTTCTTTATTTTATCATCCTCTGAATGTCCGTCAAAATCCACAAAGAACAGATATTCCCACATCCTGTCCTTCATCGGATGGGATTCAATCTTCATAAGATTGATCTGTTCCCTGGCAAAAGGTTCTAAGGAGTTATACAGGGCGCCCGGTGCATGGGGTGTTCCTAAAAGGATAGAGGTCTTGTCTCTTCCTGATGGTTCATTTCCGCCTTTCCCGATTATCAGAAATCGTGTTGTGTTGGAGGAATTGTCTTCGATCTCCTCTGCGATGATCATAAGGCCATAGGTGGATGCGGCCAGGTTGCTTCCTATAGCGGCGCCCTCTTTGTCCTCCAAAACCCTCCGGGTGGCTGCTGCTGTGCTTTCCACTTCGAAGAGAGAACAATGAGGCAGGTTTTTACGCAGCCAGTCCTGGCACTGGGATAAGGCCTGCGGATGAGAATAGACTTTTTTTATTTCATCTATTTTTTTACGCGTGGATAGCAGAAAATGGTTAATCCTCAGAAAAATCTCAGCACGAATATTTAAAGGGGTTGAGATTAATCTGTCCAGCGTAAGATTGATGGAGCCCTCTGAAGAATTTTCTACAGGCACGACTCCATAATGTATTCTCCCCCTTTCGACCTCATTAAACACATCAGAAATAGTGGATTGAGGGGAAAAATTAACACTTTTTCCGAAATGTGATTGAGCGGCCAGGTGGGCGAATGTTGCCTCAGGCCCCAGATATGCTACCGTTGTTGGTGCCTGCATGGCACGGGAAGAGGAGATGATCTCCCTGAAGATATTTTTGAGGGCCTCCTCCGATAGTGGCCCCTCATTTACTTTTGTCAGATGGTCATAAACCTTGCTTTCCTGTGAGGGATCGCGAGCATTCAAACCATGTTCATCTTTTATCTTTCCCACTTCAACGGCCAGTTCTGCCCTTTCGTTGAGGAGTCTGATGATTATTTTATCCTTCTTCTGCAATTCACCTCTGAGTTTTTTTAAAGATTTTACAGCCATTTGTTGATTCCTCACCGGTCTTTCAATTCCACGATTGTTTCTTGAATTATTTCTTCCGGCACACCGCCGTTGATAAAAGGCATACCGAGCTTCTTTAGCAGTACAAATTTGATAATATTATCCTCTTTTTTCTTGTCGGCTTTCAGCCGCGATAATATCCCTTCTGTGCTGAGAGACATGGGTATACGGTGGGGAAGACCGAAGGCCCTTATCAGACTTTCTATCCTTTGCCTGTCTTTAGAGGGCAGGTATTTCAATTTTTCCGATATCTTAGCCGAGGCTACCATGCCTATTGATATAGCATCCCCATGGGAAATGGAGTAATCTGACTGTGCCTCAATCGCATGGCCGATTGTATGGCCGAAGTTGAGAATACGGCGAAGCCCGGTTTCTTTTTCATCAATTTCGATAATGCGCTTTTTTATTCTGCATGATTTTTCGATGATTGTCAAAAGCAGTGCCATATCCCTGTCACTGATTGCTTTCACCTCGCTCTCCAGCAAACTGAACAGATCAGTGTCATCAATTATTCCATATTTGATGATTTCCGCCATGCCGTTTTTGAATTCACGAGATGGCAGTGTATTCAAGAACGATAAATCAATGAATACCCCTTTCGGCTGGTAAAACGTCCCCAGCAGGTTCTTCCCCTCGGGTAGGTCTATTGCTGTCTTTCCACCTATACTGCTGTCCACCTGGGCCAGAAGGGTAGTTGGAATCTGGTAGTATGGGATACCTCTCATGTATATGGATGCAACAAACCCGACCATATCGCCCACAACACCGCCACCCAGTGCTATCAGGGCCGATTTTCTGTCAACACCCATTTTTATCAGCTTTTTAGCGATATTGAGCACGGTATCGATATTTTTTGAAGCCTCTCCATCGGGAAGTTCTATCATATCAACATCAATGTCCATTGCTTTGAGAGTTGTTAAAAACTTTTCTCCATGTGGAGTGGATACGTTGGAGTCTGTAACAATGACATATCGAGAAGCACAATTATTTTTGGCAATGATCATCTCAATGCGATCAATTATATTCTGGCCTATACAGATCTCATATGAGGCTGATATTTTTTTATCAAGATTTACTTTTATTTTATTCATTGTATCACCTGTATATCTGTTCTCATTATTTTTTCGAGGGTCTTTACTTCCTCCATAAGTTGATAAAACTTTTCCGGTTTGAGCGATTGCATTCCATCCGAGAAGGCTTTTTCAGGTTCTGGATGAACTTCAACCATGATTCCGTCCGCCCCCACGGCTACAGCCGCTCGTGATAGGGGAATGATGTATTTCCAGTGACCGGCTGCGTGAGAAGGATCAACAATAACAGGTAGATGGGTCAACTCCTTCAGAACAGGTACCGCGCTGATGTCAAGGGTATTTCGTGTTGCTGTTTCAAATGTGCGGATACCCCGCTCGCAGAGTATGACGTCATTATTCCCCGAAGAAATGATATATTCTGCCGACATGAGCAACTCTTCGATGGTAGTCATCATTCCCCGCTTCAATAGTACCGGTTTTCCAACGCCCCCCACCTTTTTTAAAAGGGCAAAGTTCTGCACATTTCGTGCCCCAATCTGCAGGACGTCAGCATACTCTTCCACCAGATCTACGTCAGTAGTATTCAGGACCTCCGTAACGACAGGCATACCGGTCGCCTCACGGGCCTTTTTTAGAAGCTTCAAGCCTTCTTCTTCCATCCCCTGGAAACTGTATGGAGAAGTTCTCGGCTTGAATGCCCCTCCCCTGAGTATGTCAGCTCCTCCCTTTTTGACGATGTAGGCGCTTTCCATCAGTTGTTCTTCACTTTCGATTGAGCAGGGACCGGCCATGACGATAAATTCCGGCCCACCGATTTCAATATTTCTTATCTGAATGACAGTATTCCCTTCTTTTGCTTCACGACTTGTCAGTTTGTATGGTTTCAAAATCGGCATTGTCTTTTCTACGCCGGAGAGAGATTCTGCGTACTTTAAGTGTTCTTTGTCCCTGTCGTCTCCAACTACACCTATGATTGTCCGTTCAACCCCGTGGGACGGGTGTGACCTGTAACCCACCGACTTAACCCACCTGATAACATGGTCAATCTGTGCCTCCGTCGCATTTCTTTTCATTACGATGATCATTTTTCCACCCCCTGTTTTTCCTTCAAAAACAAAAAGGCCATGGTGAAGATAGCCACCATGACCCGAACCTAAAAAAAGAAAAGCCATGGTGTAGAACCTTTCGATCTACCCATGGCCTGAATTGCCTTATTTAATTTATTTCAGGACCTCCTGCTCGATGGGCAGACCAGTGCAAAATAATAATAACTAAACCAGCCGTTAAAATTCGTGTTTGCATTGATCTTATATCTATCCATCATAACTTGGAGAACCCCATCCTTTATTGGAAAAGTACTAAAACCACAACTTTGTACCGATGTCAAGAAAAAAATGAAACTCCTTTTTCAGTTTTTTACGAGACTGTCATAATAGGAGATCAACATTTTTTTGACATAACATTTCAAATAGATTAAGAAAGCTCTTTAGAAGATTATAAAGCTCTTCCTTTGAGACTTTTGCAAAACTGCAATTTTGGTCATTGCGAGGCGTCCCGAACGAAGTGAGGGAACAGCCGTGGCAATCTTATGAAGTATCAATATGTTATGAGATTACTTCGCTTCACTCGCAATGACAATATGGGTATTGTACAAAGCTCTTCTTTTTTAAAGTGGGAGTTGGAGAAATTTCATATAAAAACAGATTGGAGTGATCGTATGTATAATGCCAGTGACTTGAAAAAAGGTTTAAAGATTCAAATTGATGGTGAACCTTACATTATTGTTGATTTTTTCTTCTCAAAGCCAGGTAAGGGGCAGGCCCTGTATAAGTGTAAACTGCGTAACATGATAAACGGAAGCCAGTTTGATCGTACCTTCCGGTCAGCAGATACATTCCAGCCGGCCAATCTACAGGAGAAAAGGATGCAGTACCTGTATTCCGAGGAGGACAAATACTGCTTTATGGATCTGGAAAATTACGAACAGGTTTTTCTGACCGCAGAGCAAGTGGGGGATGCCGGGGATTTCCTTATTGATAATTTAGAGGTAGAGACCCTCTTTTTTGAGGACAGGGCGCTTGGAGTTACCCTTCCCAATTTTGTCGATCTTATGGTTGTCAAGGCCGATCCATGGGTTAAAGGTGATTCAGTATCGGGGAATACCAAACCTGTTATCCTGGAAACCGATTACCGGATATTAGTACCTCCATTTATCGAAGAAGGAGAAAAAATCAGGGTTGATACGCGTACCGGAGAGTATATCACCCGTGTTAAAAAATAAGTTTCAGCTATGTCAAAGATATAAAATGATTTTTTGCTTGATTAGCAAATTACTTCTCTGTATATTCTCAATTCTAAAAAAAGACAATCAAGAAATAGAAGGAGAGATCTTATGAATGCTAAATCACGTTCACCGCTATCGGTTGAAAAGTTGGTCGAAGAGCAGTTTCGCAAGTGGCGCATTATGGATAAGGAGAGTAAAAAGGAGCCACTACCTCCTGTGATAACAGTTTCAAGAGAGCCCGGCAGTGAAGGCCGAATGGTAGCCAGTCAACTTGTTAAACAACTGAATCTTGATATGTTCGGTAGTAAAATAATTGATGAAGTGGCAAAAAGTGCTAACATGAGTGAAAGAGTGATCAGGACTCTGGATGAGAAGGGACGTTCCATTCTGGATGAGCTTGTACAGGCCCTTGAAAGAGAACGGCACCTCTGGGATTATGAATATCTGAGTCACCTCATAAAGGTTATAGCAACTATAGGAAAACATGGTCGCGCGGTGATATTGGGCAGGGGGGCGAATTTTATCCTCCAACCTGATAAAACCCTCAAGGTTAGGGTCGTTGCCCCGCTGGAGATGAGGGTTAAGAATATATCACGTGAGTTCGGTGTCTCTGAAGAAGAGGCAAGGCGATGTGTAATAAATGCGGAGTCTGACAGGATGGCCTTTGTGAGAAAGTACTTCCATGTCGACTGCTCAGATCCCATGCATTACGATCTTGTGATAAATACCGCAAATGTTAGTATCGATACCGCTGTAAAGATTGTAAAGACTGCGCTCAAGTTGAAGATGTCTGCACAGTAACCGTGAGCATAACACAGCCATGGGACAGAAAATCTATCATTGTTGAAAAATCCAGGAATTGGAAAGAAGACAAAGATATGGGCGAGAAATACGATGTGGCCGTTGGCATTCCATCTTATAACGAATCAAAAACAATCGGCCATGTTGCCAAAATGGCAGGGAAAGGTCTTTCCGAGTATTTTCCTGACGCAAGAAGCATTATTGTCAACTGTGACAACCACAGCCCCGATGACACTAAGGGGGCATTTCTCTCCGTCGAGACCCCTGTTCCCAAGAAATACATCACCACAGACGAGGGAGTTAAGGGGAAAGGAAACAATTTCTGGAACTTCTTCAATTTTTGCAGGGAGGCGGATGTTAAGGTTGCTATTGTTGTTGATGCAGACCTTCGTTCTATCGAGCCGGAGTGGATAAAGTATCTCGGATATCCCATCCGGAACGGTTCCGATTTCGTGACTCCTCTCTATTCGAGGCACCAGTTCGATGGGACTATCACGAATCACCTCTGTTATCCTCTCGTCTTTTCCCTGACAGGTTTCGATTTACGCCAACCTATAGGTGGTGATTTTGCCTTCTCTCCGAGGCTTTGTTCTTACTGGCTGGAACAGCCGTGGAGTGATATGACACGGCAGTACGGAATCGACATCTTTATGAGTCTCAATGCCCTGTTCGGTGGCTTCAAGGTCTGCCAGGCGGGGCTGGGAACCAAGATTCACAATGCCAGTGCCCCTAAGCTTGGTCAGATGTTTGAAGAAGTCATCTATACACTTTTTGCTACTATAGTTGCGAATAAAGAAAAATGGCTGGAGGCCTGGTTGCAACCGAGCCAGGAGACCCTGTGGCAGACAGAGATCCGCCAGGTTGAGTGTTACGGTTTGCAGAAGATGCTGGAACCACAATCATTCAAAATTGATGTCTTGAAGCTTAAGGAGAATTGTCGAGAGGAATATAAAAAATATCATGAACTCGTTAAATGGCACGTGAGCCCATATTGCTACCAGAAGGTCCATGGTATGTTCTTGATGGACAATTACAATATAGACATCATGCTATGGTCTCAGATTGTCTATTCTCTTCTTTATCTGTTCGGCAGAGGTACGGAGGAGTCAAGAAGAGAGATCATCAACGTCCTCAAGCCCCTTTATTTTGCTCGGAGCATCACCTTTGACTACCAGACCTGGCGCTATAGCATTGCCTATGCTGAAGAAGAGATAAAGAGTGATGCGATGGCCTTTCTGTCCCAGAAGCCCTATCTACTCGGTCTTTACTTAGGAGAACGGAAGGAAATTATTGGTGAGATTTAGTTTGACAAAGATTACAAGTAAAGATATATAAAAAAGTAGGGAATGTTAGTATAGTAGGTGAGGTGACAAAATGTACGCTAAAATATCAAAAAAGGGTCAGGTAACGATACCCAAGCCTATAAGGGAAAAATTAAAGATAGAAAAAGAGGGTGGAGTATTGTTTTTAGTTGAAGAGGGTGACGTTAAGCTTAAAGGGATTCCTGGATCACGGGCAGATATTCTGGCGGGAAGTCTTAAAAAATATGCCAGGGAATATGTTCCTCTGAATGAAATAAGGGGAAAAATTAAGGAGAAAGTTGCAGATGAAGCTGCCGGAGAAGGTCTATCTAATTGATACTAATATTATCATCAGATATCTATTAGATGATTACGCAGAATTCAGTCCTAAAGCGGAAGCCCTTATGCTTGATGTTTCTAAAGGGGTAAAAAAGGCCGAGATATTGGATGTTGTTATTGTTGAATGCATCTATGTGATGGACAAATATTACCAGATTCCAAAGCCCGAGATTGTAGACAAGTTAAGCAGGATATTAAATTTTTCCGGCATTGCAAATCCTGACAGGTCGGAGATCCTATATGCTCTGCTAAAATACGAAAACTCAAATGCCGATATCATAGATTGTATCCTCGCAGCGAGATCATCTCCTGCTAAGGTCGTTGTTTCCTTCGATAAAGATATGAAAAAATTAAAAGCGTTTACCGAGACTTTGTAAAATTGGAAAATAAAAATGATAAAAGACCCTGCACTATTCAGAAAATTCGAGGACAGCTTTATCAGAGAAGAAGGGAAACTGACTTTTGAACACTCCATGAAGCTCTTTACAGCTATGTGGAATGAAGGGCTTAGACTCGGCATTCTTCCTCCCAAAGACCCATTAGAGGAAATAGATGTGGATGTAAGAATCGCGAAGGTACTCAATTCATGTTTGAAAAAATCCTTTCCAGAATAGGTGCGTCTCTCAACAAACATAACCTTCCCTACATGATCATCGGGGGGCAGGCTTTATTGCTCTACGGAGAACCTCGTCTTACAAGAGATATTGACGTTACTCTGGGTGTAAACACAGACCATCTTGATAAACTTCTTGCCATTTTACAAGAACTTACCCTCAAACCACTCCCTGAAGACACAGAATCATTCGTCAGGCAAACAATGGTACTGCCAGCCTTAGATGAAACCACCGGTATAAGAATAGATTTCATCTTTTCATTCACAACGTATGAAACGGAAGCGATTAAAAGGTCAAAAAAGGTAAAGATACTGGATCAGGAGATCAATTTTGCATCGATTGAAGATCTTATAATCCATAAAATCTTCGCAGGCAGACCCAGAGATATTGAGGATGTGAGGACTGTTCTTCTAAAAAATCCCGACATCGACATCCGGTATATACAAGAATGGCTGAAGGAATTTGATCTATCCTCTGAGAGAAAAGAGTTTCTTAAAACCTTTGAGAAAATATTAAGGGAAACATAATCGATATACTATGATGAACACACTCTGGATACTGGAATCGATAGACGACATTAAGTTCCCCTATCTCCTGACCATCCGGCAGGACGGAAGGACGCTCCTCCGTCTGCGAGTGCAGGAAAGATGGCCAGGGCAGAAGGGACATGTGTTCTGTATGCGGGAAGAGGATGACGGGTTACGCTGGATTATTGAAGAAATTGAGCGGGTACCCGTCGTTTCTCTCAGACGTTACGGCAAACGGCTCGCTGTCGTCCTCGACAGACCTAAGAACAAACGGTGCGATTTTCTTTTCCTCACTAAAAAGTATAAATCCAGGGAGGGCGAATACGAACAGATATTCTGGCGTACCGAGCGGGGTCTGAAAGAACGAAAACCCAGGGTCAAACTTTCGACTTATACGAAGAGCGAACTCACAATCGCAATCGACTCTGGTGAACGATATCCATGGCGTTTCCCCACCAGCACTGTTGAGAGAGAGCCGCTTCCTGTCGGCGACTACGCATTAAAAGAAGACAACAGAATCGTGGCATTGGTGGAGAGAAAGACCCTTGATAATCTCTTAGCCGAATTCGGCAGGATGTCTATCTTCCACCAGCAGTTGAGCGAGCTTGAGGCGTACCGTCATACCGCCCTGGTAATTGAAGCCAACTACTCCGATTTTCTGAATCCCGGCAAGATGAAATACTATCCTCCAGCCTTTACATCAAAAGCAATCGCTGAGTTACATGCCTTTCACCCAAATTTATCAATTGTCTTTGCCGGAAACCGCAAGCTTGCCCGGGAATGGACCTTCCAGTTCTTCACATCAACCACGGCCCATCAAGAAGACATACCTCACCATAAAGTCTCCGAAGTCTTGACACGCTACGGGAAAACGCCTGAAACGAGCGGAGGCAGCTATTATGATCTAAGAGAGAGCATAGAAAACGAATTTCCCATCGAATTTACCATCGCAATGATACGAGAAACATTCCCCAACGTCCCCGAATCGACCTTCCGGAGAGTACTGCGAGACATGAAAAAAGAAGGAATCATACAACCCCACGGAAGGGGCAAAAAAAGCTACTGGTCAAAGCCCCGATAGTGTTCATAAAGATGTCCTTCACACATTTGGCCCGAATGCCAACGTTGTTGCCGGCGCGAAGCCTTCGGCAACAATCAGCAGATCAGAGTTGAGATTCGTAGTCATGGCTTGAAGCTAACCACAAATAGGAGATAAGTCAAATAAGAATTATATGAGTTATTGAAATTCCTTGCATTTCCTGTTCTACGGTTTTATATATGCCATGGAGTACACATCAGAAGTGAATGCCGGAGAAACAATCAAATTTTTTCTCAGTTATTTTAAAGGAATATTCTAATGCCGCGCATTTTTGACAACTGTCAATGGACAATAAAACTGACCCAGTAGCGGACAATAAAACTGACCCACCCCCTGCCTTAGTTTATGTTAATTTTTTGTTTCAGCCGATAGCTTTCTCCGCCCATCATAAAAATATGTGAATGATGGATAATGCGGTCTACAATCGGAACGGCTACATTGTCATCAAAGAAAAAGTCACCCCAGTTCGTAAAGTCCTTGTTTGTAGTGATGATAATAGAGCGATACTCATACAGAGCATTTATCAGCTGGAAGAAATTGAACATGCTTTGTTTGTTCATAGGCAGATATCCCAGCTCATCAATTACAAGTGTGTCGAACTTTGATATTGTATTGATTCTCTTTTTCAATTCTCCTTTTGCTTCAGCAAGATCAAGCATCTCAATCAGTTCCAGGGCTGTAGTAAACAGAACCTTGTATCCGGCATGGACCGATTTGTAGCTGATACCGATGGCCAGATGAGTTTTGCCGACACCAGGAGGCCCGATAAAAACGATATTTTCACGGTTGTCGATATAAGAAAAATCAAGCAGCCGATTGATCTGTTTTTTTGTAATAGTAGTCTGGGATACAAAATCAAACTCTTCAATCTGTTTTTTAACTGGGAACCCGGCCCGCTTCATGTTGAGATTAACTCTGTTTTCATCCCTTTTACTCAGCTCATGGCTTGCAAGCATATCCGCGAACTGCAGATAAGAGGTTTCATTGTCTTCAGCCTGGCTGACCAGCATTTCCAGAGACTCTGCGATGGAGTTAAAGCGCAGAGAGTTATATTTATTTATGACTGTTTCAAGTGTGTTCATGCGCTGTAACCTCCTTGTTGTGAGATCCTGATATCGACACTATACTATACCTGCTCAATGCATCGAAGCAACGATCTTGATTATCCGGCCATGAGAAGGACATATGTTCCCTGTTGCTATAAAAAGCCTCCAGATAGTCTCTTATGAACGTAACTGTAAGACGGGGTCTCTCAACCAATAGGCCAAGGGGATTATCGATATCCTGTTTGTCAGAATGCTGTTTTATAACTTTGATTAATCCTGTGAACTGATCTCTGTAGATTTTAGGAGATGAAGCCTTTAAAACAGTACAAAGCTTTTGCCCAAGCTCATTTCCAACAATCCCGGTTATATCCTCTTCAAGATCCTTTATGCGTTTTCGATGATCACGATAATGGTTTGTATTTTTTATGATATGCCCTTTGCCCTCGCAAATATCGTGCTCGGCAATCATATCGCTGGATTCTGGATTGTAAATCATCAGTTTCGTACCGTCCTGTCTTATCATAACAGTAGATGACT
>DFBI01000037.1:28072-29075 GCA_002367335.1 Syntrophaceae bacterium UBA3084 | reverse complement strand
GTTATAGCCAGGCCTTACGGAATGATCCTGAGCACCGGACCCACGGGAAGCGGTAAAAGTACAAGTCTTTATTCTATATTGAAAAAAATTAATCAGCCGGATATTAATATTATTACCCTGGAAGATCCGGTGGAATACAGGATGGCGAAGGTACGTCAGATTCAACTCAACCGGAAGGCCGGTATGACATTTGCGGGCGGATTGAGATCAATACTTCGTCAGGACCCTGATGTTATTATGGTAGGTGAGATTCGGGATGCTGAAACAGCGGGGATTTCAACACAGGCGGCTTTGACAGGGCACAAGGTTTTGAGTACCGTGCACACAAATGATGCTGCAGGGGCCATAACAAGACTGACCGATATGGGAATAGAACCGTTTCTTGTTTCTTCAGTTTTATTAGTATCATTTGCCCAGCGTCTGATAAGGACTAACTGTCCCTATTGTACAGAATCATACAGGCCTCCTGAAGAAGCTCTAATTGCCTGGGGACTTGACAAAGTGGAGAATGCCAATTTTCAGAGAGGCAGAGGTTGCCCACAGTGCCTGAATACAGGTTACAGGGGACGGACCGGAATATTTGAGGTTTTACTCAATGATGAAACGATTCAGCAGATGATCCTGGAAGGAGAAACAGCACAGGAAATCACAAAGAAAGCGAGAAGGGCAGGGAAATTACGGACGCTAAAGGATGATGCTGCGAGCAAGGTTGCCCGGGGTATAACGACACTTGAAGAAGCAGCATTAACGGTTATGGCGTAAATCAGTGAACAGTGAATAGTGATCACTGTTTGTTCAAGGGAAGAAAAATGCCAAATTACATTTACAGGGCGATTAATCAGAGTGGTTCTAATGTTTCCGGTGAAATAATGGCTGATTCGATCGAGATGGCCGAAAATATGTTAAGCACTCAAGGGTACATTCCATCTAAAATCATAGAAGGAGGGGGTGCATTATCTTTTGGCTGGTGGAAAAAGATCGAGATGAGACTGACTTCTGTAAA
>DFBI01000037.1:1127-28024 GCA_002367335.1 Syntrophaceae bacterium UBA3084 | reverse complement strand
GGCTTACCCATAATACAGTTGTTCGGAGTTCTGGAAAACCAGACAGAGAACAAAAAACTGAGAAATATCATTGTTTCTATTACAATAAATCTCAGAGAAGGCTCGACTCTTTATGATGCCTTTGCTAAACATACAGGGGTGTTTTCACCCCTGTATTGCAGCATGATCAGGGCAGGTGAACAAAGTGGCACCCTCCCGGAGGTACTTGGCCGTCTAATCTATATATTGGAGCATGAACACAAGATTAAATCAGATGTCAAGTCAGCTCTGCAATACCCTGTTATTGTTTTAGTTGCCCTTGTAATTGCTTTTATCGTACTGCTTACCTTTGTTATTCCAAAATTTGCAGGAATATTCTCCCGTGCCGGAGTTGAATTGCCCCTGCCCACCCGTGCTTGTATATTATTATACCAGTTTCTGGATAATTACTGGCAGTGGATAATAACGGGGATTATTATTATAATTATAGCTGTAAGATATTATTACAAAGAAACCGAGGCGGGAAAGTATCTATGGCATACATTAACCCTGGATATTCCTGTTACAGGACCTTTATTTCTCAAAACAATGATGTCACGCTTTGCCAGTGTTTTTTCCATTTTGCAGTCAAGCGGTGTTCCCGTTCTGGATTCCCTGGATATTTTGTGTGGAACGATTGGCAATTATGTAATAGCAAAAGAGATCAGCCTGACGAGAGATCGGGTGGAGGAGGGACGAGGCATATCTGGTCCTCTTAAATCGGCAAAGTATTTTACGCCTATGGTTGTTGATATGATCGCTGTAGGAGAGGAATCCGGCAAACTCGAAGAGATGTTGCGGGAAATATCAGTACATTATGACGATGAAGTAGAGTATGCCGTAAAAAGATTGTCAGATGCAATTGGTCCGGTTTTGATAGTAGGATTGGCAGTTGTGGTCGGATTCTTTGCGCTGTCAATATTTCTCCCTATGTGGGATTTGACCAAGATCGTCCGGAAAGGATTCTAGAACTTAAATGAGTGAAGGTAGTAATCACAGTTCGAAAACAGCTTCAGATAAAATGATGAAGAAGTTGTTTGCGACTAAATCCAGATACAATATCAGTCTTTATATTCTTATTCCTGTTATCTTTACGGGATTGTCTGTCCTATCCGGCATCATTACCTTTCAATACAGCAAATATTATATAAAAGGTGTGAAACCAGCCGGGGAAGGTACCCTGTGGCTTGTCGTAATTATCGCGGCTACATTTCTGTGTGCCCTCCTGATAACCTGGATATTGTTAAGGCCGATGAAGAAGTTTGTGAAAGAGACGGAAGAACTACAGATTTTCCCTGGGCATCCGGATGATAAAAAAAACCTGAACATTAACGAAATTGACCAATTCAACCTTGTTGCTAAAGAGATAAAAAATCTTTTGAGCAATATTGAGGCAAAAGAGTTTTTCCCTGAAATAATCGGTCAGAGCGATGCCATGCGGGGGTTGTTCGGCCAGATCCTTAAGGTTGCCCCTACAGATGCGACAGTCCTTATCATGGGTGAAAGTGGCACAGGAAAAGAGATTGTCGCATCCAGTATAGTAAATAACAGTCTTCGCAAGGATAAACCTTTTGTAAGGCTGAGCTGTGTCGCAATTCCTGAAAACCTGCTTGAAAGCGAGCTGTTTGGTCATGAAAAAGGTGCTTTCACAGGGGCAGTATCCCGTAAAACAGGAAAATTTGAATTAGCGGACGGTGGCACTATTTTATTGGATGAAATTGGCGATATGGCCTTGGAAACTCAGGCCAAGTTGCTTCGTGTACTGGAAGAAAGAGAGTTTGAACGGGTTGGCGGAACACGTCCAATAAAAATTGATGTTCGATTTATCGCCGCTTCAAATAGAAATCTGCCTGAGATGGTAGAAGCCGGGAAATTCAGAGAAGATCTTTACTATCGCCTTAATGTCTTTACTCTTGTATTGCCGCCGTTAAGCGAGCGAAAGGAAGATATCCCCTTGCTCATCAGTCATTTTCTTGAAAAAGCTCCGAAACCGGCGCGAATTTCTTCAGATGCGTTGCAGGTCTTTATGAATTATTCGTGGCCGGGGAATGTGCGTGAGCTCAGGAATGCCGTAGAAAGGGTTGCGTTGATGGCAGATAATGGCCTTATTGAACCATCTGATATCCCGGTGAATATTTTGACATCGTCAGGAATGGAAGGAATGGCTTATGGTCATCAAGATCGTGATAAGGGTCATGAATCTTATGAAGCTGTGGGAATATCCATTGACGATCGATTAAGGAGTCTGGAAAAAGAAATAATTCTTGAAGCGCTTATCAGTACGGGAGGCGTGCAATCAAGAGCAGCAGAACTTCTGGGGATTAAAGAAAGGAGCCTGTGGCACAGGATCAAAAAATATGAGATAGATCCGGGATCTCTCAAAAAGAGAAAATCACCATAATTTGTGTTATGTATCTACAAGTAATCATTAAATATCTCAAAGTTCAACAATATTTGTAGATGTGTAATATAATCCAACAATATTTGTAGTAGCTAGAAAACTTAAATAAAATTCAATCAGTTAAAATACTAAGTAACCTATTGTAATTACGCCGCAAAGTGAAACCTGGTCTTGGCGGGTGGCATGTATGGCACGACAAGTGCAAAGTCAAAAGACTAAAAGCTAAAAGAACTTATTAAGATGGAAATCAGACGAGGTGTAAAATGAAGAAAAATCCTGTCCGAAATCAAAAAGGTTTTACTCTGATAGAGATTATAGCCGTATTGATCATTCTTGGTATCTTAGCCGCGGTGGCCATCCCGAAATACTTTGATCTCCAGGAAGATGCGGCAAAGGCAGCGCTGAGACAGGCCGTTGCCGAGTTGGTATCCAGGGATAACATGATGTGGTCAAAGTATAAAACAAGGGGATTGGTGGATGGTGCTGCGCTAACTTTGGCAGATCTTGATAATCCTGTAAAGGTAATAGGGCCACAGGTGGACGGTGTTTATCCGTTCGGTGATTTTTCGGCTAGCGCTTTGCCAAATGACGGGTCCACGGCTGTTATCAGCTCAAATAATTTCAATATGACTGCGACATTAGCGAGGGCGGGAGCGCAGGTTTCTCAACCTGGAGTTTGGGATACTACTAACATAACTTTTACGCCGTAACAGTAATTAAGAAAAGTTGAGTTATAGATTTTAAATAGAGCTTTGATGACTCTTTTGTGATAGCATTAATGGTGTAAAGATTAAGTTGTTCCTTAGGGGAAATAAGGAGGGGAGTAAATATTTCCCCTCCTTATTTTTGTTAAAGCGTGGAAAAATGCATATAAGGAATCAAAAAGGTTTTACCCTTCTTGAAATCATTGTAGTTCTTATCATTCTTGGTATTCTCCTGGCAATAGCAATCCCCAAGCTTTTTAATGTCCCTCAAGATGCCTCAGAAACAGCTCTGAAAGTAGCAGTCGTCGAGTTGAATGCCAGGGAAAATCTGGCCTGGGGAAAATGGAAAGCTGACAGGGTTGAATACACTATTAACGATATAAAATCTGATTTAATGCGATTTACAGTAAATGACGATAATACGTTAATCAGTTCTGATAATTATGAGAGACAGGCGGTTGTGTCTAGGACGCCACCTTCAGATGACTCTCCCGGTCGCTGGAAAATTGAAAAGTTTATTAATTAATTAAGACTAATGGACTCGTAAAAAGTAGGAATATACACGATTTTGTCATTCCCGTGAAAACGGGAATCCAGTGTTTTTAAGTAGTTATGCGCTTTTGGATTCCCGCCTACGCGGGAATGACAGACTTTTTACGAAAGTATCAAGGTTATCCCCCACATAATCCCATGAGATATTTCAGAAAAGATAATAAAGGTTTCACCCTGCTCGAAATCATTATAGTCCTTTTGCTTGTTTGCATCATCGGTGCTGTTATCCTGATTTCCGGTGTTTATTCCACCTCCGGGGATGATCTTCCATCGCAGACAGAGGTAATCAAGGGTCATCTTCGTTATGCACAGACACGGGCCATGAATACGAATACGATCTGGGGAATCAAATTCTTCATGAGCAAAGAAAAAAGCTACTATTATCTTTTTCAGTTAGATGAAAGCAACAACGAAACAAGTGTTGTGTTACCGGGGGAAGAAGCATCTCCGGTAGTCCTGCTTGAGGGGATGGTTGTATCTGCGGGGACCGTCTCCTTTGATTCCTGGGGAAAACCTTATACTGATGCAGCGGCTCAGACAGCACAGGCTGAGGGTGGTGGATGGAGGGATGTTTCTGTTTCTCTTGGCGGAGACACTCAAACGATTAGTATAAGAAACAACACGGGGTTTATACCATGAAGGCGTATTTTACAGGCCGGGATCAAAAGGGTTTTACACTCGTTGAGGTTATTATTACAATCCTTGTTGCATCTATATTAGGACTCATATTCATTCAATTTATGGGGACAAGCATGACAGGAAGTGTGGAATCGGTCACCAGGGTTCAGAATGCTTTTACGATTGAACAGGTTATGGAAAAAATGACAGCGGACTACAAAAAGTTGGTGGTAGAATCGTCCACCCCACTGGCAACGTTACAACTTCGTGTAAGCAACGGCAATTACGGTTCATACACGGTTAAATATAAGGACTATATTACCTTCGATGGCAGTGGTGTTCAGGTGAGCGAAAGTGGCGATAGAATTCTCAAGGTAACCATTGCAGATGTAAATGGTGAGCAAAGACTAACAGCACTCTTTACAAAATAGTCAATGTAGGGCCCGTTCTCCGAACGGGCAGCCTCCTATATATGTTAGAGTTGCAGGGCAAGGCTTTAGCCTTGCGTAAGGATTTTAGAAAATGATGAAAAAACAGACCGGTTTTACACTTATCGAGATGATAGCTGTTTTTCTCATCATGGGTATAATAGCAACTGTAGCGGGTATGGCAATCGTCACAGGGGTGAAGGGTTACCTCTTTGCGAAGGATAATCTTTCCATCAGCCAGAAAGCCCAGATGGCGATGACCCGTATGAACCGGGAGCTGATGGAGCTTTTCGATGTTTCAACGGCAGAATCGGCGCGGATAACCTATCAAAGGCTGGACGGCGCCGGTACCCTGACGCAGACAATATATCTTGATGAAACGGATGAAAAGGTCAAGATTGCCTTCGGGCCGAATCCCTCAGATGGCGATATCCTGGTAGACCATGTGAGTGAATTTAAACTGACCTATTATAAAGGGACTGCTTCCTGGGTAGCCGGAACAGATGATATTCGGGAACTCTCCGCTATTGGAATAGATCTTGACCTGAAACGTTTCGAAAATGAAAGAATCGTTGAGTTTTCCACCATGGTCAGCCCGAGAAATAATAATAATTACGGGGGTGCGCCGTAATGTTCAAAGGTTATTGTCCTGTGGAATCACATCTTGTCCATTCCAGCAGGGGGGCCATGCTGATAAGCCTGATCATAACCATGGTCATCTTGTCCGTTCTCGGCGCGGCCATGCTTTCCTTTTTTTCAACATCTACCATGAGTCAGCTCGGCGGAAACAGTTCCATGAAGGCTTATTATCTTGCCGAGTCCGGGTACAGGTATGCCGATGGTGAATTAGCCAATACCAGTAAAAGTATGCGGGACAACAAACTGGAGTTCCTGCATGATAAGATCTGTACTCTTTCAGGAGATGATGGAAAATTTCATCTCGATATTTACCCCTACTATTATAAAACCACGGCCGATCATCCGGTTGGAAGCACTACTCTGAACACAAAGGTTTGTGGCGGCTTCCCGCCCGGTCTGGTTCTAACATCCGGGTTCTTGAAGATAAACGATAAGGTTTGTCCTTATACCAATGCCGTTCAGATTGGTTCGAATATTACTTTCACGATTTCGGGCGTTACTTCAGTAATAAATAACGATACAACCGTTTATTCCGTTAGCCATTCCAGCAGTAACCGCACCGTTACAGATGCGGAAGGGAATAATTATATCGATCTTGAAATATCAACCGGCTCCCGGAATGCTTTTCCCCTCCTGAATGGGACTTTTAAGATTGATGGTTCTATCAATCCAAACAGGATCTGGTGTTATAAAAAACGTGGTGAAGACCGCCTGGAGGGGATTACTCCCAGTGACGACCCGAACGGTACCTTTGATCTTTATGTAAACACGACATACGATATTGTTCTGGACAAATTTGTGAAGTTAAAATCGACGGGTATTGTTTATTCAAACAGCGATTTAGAAACAAAACGCGAGATCACTTATCACATACCAATATTCGAAGAACGCATGGGAAAGGTCACATATATTGAGACCTTCGAAGATGGAGGTCTGCCGGGTGCATTTGCCGGCGGCGCGGGAGAGGTTGGTGGTCACGAAATTGTTGACGGAGCATTACATGTTACCACGACAGGGGAGAGTTCCATTGACTTCAACTGGCGCAGCACATATGTAGACCTGGAATCGGTGTGGGAAGATGCAGGTTATCTCCTTAGTTATGATCTGCAGACCAAAATCCGCACATACAATGAATCTTACCCGGACAATAAGCCCCCCTTTTTCATGGGGGGGATAAGTTTCAGGAAGGTAAGCAGCGAATCCAACTCGGATTTATACGGTATTTCTTATTTAAGGGGAAGACAGACTTTTGATTCTGTTAACTGGGAAGAATCAAGTGGAATTCCTGATGCTGATGATTTAATTCCAGAAGATCTTTATAATGGGGGATTAGAAGGTGACGAATCAATAAGATACTCAAAACCGGCCATCGTTCTATGGCAAAAAACAGATAGTAGTTACAAGTGGCTGGCCTATAAGAAATTGACAAGTGATGATTATGTCGTCTATAACCCGACCCCCTCTGATCCCCAAAAGCTTCGCCTGAAGGACTGGTCCAATCTCCAGGTTCGAGTCATTGAAGCCCGTCCGTTGGGTTTTAGTGGCGGAGGGCCAACGACATTTCTTTACGGGGATACGATTACCATCATGCGGGGCACAACAAAGATTGGAACAGCGCGTGTAAATGGAACCCCAATTCTTACGTCTGATAACTGGGCTACTAATGGTGCAGCCGGAGTTCTAACGCTTTCCGATGTACAACTTGAAGATAGTATGTCTATACAGTTTAACGATGATTTGCAGGTCAATGGTGTCACCCGTGCCAGGGCATCGGGAACCCTGGGATCAAAGACTAACTTCATCCGGGCATATTATGGTGATTCAGGAGCATCACCCGCACCCGTTACCCCTACCGATCCGGCGAGTCCAACTGACAACATACGGTGGGCTAATCCTCGCATATCCACAAGCGGTGAAACCGTCAACTGGCCTGTTGATGATGTGAGTGACTGGGCAGTTGATAATGACTATTTGACGCTGGTGCAATGGACTGGTTTCAATACAGGTGTTTCTGCTGAGACTTCTACTGTTGAGCCTAATGCTGTTATAAAGGACAGCACATTAAAGTCACCGGATAGTGGTGACCCTTTTGGTGACCGCCCGGAAATTGCACTCCATACATCGGGTGATACGTCTTCGTCGATATATTTTGACGACGTTGCCATCCAGGCGGAGAACAGAACTGCTCCAGCATCCCTGCCGGTCATCCAGCAGTAAGGGAGGTCATCTTTATTCCGGCGGCTCTGAATCTATTGTAATTTAATCTCATCTGCGATTTTCCTTACCCTTTTCATAATGTCCTGGATATCCATGTTCAGAAGAATCCGATCTCTCATAACTATCTTTCCATCGATAATCACTGTTGATACATCCGATCCGGATGCGGTATAGACAATATGAGAATAGACGTTATAAAGGGGGGTCAGATGTGGTTTATTCATATCAAGAATGATGATATCCGCGCGTTTGCCTGCCTCAATGGAGCCGATTCTATCTTCAAGTCCTAGAACTTTCGCTCCATCCAGTGTTGCCATCCTTGACACCGTTTTTGCGTCCATTACCGTTGGGTCCATCGATATGACCTTATGAATCTTGGCCGCTGTATCCATTTCCCTGAGAAGATCAAGATCGTTGTTGCTGGCACACCCGTCCGTGCCGAGCCCCACAGTAATTCCCGCATCCATCATTCGGGGAATGGGCGCTACGCCTGCCGCAAGCTTCATGGAGCTTTCCGGATTGTGAGATACTTTTGTGCCACAATCGGCAAGAATTCTTATTTCTTCTTCATCGACCCAGTTGCAGTGAACAGCGACTGTTTTATCGTCAAGGACGCCAAGATGATGGAGGTGACGAACCGGTGTTCTATTGTATTTTTCCTGAATTATTTTTACTTCGTCTTTTGTTTCTGCCAGGTGAATTTGATAAAATACTCCTGCATTCTCTGATATTTCCTTGATGGCGCACAGTGTTTCGGGAGAACAGGTGTACGGAGCATGACAGAAGAGAGCAGGTGTAATCAAAGGAGAAACACCTGTCCACTTTTCAATAAATCTTTCAGCAATGCGTATATTGTTGCTCTGGTCATAAATATCAGGAGTAAAAAAATCGCTGAAGCCCATGCATAGAACAGCCCGCATTCCAGCATCGACAGCGGCACGGGTAACGCTGCTTTCATAAAAGTATCCGTCACAGAAAGTTGTTGTGCCTGAGAGTATCATTTCCGCAATGGCCAGCATGGACCCGTCGTACACCATTTCCCTGTTGACATATTTTAGTTCTACGGGAAAGATATGATTATTCAACCAATCCATAAGAGGAAGATCGTCGGCAAGCCCCCTGAAACACACCATAGGCAAATGTGTGTGAGTATTAACCAGTCCGGGCATTATGACCGAACCGGGTGCATCAATGATCTCGTTTGCCCTGTGTTGAAAAGCGCCTTCTTTTTCCACAAAAAGGATTTTTCCGTCCCTGATGCCGATCACAGGATTTTCAATAATATCCATAGATTCCGACATAGTGAGCAAAGTACCGCCGGTGATCAATATGTCAATATCCATGTGTTGTGCAGTATCAATCATTTTTCGAGACTCTTTCTGATTCTAACGGCTATTTCTCTGACTTTTTCCATAACTTCATCTTCATTGATAGTCGTGAGTTTTCGGTTTTCCATGACAATCTTTCCATTTATCAATACAGTATCAACGTCAGAACCGTTGACTGCATAAGCAAGATGGGAATATTCGTTATACATGGGTGTAAGATGTGGTTTGTTCATATCAAGTATAATAATATCCGCCTTCATTCCTTCTTTTAGCGAGCCTGTAAGGTTATCCATTCCAAGCACCTTTGCGCCATCGCGGGTTGCCATACGGGTAACGGTTTGGGCGGACATGACCGTTGGATCAAGTAGCCTGACCTTCTCCAGTTTGGCGGCCATATCCATTTCCTGCAGCATGTCAAGGTTGTTGTTGCTGGCGCATCCGTCGGTTCCGAGCCCCACGATAATACCATGATTTAACATGCTGGATACGGGGGCAGCACCGGAGGCAAGCTTCATATTACTTTCCGGGTTATAGACAACCTTACAACCATGATCGGCAAACATTTCCATATCTTCTTCATCCATAGAAACACAGTGAAAAGCGAAAAATTTCTCGTCAAGATAACCAATATCTTTCAGAAACTTCGTTGCTTTTTTGCCGAATTTTTCTTTCAATTCTTCCGACTCTCCTTTGTTTTCAAGAAGATGAGTGGCAATTGGCACATTATACCGGTCAGCTAAAGCCCTGGCATCTATGAGAAGGGATGGAGAGCATGTGTAAAGAGCATGCGGTTCGACCATGATATTGACCAGTGGATCGTCGGCCCATTTTTCAATGAGCATACGGGTGTATTCCAGACCTTCCGCGGGTGTTTTGAAATTGGGAGATGGAAAATCAAAGAGAACCTCTCCAAGAAGGCATCGCATGCCTGCCTGTTTAACGGCCCGTGCTGTTTCATCTTCGAAGATATACATATCACAGAAGGTCGTTGTGCCTGATTTGATCATTTCCGCACATGCAAGCAGGCTTCCCCAGTAGGCCAGCTCTTTATTCACATTTTTGGCCTCGGCAGGAAATATATAATTATTCAACCAGTCCATAAGTTTCATGTCATCCGCTATCCCCCTGAAGCAGGTCATTGCCGCATGGGTATGGCAGTTGATAAGTCCGGGCATGACGAGACAGCCCCCGGCATTGATTCTCTTACGCCCTGTAAATGACTTTTCAATTTCGTCGAATCTTCCAATGGCGACAATGTTGCTTCCATCGATGGCAATAGACCCATTGTCAACCCGTGAGTTATTCTCATCCATCGGAAGGATTCTTCCCCCCGATATGATAGTGTCAACCTCTCTCATTTTCAGACCCCTTCTTAAACAATACGGAAAATATCATCTTGATTAGATTCATCGGTATAATTCTTGATGTAATCTGAAATGTCAATATAAAATTTAATGTAACTACTCAGGTGGATAGACTGTAGGGTTGAAGACTGTTAGGAAAAAGCGAGGATACTGCAAATTTTGAAACCATGTTTGGTTCAAGAATCTATTGTTTCTGCGCCAAACTGGCCCCTTCTTCCCCTTAAAAGAAACATGATGAGGAAAGAGAGTTGATGGAAGTTTTGAATCTACATAATCGGGATTACCACTTTTTGTTTCTCTTTTTGTCTTGCAATCATATTTGATGTAAGCTATTTATTTAATACGATCGTTCAGAGGTTAGGGACTGGAAATAAATAAGTCATTGGAATTCACGTTCTGATTTAGGTTAGGTTTGGTCGATCCGATTGAACAAAACCACAGAACTAGGAGGCTGTCCGAGAATGGCTATTTCCCGCAATCTCTACGTCAGGCTCAGATTTTAATCCTCAAAATACTCAATGTATTCCTGCGGCCTTCGGTGAGCTCAGTCGAACCGTTAAAATCTTCGCCTTCCTTGACCTTGCAAAAAATTTCTCATTCTCGGACAGCCTCCCAGCAGAGCTAATTTGAGGATTTTGTGAATGAGGAGCGGCTAAAGATGGCCTGAAGCAGGGATGCGAAAACGATGAGTTATTAATTTTCAGTCCCTTAGAGTCTTCATTCTCAACAACTGCGTTTTTTGTGCGGATGTTGGTGCCAGTAACAGTAAAGTGCAACAAATATAGATATTATTATATGCCTGGGTGGCGGAATAGGTAGACGCAAGGGACTTAAAATCCCTCGATCCTTGAGATTGTGAGAGTTCGATTCTCTCCCCAGGCACCACTTCCATCCTGTACTTTCCGAGAATACGTTATCAGGAATATCTATTATTCAGGGCTTGATATCGTATTCGATATGATTTAAGAGGAAAAGTAAGAAAAAGAGGTCGTTGTGAGATCAAAACAGAGAATAAATGTGATTTCTTTTGCTTGTGTCCTTCTTCTATTGGTTATTTGCGGGTGTGCGGTAAACCTCTATTCAAACTATGGTGAGATAAGGCCAAACAAAGGAGTTACTCAGGCATTTGATAATTATGAGGTGAACGCGAACTTAAATTACTATATAAGCGGATCTGATGTATGTCCCAATGCAATTATTGGGGTGAACAGGGAATATACTCTTGTCTCGGACCTGTGGAAAAAAATAGAGTTTACAGCCGTTACATTCAAAGAAGTAGTTCAATTCATGAATGATGAGGTGTCCCAATACCGTGAGGAATTATTTGGGTTTGATATCTTAGATGACAAGGGTAATGATATAGGAGACTGGTATTCGATTCTGTCAGTGAGAACATCGGTAAAAATGATAGGGGACAAAAAAGTAATCATTTACACTCCGCCTCTTGATACTTACAAAGAGGATGGAGAGGATGTCTCTAAAAAAATTATAGAGTAAATCCTTTGGTATTTCTCAATATTTTTTTGACCGTCCAAAATGTTTGCCATACATTCCTTTCCTGTAATCTAATCGATACAAAAATCAAAGCATAAAAAATAATAAATACGGAGGCTTGATATGAAAATCATACTTTTAGGTGCGCCCGGCGCCGGCAAGGGGACCGTTGCCAAACTTCTTTCCGCGTTTGATGGATCCGTCCAGATTTCAACAGGGGATATTCTTCGCGCGGCTGTCAGGGAGAGATCGGATCTGGGTAAAAAAGCAAAAGAATATATGGACAAAGGTGATCTTGTCCCGGATTCTCTCATTATGAAGATAATGGAGGAAAGACTGAGGGAGCCGGACTGCGAGAAGGGATTTATACTGGACGGTTTTCCGAGGACAATCCCCCAGGCAGAGGATCTGAAAATGCTTCTCGAGAAATTGAACGTTCAACTCGATCTGGTTATCAATCTTGATGTGCCAAAAGAAGTTATTCTGGATCGGCTTACCACCAGGAGAACCTGTTCCAACCCTGATTGTCAGGCGATATACAACATAAAAAGTAACCCGCCTACTCCGGATGGAAAGTGTACGATATGTGGTTCTCCCGTTATCCAGAGGGATGATGAGACGGAAGAGGCCATAACGAACAGATTGGAAACGTATAACGAGAAAACAGCGCCTCTTATTGGATTTTACGGGACTGAAGGACTTCTTCGAAATATCTTCTCTCTAAACAGCAAGGAAACGGTTGAGGAGATCAAAGAAAGTTTAAAGTTGAAAGTTTAAGGTTCTAAGTTTTTTGGAATCTCCAACTCGAAACTCGAAACTCGAAACTCGAAACTTATATGTCATGATCGATTACGAAAAATATCTAAATTCTGAACAGCTTGAAGTTGTAATGGCAGGTGATAGCCCGCTCCTTGTCATTGCCGGCGCCGGAAGCGGTAAAACCCGTGCTTTGACCTACAGGGTGGTACGTTTGATAGACTCTGGTGTCAGTCCTGAGCGTATACTTCTCGCCACCTTTACGAACAAAGCGGCCCGCGCAATGCTATCCAGAGTGGAAGCGCTTACAGATGTGGATATAAAAAGGTTGTGGGGGGGTACGTTTCATCATATTAGTAACCGCATACTGAGAAAATATGGCCATCTCCTTGGTTATGAAAATAATTATTCAATTATGGACCAGGAAGATTCCAGACAGCTGATTAATACATGCATGTCTGAGCTTGAACTCAACACAAAACTTGATAGATTTCCCAGGGGTAATGTTGTGGGGGACATCATTAGTTTTGCCATGAATACAAACGACAGTGTTAGCGGTGTTATCAAAAAGCGTTTCCCTTACTTGTATATTTATGCTGAACAAATCCAAAAGATTGCCGCCCGCTATGAAATTCGCAAAAAAGAATTGAACATGATGGATTTTGATGATCTTCTTTGCAACCTGAGGAAACTTCTTGTCAACTTTTCCGAAGTAAAAAACGAGTATTCACACAGGTTTGTACATGTCCTGGTTGATGAGTACCAGGACACGAATATTGTCCAGGCAGAGATTTTAGACCTTTTGACATCGTACCATAGAAACATTATGGTCGTAGGAGATGATTCACAGAGTATCTATTCTTTCAGGGGGGCAGACTTTTCCAATATTATTCATTTTCCCGAGAGATATCCCGATGTGAAAATTTTTAAACTTGAGACAAACTATCGGAGTACACCGGAAATTCTTCACGTTGCCAACATGAGCATAACGAACAATGAAAACCAGTTTCAAAAAGAATTACGGCCTGTGAGAGGAACAGGTATCAGGCCGGTTTATGTCCCCCTCAGGAATGTAATCCAGCAGGCTGATTTTGTTTCCCAGCGGATTATTGAATTACTGAGAGAGGGTATTCCACCCGGGGAAATTGCCGTGCTCTACCGTGCCCATTATCATTCCATGGAGCTGCAAATGGAGTTGACGAGACGGGGGATTCCTTTTGAGATTCGCTCAGGTATTCGTTTTTTTGAACAGGCGCATATTAAGGATGTAACGTCCTTTATGAGGCTTCTCATTAATCCTTTTGATGAGTTGGCATGGAAGCGGGTCTTAAAGCTTTATAAGAGAATTGGTAAGGTAGCTGTTGGAAAAATATGGACGTTTATCATGAATCAGAGAGATCCCCTATCTTCAGTTTTCTCCGATGACTTTTTACAATGTGTAAGCAAAACGGCGACCCCCGGTCTGTTGGAATTCAGAGTCACCGTCGAAAGTATGCTTGGCCTTTATCAAAATAATCCCATATCGGAAGTCATAAACGCAGTTATGAATACTGGTTACCGGCAGTATCTGCAGGAAAAGTATTCGGATATCAACTCGCGGGAAGAAGATCTGAATCAACTGGCCAATTTTTCATCCAAGTTTGGTTCTATGGAAGATTTTTTAAACGAGCTGGCGTTGCTGACGAATATAGCGGAGGAGAATGAAACGTATCTTTCAAGTGGAGATGATGGCAGGATTTTGCTCGGCAGTATTCATCAGGCCAAGGGTCTCGAGTGGTCCACTGTTTTTATAATATGGTGTTCAGATGGGATGATGCCGTTAGCACGGTCATTGAAGGAGCCGGGGGGAGAAGATGAAGAAAGAAGGCTTTTCTATGTTGCCATTACGAGGGCGAAAGACCAGTTATATTTTTGCCATCCCGTGATGAATTACATGAGAGGAATGGACAAAACCGTTTTACCCCCATCCCGATTCTTAAAAGAACTGGCGCCATCTCATCTTGATCCTGCTGAGATTCCATTTGATCAATGGATGGTAGATGAATGAGATTGCGGTTAAGGCAGGGATGGATACTGTGCCCTCTTTTTTTTAGATTACGTCTTTTGTTGTTATCATTGTATGGGTATCAATGTTCCTTCAGGTGGTGTGTAAGGTCTGGGGGCGCCGGCACTTTTTCTTGATTGTTCGATTTCTCCCATGGTGTATCCGATCCGGGGAATGCTGAATTTCTGGCCGGGATAAATGAGATTGGGATTTGTGATTTTATCCTTATTGGCATTGTAAATTAAAGGCCACATAAAAGGATCATTATAGATATCTTCATATTCTGCAATCCACCACAGACACTCACCTTTTTTTACGACATGAAATTGAAGAACGGGTGCTTTTTCTTCCTGTGCTGAAGGCTCTGCTGTGACCGGTTTTTGCTTTTCAACAGGTTGTTCTTTTGTGACAGTAGTTACCTGTTTTTTCTGGGAAACTGTGGTTTCTTCAACAGTTGCGGTTTCAGCCGGCTTTTTGGTACATCCTGAAATAACAAAAATAAACCCGATAGACACAACAATGGTAACTAATGTTCTGAATAATATGATTCTCTTCATGTTCTTGCCTCCTTTTGAGTAGCTGCTATTTTCATACTATTTTTAATGAAAGTTCCATCAACTGTTCTATACTAACCTTTGAAGGTGCATCTGTTAGAAGACAGGTGGCTTTTTGAGTTTTTGGAAATGCGATAGTATCTCTTATAGATTCAGCCCCGGTCATTATCATAATAAGTCTGTCAAGACCGAAGGCTATTCCCCCATGGGGCGGAGTTCCGTATTCAAGAGCATCAAGAAAGAACCCGAACTTTGCTCTTGTTTCTTCTTCCGTTAAGCCAAGAGCCTGAAAGATCATGGACTGGATGTCTTGTTTATGGATACGTATACTGCCTCCGCCGATTTCCGAACCGTTCAAAACAAGATCATATGCTCTGGCCCTTACCCTGCCGGGATCTGTGTTCAGGAGAGGTATATCTTCTTCCGTGGGTGAAGTAAATGGATGATGTGTGGCGATGAATCTTTTTTCCCTATCGCTGTACTCAAACATTGGAAATTCCGTGATCCACGTAAATGCAAGATCTTCTCTGTCTATGAGGCCTAATTTCTCAGCGATGCGGACACGCAGATTACCGAGAGCATTATTGACAATACTCGGGGAATCAGCAACAAACAGAATCAGATCGCCCACGATTGCCTCCATTTTTTCGTTGATCTTCTGAACTTCCGCCGGTTTTAGGAATTTGAATATTGGCGATGTCCAATCGTTTTCTTTTACCCTTGCCCAGGCAAGGCCTTTTGTTCCGAAGATCCCGGCATAGTCGGTAAGTCCGTCTAGATCCTTCCGGGAAAGGTGCTTTCCGTCTTCGACTTTGATGGCCTTCACAATCCCCCCGCTTTTTGTAACTTCAGAAAACACCTTGAACCCTGAATCCTTTACAATATCGGAGATGTCTTTCAGCTCTATGGAAAATCTGGTATCGGGATTATCCTTTCCGTATCTTTCTATGGCTTCTTTGTATGTTATTCGCGGGAAAGGAATCCGGAGTTCCCTGTTGAGAGCCGTTTTGAATAAGTGCGCCATAAGTTCTTCATTTACCTGGATTATATCATCCTCTGAAATGAAGGACATTTCCATGTCTATCTGAGTAAACTCTGGTTGACGATCCGCTCTGAGATCTTCGTCGCGGAAGCATTTAACAATTTGATAATACTTATCAAAGCCTGAAACCATGAGCAATTGTTTGAAAATCTGGGGTGATTGGGGAAGGGCAAAAAACATTCCCTGATTTACCCTGCTTGGAACAAGATAGTCGCGGGCGCCCTCGGGTGTGCTTTTTGTCAAAAATGGCGTTTCAATTTCAATAAAGCCTTTATTCTGGAGATAATTTCTGGTTTCTGCGGCAACCTTATTTCTGAATATGAGATTCTGCTGGACATGATGGCGCCTTAAATCCAGGTATCTGTATTTGAGACGAATGTTTTCAGAGATTTCAACATCATCTTCAAGAACAAAAGGAGGTGTTTTGGATTCGTTTAAAATCTCCAGATCATTTACCATGACTTCAATCCCACCTGTTTTTAAGGAAGGATTGATCATATCTTCGGGTCGCAGCCTTACGTTGCCTCTTACGGCAATAACATATTCACTTCTTAACTTGTGTGCTTCAGTATGGATTTCAGGATTTACCTCCGGATTAAACACAACCTGTGCCAAGCCCTCTCTATCCCTTAAATCTATGAAGATTACGCCTCCATGATCCCTTCTTCTGTGTACCCATCCCATAAGTACAACTTCGCTTCCCGCATGGGAAGGTCTGAGGTTACCGCAATAATGAGTTCTCTTTTTTTCGGTTATAAATTTGGACAATGTGCTGCTCCTGTAATATGGATTAAGGATTAAGGGACTAATCCTTTAATCCTTGTTTCAATTTTTTCAATAATATTATCAAGTTCCAAAGTTTCCTGAGTTCCTTCTTCCATATTCCTTAGCTCGGCTTTGTTCTCCTCTAGTTCTTTCTGACCCACAATAAGGGTATAAGTGCAACTCAGTTTATTTGACCGCTTCATCTGGCTTTTCAGGCTCTTATCAGAAAGATCCATTTCGGTTCTGATACCGGCCATGCGAAGTTTGTTTGTTAACGTGAAAGCAAATTTCTGGGCATCTTCTCCGAGAGCCGCGATAAACAGCCGGGGATGTTTAACGAAATCTTCTTTTTTCATCGGCATCATTGAAATCAGACGTTCGAAACCTATCGCGAATCCTATGCCGGGAAAATCTTCCCCGCCAAGTTCTTTTGACAATCCGTCGTATCGACCACCTCCTGCCACTGCATTCTGTGCCCCCAGGGATTCAGTGATTACTTCAAAAGCTGTTTGTGTGTAGTAATCAAGACCGCGAACCATTTTTGTGTTGATTTCAAAAGAAATACCAAATATTGTCAAGTATTCTTTAACTTTTTCGAAATGTTCCTTGCATTCATCACATAGAAAATCCAATATTACTGGTGCTAAAGAGATTATCTCTCTGCACGTTTCTACCTTGCAGTCAAAGATTCTCAAGGGATTAGTTTTGAGACGTCTACGACAGTCAGGGCAGAGGCCGTTCTCTTTGCCTCTGAGAAAACTGATGACCGTTTCGCGAAATGCAGGGCGGCACCGGGGACATCCGAGAGAGTTGATTTCGAGTTTCAAATTACTGAGACCGACTGCTGAAAGAAACTCGACTAACATTAACATAAGTTCCGCATCCACACGTGGATCTTTCTGGCCGATCATTTCCACGTTAATCTGATGAAATTGTCTGAATCTGCCCTTCTGCGGTCTCTCCCGTCTGAACATGGGGCCTATGGTAAACAGTTTTGTCAGTGGTTCCGATTCGTGCATATTATGTTCAAGATATGCCCGTATGACCGATGCAGTCGCTTCCGGACGAAGAGTCAGATATTCATTTCCCCTGTCACGGAAAGTGTACATCTCTTTTTCCACGATATCCGTTGCCTCTCCGATTCCCCTCGTAAATAGCTCTGTTTTTTCAAGAATGGGGATTTTTATCTCACGGATTCCGAAATTCGTGAATATCTCCCGGGCCTTTTCCTCTACGAAGGCCCATTTCTCCGTTTCTCCGGGTAATATATCTTTAAATCCTCTGATGGACGTAATCTTATCCATTATATTCTTTCAAGTAACTTAAATGTCAAAAGGCAAAGAATCGGTTTTTACGTCTGTCATTTCGAGGAGTGAAACAACGAGAAATCTAAGATTTCTCACGTTCGTTCGAAATGACAAATTAACGCAAGTTGGTTCCCATTATAATACCGCAAGGTGGCATAATGGAGTTTCTAAGAGCTTTGCAAAGTTAAATACTTTGTACTGATCTGTTCTACTTCTATAAAGTTTCCTCATATTGAATCGGGGTTTGATAACATAGATATTATTCAAAGGCAATGATATTGTGAGTGGGACACTGCCTGAGATTTGAATTCCCCTTGCCGGGAATTTGTGGACAGGCTTGAAGGAATGGGTAAAATTATACGCCCTGACGTTGTATGAAAAAGGTACTTCAATCGTTCTTATTCCATCACGCTGGGCAGCCATAAAGTTGTCTGGGGGAAGTAAACACAGATGATCAGGCCGATTATCATAAGTATAATAAAAGGAGTGATGCCACGGTAAATTTCTGCCATACTTATTTGATCTGCGGCCCCTCCTGCCCCTTTAAAGTAGAAAAAGGCATAACCAAGAGGCGGTGTTAGAAATGAGGCCTGCATATTAATTGCCAGCATCATAACAAACCACAGCGGATTAAACCCGAGCTCTTTTGCTATGGGCACAAAAAGCGGAAGACAAATCATCGTAATCCCGATCCAATCGATGAACATTCCAAGAATCAAAACGATGAGCATCATTATCCAGAAAGCACCCCACTTACCGCCGCCGATGCCCAGTACCAGTTCGGACACCACTTCGTCACCACCCAATCCGATAAAAACACCGGTAAAGCAGGTAGCGCCAACCACAATCATCAACACCATTGAGGTAACCGTACCGGTTGCTATAACTGACTCCCTTAATGCTTTCCAGCTGAACCGGCGGTAGGCTATCATCATCAGAAGAGCTACGAATGCACCCATGCCGGCAGCTTCAGTAGGTGTTGCAACGCCGGCAAAAATCGATCCCAGGACAGAAATGATCAGCACGGCAGGGGGGACAAGGTTTTTCAGACTATCGATAATCACCTCTTTAAATTGTATGGAGGCTCTCTCCTCAGCCGACATAGCTGGTCCCCAATTGGGTTTCAGCCAACAAACCACACCAATATAGAGAATGTACAGGCCGGACAAGATCAAACCGGGAATGATTCCTGCCATAAAAAGCTGGCCTACTGATATTCCGGCATATGATCCCATGAGGACAAGCATTATGCTGGGAGGTATAAGAATTCCAAGTGTTCCACCCGCGCATATTGATCCAGCGATCAATTCTTTTTTATAACCATACCGGAGCAGATGAGGAGTGGCCAGAAGCCCTATAGTAACAACGGACGCGCCGATAATCCCTGTGCAGGCTGCGAAAATAGTGGCAACTGCTACAACTGACATTGCCACCCCGCCTCTGACAGGGCCAAATAACTGGCGCATTGAATTGAAAAGCCCCTCCATAATGCCGGATTTATCCAGAAAGTTTGCCATTAAAACAAATAGTGGTACTGCAACAAGAACGTAAGAGTTCATCACAGTCATATAAATGCGGTTTATGAACATACCAAAGCACTCCGGACCCCAGCCAAAATATCCAAATATAACGGCTATACCTCCTAATGTAAACGCAAGAGGTGAGCCTAATAATAATGCTGTAATAAGCAGGACAAACATCGAAACTGCCAATACCATGCTAATAGTCATAGCCGTTCCCCCTTTGTAACAAAAATTAAATTTTTCAGAAAATCGGATATTCCTTGAATTAATAACATCAGGGCGGTAAGGGGAATAACTGTTTTGATTGGGTAAATAGGAGGCGCAAAAACGGTATAGCTAACCTCTTTTATAGCCCATGACTCCTGGGCATAATACGTTCCTTCAAAGAGAATGACCAACACAAATGGAAAAAAAAGAATAAGAGAATTTATCATATCAAGTATTGCCCGGGTTTTTGGTGACCATCGGCTCACAACAATATCCACGGAAATATGCTTCTTTTTCAGGAGAGTATAGGCAGCCAGGAGCATAAAGTGAAAAGCATATATCTGAATGCTTGTTTCAAAGGCCCATACGCCAGGCCTGTTGAAGAAGCGTCTCGTTATTACTTCATACACCAGTACAAGCATAAGCGGGATAACTAACCAGACGCATATTCTGCCTGTCCATTCGCTGATGCCATCAAATACCCCTAATAGTTTTTTTATCCTTAGCATTTAAGACTCCTGTCTTTCTTAGGGATCAATAACATTTTGTGGTAATAATTTCCCGGGAGAAACCATCTCCCGGGAAATTAGCAATCACTAATATCTTCTAGTTCAGCTACTAAGGTAATTTGGGAAAAGTCTCCGGATTAAATCCAAAAGTATAAGGTGATTCATAAGACCTCACTGGTGCAAAGCCCTTCATGTATTGTATTTGAGATTTTAATACCATTGCGAAGTCGGGATTTTTTGCCGCTTCTTCTGATAAGACTTCATTTATTATAACGCGTAACTTTGCCATCGACTTATCATCCAGATGTGTCATTTTTGTACCTGACTTGATGAAGTCGTGTGTTGCCTTGATGTTTCCATGCTCAAACCACGAACTCATATAGGCAGTGCTAGCCCTGCCTGCTTGCACGACTACATCTTTCAAGTCATCGGGCAGCGAATTCCAAGCCTCTTTATTTATCATGACTCCCAGCACTATTGCTGTCTGGTACCATGCAGGGGCACACCAGTATTCGGTGATTTTCTGGAATCCAACGGTCCAGTCAACGACTGGTATGCTGAATTCCGCGCCGTCCACAACGCTCCTTGCCACAGCTTCATATATCTCGCTGCTGTCCAACAATGTGGGTGAAGCGCCGAGTTTTTTTAGAATCTTCTGGCCAAACAAACTTCCCATCCTTAGTTTCAGACCTTTAAAGTCTTCAATCGTGGAAATTGGTACATGTGTGCGAAAACCGGCTTCTACCGGAGTAAAATTCTGTAGTATCCATTTGCAATTATATTTGCCATAAAGCTTATCATAAACTTTCTGGCCGCCGCCATGGTATATCCAGAGCATGTAGTCTATCCAGGTCATGCCCATAGGGGTGGTGCCCAGGAGATCAAAAGCTGTGTTTTTCCCGGACCAGTAGGGTCCAAAATCACCGGCACACTGGACAGTTCCTTTTTTGACGGCATCGAGATTCTGGTATCCCGGCAGTAATTGCCCTGCCGGATAGAGCTTGATGATTAGTCTGCCGTCACTCAATTTGTTAACAGTATCACAGAAATATTTATCGCCTTGATATAACGCCAGGCCAACCGGCCACAATGAATTATATTTCCAGCGAATTACTTTCTTTGCCGCATTACATTCTACAGCGCTGAATGCAAAGCTGGCAAACAATGCCACTGCCACTAAAACCACAATACTTCTTCTTTTCATTTTTCTATCCTCCCTTTTTTCCTTGCTTGTTAAATGTTCGGCAACGGTCCCGTTGAAATCCGCGCAACCTCAATTGTACCCAACATTGAGAATTCAACTGTTTCGGTTGCCCCTGATTATTCTTTTTCCCCTCCTTTCCTCACGCAAGTTTTATATTTCTATGCAAGCATTATACTTCATTAAAAATTGCTCTTACTCTTTGAAAGCCATTTGTATAAGCTGTACAGTATGAAGCACCTTAACCTTGCTTCTATCCAGATGTGACCTGATAGTAATATTACATCCGGGACAACCCGTGGCTACGACTTCAGCCCCACTTTGGTGAATATGTTTTATCTTGCGATTTGTTATGGCTGCTGAAGTTTCAGGATGGTCTATTTGAAATTCACCTCCACCTCCACAACATGTATCCGCCCCATCCATCTCCACAAAATCAACATTTGGTAGAGAATTGAGGATGTGTCTTGGCTGGAGCCCTACATTTTGTCCCTTCAACAGGTGGCAGGGATCATGATAGGTTACCCGAACTACCGGACCCTCCGTCGTTGGAAATTCGGGTAACCAGTCCATATGCTCATCGATAAACTCTGATATGTCCCTGGTTTTCGATGCCAGGAGCTCTGCGTCTTTTATCAGTCTTTCTTCTACATCTTCTCCCAGGTCACGAAGTTCCCTCAGTATTTGAGAGTATTCTTTTCTCAGTGCCGACCCGCAAGTGGCACAATCAACTATAACGGCATCTACGTCTTTGCGTGCAAACAATCTCACGGTTTCCTGGATACTTTTCAGAGATGTTTCACGGTCACCTGACAGGAATATTGGAAGGCCACAGCAACCTTGATCCCCTGGTATTTCAACCTCCACTCTCATGCTGCTTAGAACTGTGACAACCGCCCGGCCAATATCCCCAAAAACGTAATTAGTAGCGCAACCGTGAAAATACAAGATATGAGCCCTTGGTGGTCCTTCTGGTTTAACAATCTCCGGGAACTCACGATTGAAAGGCTTAGGATTAAAGGGTGGGATTCCGTCTACGGGAAGATTGCCAAGTTTTATTTTACTCTCTATCCACGGGCCGCTGAAGAGCTTCCTGGCCCATTTTACAAACCACGTAGAGCCGTACATTATCCATTTGTGTGAGAGTGTTTGGAATAAAACTTTCTTCGACCAGTCAATCCCGTAGCGCTGAGTTGCCCGCCAGCGTAGGCCGGAGAACAGCTCATCCTGGTGTACGCCACTCGGGCAGGCTGCCACGCAAGACCCGCAAAGCAGACACTGCGAAAACAAAATATCATTCACCTTTTTTGAAAGATTCATGTCACCTTCCAGGACATGTTTGCACAATTGAACCTTCCCCCGTGGGCTTGCTGATTCAACGAGGAGTTCCTTGTATACTGGACAGGCTTGCAGGCATAAGCCACACTTGTTGCAGTGATATAGATTCTCTTTGGTATGTTCGCTAAGCAATACCTTGCTTCTCATAATCATTTTAACCTTCCCGATATTGTATCGCAAATAACTTGACAGAAAGTCATTGTAACCGCTGATTAGACGAATTTACCCGGGTTCAATATTCTTTTAGGGTCTACGGCCTTTTTGATTTTCCCCATGAACCGGCGGGTTTCTTTGTCCATCACCAGATCTAAGAATTGGTTCTTGGCCATGCCTATGCCATGTTCTCCTGAAAGGGTTCCGCCAAGTTCTGCAGCCTTCAGAACGATGTCCCGAATAGCATTCTGAGTTCGTTCCCATTCATCTTTTTCCCGCTCGTCCGTAAGGAGAAGTGGGTGCATGTTTCCATCTCCCGCATGAGCTAATACGCCAATAACGAGTTCATATTTGCGGGCAATAGCCACGATCTCCCGTACCATTGTTGGAACCTTGCTCACCGGTACAGTGACATCTTCGACGATGCAATTGGGTCTCGAACGAGCCATAACCCCAAAAGCGCTTCTACGTGCGAACCAGAGAGCGTTTTCTTCTTCCGGGGTTTTTGCTATCCGAACTTCTGCAGCTCCCTGATCCCGGCATAATTGAGCGATATTTTCCACCTGCAGCTTCACGCTTTCCTGAGGGCCGTCCATCATTATCAACAGGACACCCTCTGCTTCTCTGGGCAGACCGATGTGGGCCGAGTCTTCGACCAGATTGATCACCACGGAATCCATAAGTTCCAATGCTACGGGTAACATCCCCTCTTCCATGATCTTTGCTACGGTTTTGCCTGCCAGATCCAAGTCGTGGAAAATGGCCTGCATGGTCTGGTTGGCCTCCGGCTTTGGCAGTAATTTGCAGGTAATCTCGGTGATGATTCCCAGAGTTCCTTCTGAGCCGGTAAAAAACCCAACAAGGTCTATCCCTGTGACGTTTTTTGCTGTACGTCCACCTACTCGAATAATCTGTCCCTCTGGCAACACAACGGTGAGACCCAGGATATAATCTCGTGTAACCCCGTACTTGACTCCCCGGGGCCCCCCAGCATTCTCGGCTACATTCCCACCCATGGTGCATACGCTCATAGAAGCTGGATCAGGGGGGTAGAAGAGACTTCTCTTTTCTACTTCTGCCTGCAATTCCGCGTTGATGACTCCTGGTTGAACCACTGCCAGACGGTCTTCCTTTTTGATCTCAAGAATGCGATTCATGCGGGTAAAGGCAAGTACTACTCCTCCTCTCATGGGAACTGACCCACCGCTAATATTTGTCCCTGCCCCTCGGGGTGTTACCGGGATTTCTTCACGATGGGCTACCTTCATGATGTCGGAGACCTGTTCAGTAGTCAATGGCAGCAACACCGCTTCTGGTCTGGCTTCCGGCACAAAGGCATCGTATGAATAATTCATCAAATCTTCGGAAGTGTCCAGATAGTTTTTGTCCCCGACTATTTTTCTAAGTTCTTTGGTAATTTTTTCATCTAACACTGCAATACCTCCTCTTGAGATAAACCTGACAATCTCGTAAAAAGTCGGATTTCCCCTCTCTTGGTGGGAGGAAATAAAGGGGAAAGGGAGTTTTTGGACTTTTTACGAAGCCATCAAACCTGATACACCGTTCATTTTTCTGTTAAGTTTATAACCCATATACAGTTATTATCAAAGAGAAAATTTGCTATTAGTCCCTTAATTGTAAAGTTCGTACAAAATTGGCTTCGGCGTGAGCTCACGCCGAAGACCTGTCGAAGAAAAAAGAAGGTGCGAAATTAAATTTTCTTTTTCGTGTTTTCGTGATGAAAATGTATCTTGTTTGGTTCCGGCTTGTCCGGGTTAGGATTCGTAAAGTCAATGTAATCAAACGATTGCGTGAAGGCATACTAATAATGTACACCGCACAATCAATCTTGTGGGTGACATGTCTGCGTGCGAGAACGCGCACAGGCAGGCGCAGAAATTGTGGAGAGGGGGTACTTCTGGATGAAACCCGGTTGCGGGATATTTAGATATGATACAATTCGCTGCCCAGAATGTGGACCCAGTTGTCACCAAGAACCGTCAAGGCTTCCTCAACTGGTCCTACTCCCACGATCAATACGGTTATATCGCCGGTTCCAATGCAGGGATATATGTAATTTACATTGATGTTGACGGTTTTTAGCAGCCTTAGAATTGTGTTCATCCCGCCCGGATGGTGGGGTACCTCGCAAGCAATTACGTCCTTTACTTCCATCTTGTACTCGGCTGCTTTAAGAACATTAATGGCTTTGTCATTGTCATTGGAAACAAAATGAAGCATTCCCTCATCACCCTGAGTGGTGACGTAAAAAGCAATGATATTGATCCTGTTGTCACCCAGCAGATCACTGACAACTGACAGGGTGCCGGATTTATTTTTTAACCATACATCAATTTGTTGAACGGTTTTCATGATTACGCTCCTTCTGAAACATATTCTGCACCTTTGTCCAGTCCCTTCCTATTTAACTTTATAAGACTTGCGCTTTTACCCTTCATGTTTTCGGCAAGTGCGTCCATGATTGAATCCAGGGAGGTTATTTTTGTTTTTTCTACAAAGGCTCCTAACATTATCATGTTGCTGATACGTTCATTTTTTAACTTTTTGGCTATATCACTGGCCGGCACCTTAATCGCGATTATATCATCTCTCGATAATTCCTTGCTTACGAGACTCGAATTGAGAAAAATAATTCCGCCCGGTTTCACGGCGCTTTCATATTTTATCATTGAAGGATTATTCATGATCACGGCATAATCTGGTGAAGATGCAACAGGTGAGAATATCTCCTCGTCCGATACGGCAACAGTGCAGTTAGCCGTTCCCCCGCGCATTTCGGCGCCATAAGCGGGAAGATATGTCGTTTCCTTTCCGTCATCCATGACCGCAGTTGCAAATACATAACCCATCACAAGAACGCCCTGTCCGCCAAATCCCGCAAAGATTGTTTTTTTCATAACAATAACAAATCCTTTTTTTTAGAGTTTTCCGACTTCGGCCTTGATGACTTTAAGGGGAAAAGTTTTTATCATGGTGTTGTCAATCCACTTTACAGCATCTACAGGTGACATTTTCCAGTTGACCGGGCAGGGGGAAAGAATTTCAACAAGTGAAAAACCTTTGTTCGCTATCTGAGTTTTGAAGGCTTTGGTGATAGCCCTTTTTGTCTGCCTGATAGTTTTAGGGGAAGTCACGGCCGTACGCTCAATATAGGCACTGCCATGCGTGATTGCCAGCATTTCACTCAAATCAATGGGGGCGGCATCCCGGGCGGCATTACGTCCTCCCGGCGTAGTTGTAGACGCTTGTCCTAAAAGAGTTGTGGGAGCCATTTGTCCGCCTGTCATACCGTAACAACCGTTATTGACAAATATTACAGTGATATTTTCGCCTCTGTTGGCGGCGTGTATAGTCTCAGCCGTTCCGATAGCGGCTATATCTCCGTCTCCCTGATAACTGAAAACTATTCTGTCCGGAAGGGTGCGCTTAATGCCTGTGGCAACCGCTGCGCCTCGACCGTGGGGAGCTTCCCCCATATCAACATCAAAATAATCATAAGCCAAAACGGCACAGCCGGCCGGTGGAACGCCAATGGTTATGTCTCCAATATCAAGCTCTTCAAGAACCTCAGCCATGAGGCGGTGGATGATGCTGTGTCCACAGCCGGGGCAGTAATGAAAAGGCGCGTCTTTCAGATATTTTGGCTTTCCGAAAACTTTTTTTACCATTGCTTAATCCTCTTCAAGATGCTTGCGGTGATAAATGGTGTTAATT
>DFBI01000037.1:0-1059 GCA_002367335.1 Syntrophaceae bacterium UBA3084 | reverse complement strand
ACCATCTGTCCCATACTCATTTCAAAAACAAGAAAATCCTTAACATATCTGCTTAATTCTTTCAGGGCATGTTCTGGGAATGGCCACAGAGTAACGGGTCTGAGGAGGCCGACCTTGAGTCCCATTTCACGAACCCTTTTGACAGCGCCTTTGGCAATCCGCGCCGCCGTGCCATAAGCCACGACTACCAGATGCGCATCGGAAGTCATGTAACTTTCCGCTCTGGTAATTTCCCTGGAAATCATTTCATATTTTCTCATAAGCTTCCAGTTGCGTTCTTCCTCTATTGCCGGGTCCAAGAGGAGAGATCGTATAATGCGACTGGGTCTTTTTCCCCCGGCGCCGTCCAGAATCCATGGCTTGAGCGAAAGTTTGTGAACATCAACAGGATCAGGAAATACGACGGGTTCCATCATTTGACCCATCATACCATCACCCAGGATAAGTACAGGGGTTCGGTAATTGTCCGCGTATTCAAAAGCTGTACGGGTTAAGTCAGCCAGTTCCTGACCAGAGGCTGGCGCCAGAACAATAGTGCGGTAATCACCATGACCTCCTCCTCTGGTAGCCTGAAAATAATCACCCTGTGAAGGTGCAATATTTCCCAGACCTGGTCCGCCTCGCATAGTATTTACAATTACCGCAGGGAGTTCCTGGGCTGCCAGAAAGGAAATACCTTCCTGTTTCAGGCTTATGCCGGGGCTGGAAGAACTGGTCATGGCCCGTGCTCCTGCCATAGATCCTCCTATAACCATGTTGACAGCGGCAAGTTCACTTTCTGCCTGGATAAAAGTCCCATCATCAAGCCGGTCCATAGACTCGGCCATGTATTCTGTCAACTCGTTCTGTGGGGTAATGGGATAGCCCGCGTAAAACCGGCAACCGGCGCGTGCGGCAGCCTCACCGATTACATGACTCCCTCTCATCAGCACTTTTTTACTCACGATAAACCTCAATTGCAATATCAGGACAAACAAGGGCGCACAGGGCACACCCAGTGCATTTACGATTCTCTTGCTCGTTATATGCTTCTGTAAACTCGGCAGGGGAATAACCTTT
>DFBI01000057.1 GCA_002367335.1 Syntrophaceae bacterium UBA3084 | reverse complement strand
AAGCTGGAGGAGGTTACTGCCATCCTTATCAATGGAAAATATTTGGAAACAACCATTTGTAGCCCCTTCGTATGCTATTCTCTTCCCCCCAGGGCACCAGCAGGGTGATGTGTTATAGTTCCCTTCATAGGTAAGCCTCCTGACCTTGCTTCCATCTGAATCCATAATAAATATCTGCGGAGAACCGGAACGGTTCGATACAAACGCAATCTCAGCGCCATCGGGAGACCAGGTGGGGGAAACATCAATGGCAGAATCGTATGTAAGGCGTCGAAGTTTCTTCCGAGCTAGATCCATTACGTAAATCTCTTCATTCCCATTTTTGCTAAGAGTAAGCAAAACCTTCCTGCCATCCGGGGACCAGGGACCTGATAGATTAAGTCCTTTGAAACCCGAGATCATCTTTGACTTCCCGGTTGATAAATCTTTGATATAAAAATCCGGATTGCCACGTATGTAAGAAGTAAAGGAAATTTTTTTTCCACCAAGTAACCAGTGCGGTAAAATATTCAGGGACTTATTTCTGGTAACCATAGTCAGTCCAGAACCATCAAAATTAATCATGTATATGTTAGATATTTTCCCTTTCTTACCGGTAAAGGCTATTTTTGTCTCGAAAACTCCCCTTTCACCGGTGAGCGCAAGGATAATCTCATTGGCAAACTTAAGTACCATTGTCTTTATTTCTTCCGGCTTCCCCCAGTATTTTTTTCCGGTTATCAGCTTTCCTCCCACAACATCGAAAAGGCGAAATTCTACGGATAGATCCTTCCCATTATACTGAAACCCCCCTTTTACCAAAAATTCCGAACCAATAGAGGACCAATCAGAAAAATCGATGTTATTTGCGGTTATTCCCGCACGATCCTGATCTTCAAGAAATGCATCTTTATTAATTATTTTAAAGAATCCTGTGATTCTGAGCTTTTCTGTAAGGGTAGCTGAAAGATTTGCCGACAGGTTCTTGGTATCTTTCCTTTGACTCAGATTCTTGAAATCCGGGATAGCCATGGGAAATTTTTGGAAGGTTGGAGAATCTATATCTATATATATCTTGCCAAAGGCGGGACAACTCCAACAAAACACCAGGAAAACAAGAAAAGAAATTATCTTACGCATAATTTTCACAACGTTGGTCTAAATATGTAAAATCATATAAAGCTCAGACCAATAACTTCAAATTATTTTAATTCGGATGAGTGAAACCTTATTCCTAATTCAACATTGCTTCCCCGTATCCAATCCGGCAAAGCGGGTAAAGGACTTGCTTTCTTTATTGCCTTCATTGCAGATTTATCAAAGTATTTATTACCAGACCTTTTTTCAAAATCAAGATCAGCAATTGTTCCGTTCCTTAAGATTTTTACTGCTATAACAACAACAAAGTTATCTTTAGGTAATATTCCTTCGGGAAGAGCCCACTGTGCTTGTATTTTTGACCAGACAATGGAATAATAAACCTTCATTTTCATTGTCATTTCAGCGCTCCCCTGAGATGACTTTTGATGTGTAGTATCTTCTTGTGAGTACAGAGACCTCTTCTTTATATTTTCTATCGCCCTGTCAACATCCCCCGTAAGTACTTTTTTATGTGTTTTTAATCTCTTAATCGGAGTTGTTAAAGCCCTGCTTACCCTTTTTTTGATAGCTACGGAGTGATCCCTTGAGCCTATCCTCGCTATTTCTCCTGAAGATGAAGATGCTCTTTTTATCCTGACAAGATTGGAAGGAAGCTTTACCAGGTTAACCGTATATACGGGACCGAAAGTCCACTTGTGAGTAGGCCACGAAGGAGATAAGAAAACAATCGAAAGAACCAGCGCATGTAGAAGAAATGACAGCACCAACACGCTGTTAAGACCGATATCATCATTTTTCCCCTTCATTGTTCTTAGAAATGTCATCTCCTTCCCCTCGGAAGTTCGGTAATCATCCCTAATTTATCAACACCAGCTTTTCGCACTTCCGACATGACCTGAACCACAAACCCGTAAGGAACCTTCTCATCTGCACGCATAAAAACCTCCCGATCTATCCTGCTTGCAAATATACTTTCCAACTTTGGCTTTAAATCATCAATAGAGGCTTTATACTTGTTTATGAATATTTCTTTTTTCTTATTTATGGTAAGTATAAGTTTCTCTTCACCCACATCTATACTCTTGGCTTTAACCTTGGGAAGATTAACGTCTATTCCCATCTGTAGCATAGGAGCGGTCACCATAAAGATAATCAGAAGAACCAATACAACATCGACGAGCGGGGTCACGTTGATATCGGAAACAAACTTATTCTCACTATTTTTTCTATTCTTTGAATATCTCATATTTGGCAGCTATTTTTTTATGTAATACCTTTCTATTATATTGAGAAATTCTGAGGCGAAGTCATCCGTCTCCAGCTTTATTACTTTTACTTGATTGAGAAAATAATTATAAAAGATAACAGCGGGAATCGCAACTGCCAGACCTGCCGCCGTAGCGATAAGAGCCTCGGAAATTCCGGGAGCCACCACTGCCAGTGTAGCCGATGCCTTAGCGCCAATACCTCTAAATGCATTCATTATCCCCCATACGGTGCCGAAAAGACCTATAAATGGACTGGAATTACCTGCGGTTGCTAAAAACCCAAGAAAACTCTCTATTTTTGAAGTTTCTGAATCACTTGCCCTGTTTAATGCCCTTTCAATATTATCGAGTCCTCCTATTCCAAAAGACAAATTGCCATCATCCATTGTTTCCGATTCCTGAGAAGGATTCGTTCTCGATTTGGCTAACTTGCCAAGTTCAGTGTACCCTGCTCTGAATACCTCCGCAATTGTGGAATATCTAAACCTTTTCGATTCGATAAAAACATCCGAGAAATTACCGCTTTTCATGTATGTATCCATGAACATACGGTTTTCTTTTTTTGACTTCCTGATAGCCCTGTACTTCATCAGGATAATGGCCCATGAAATGACAGAAAAGAAAAGGAGTAACAAAAGTACAAACCGAACCATTGGCCCGGCATTGAGCACCATTTCAAGAACATTACCACGAAAATGCCCGCCAAGATTTACTGAAGTGACAGCCCAAGCTTCTTTCACATTCAATCTCCCGATTTCAACTCAGATTTCGCAATGACAGTACGGTCCGGCCGAGTATTCTGCCTTAGCTCTATCGAACGGTTTCGGTGTCTTATCACGAGACCTCCCGCAAAATCTGTGTTAAATTATTTTGATATCGATTCCTTTTAGTTGAAAATTCATGCAATGTCAATAAACATGTCCATTATTAATTTCCCGTTATCCCCTCCAGAAAAATCTTGCTTTTATAGTATTCTCAAGATTAGAATTCATGCATTTCGGCTCACACATGCATTATCTACAATTAATCAGGGGTGATTATAAAGGGTTCAAGGATTCGAGTGGAAGTAAGAAAGACAACACTGGAATTTTTGAACCCTCTTCTCCAACTAAACTGGGAAAGAACCCCTATATTTTTATCACGAAAGTACGAAAA
>DFBI01000132.1 GCA_002367335.1 Syntrophaceae bacterium UBA3084 | reverse complement strand
TCAAATCGTCATCAATAATATCTCTGATAAAATCAGACGGGGGAGATGAATTGGTTTGGTCCATAGATCTAGTTTCCTTTCCTAAGTAAATACAAAATGGTCACGCCGGTAATCCGTTGGCCTGCCGACATCACTGTTACCACATTTTAAGTCTAAATTCTGCCATTTTTTACTACTTCAACACACAACTATTCCCGGTGCTCCGCGGGGGACAATGATTCAATGAGCTGTGTGGTTTGTGCAACAGCTCAAAAAACAGGGACATCATAAAAGGCTCACGCCTGAATTCCTTGTTTGGAGTTCAAGAAATGTCATTTCGACGGTTCGACTGAGCGTTCGACGGTTCGACTGAGCTCACCGAAGGCTGAGCTCACGCCGAAGGCTCGCCGAAGACCGCAGGGAGAAATCTAAGATTTCTCAGTCGTAAAAACTCCTTCGAAATGACAAAGTGTCATTGACATAACAATAGTAAAAGGCTTAATGTTTTGTTAAAGTAAATGACAAATGAATATGAATTGACATTATGTTTAAAAAAAGTTATCAGGTATCACGATAGAGGGAAAGGTGACTTTTCGATCCTTTCCTTTTTGATTTTTTAGTGAGAGCGGGGTTGAATATGTTTTTAAGGCAGATGCAAGTTGGTAATATGGCAGTATTCGCCTACATTGTTGGCGACACGGAAAGTGGTGAAGGCCTGGTTGTAGATCCCGCAGCCAATACCGATGAGATTATCTCTGTGGCTAGCGAAAGCAATATAAAGATAAAATATATTGTTAACACTCACGGACATGTCGATCATATCGGAGGAAATGCCGATATGAAAGAAAAAACAGGGGCGGAAATTATCATCCACGAGGATGATGCCCAAACGATTGTCTCTGTTCCGTCCATGATGCTCCGGATGTTTCAGGCCAAAGCATCACCACCAGCGGATATAACTGTGAAGGATGGCGATACAATTACTGTGGGAAATGTCGAGCTGAAAGTGCTTCACACTCCGGGTCATTCACCCGGAGGAATATCTCTCTACATGCCGGGATATGTCATTACCGGAGACACTCTCTTTGTTGAAAGCGTGGGGCGAACGGATCTTCCCGGAGCATCATGGGATGTTATGTACAGTTCAATCAAGGAGAAATTGTTGACATTGCCTGACGATACTATCGTTTTACCGGGGCATAATTATGGTAGAACGCCAACTTCCACAATAGGAAATGAAAAAAGAAATAACCCGTTTTTTTAAGGTGGCATGACAGATGAATAATAAAGCTCTGATTAAAACCGATTTTGAAGGACTAAAGCTTGCCGGGAGAGGTAAGGTCAGGGATATTTATGAACTGGGAGATAATCTCCTCATTGTGGCTACTGACAGGATATCCGCCTTTGATGTAATAATGCCGGACCCGATACCGGATAAGGGTAAAATATTAACCCAGATGTCTATCTTCTGGTTTAACAGAATAAAGGATATTATCGAAAATCACATTATCTCAACGGATGTAGATCAATTTCTCGATGAGTGTCAACCTTACAGGGATATAATGCGGGAAAGAACCATGCTGGTAAAAAAGGCGAAACCGCTGCCGGTAGAATGCATCGTGAGGGGGTACCTCAGCGGTTCAGGCTGGAAAGATTATTGCGTGGGAAAAACCATATCGGGCATACGACTTCCTGCAGGATTAAAGGAATCGGCCAAACTCACAGAACCAATATTTACTCCATCAACGAAAGCAGAACATGGCGAGCATGATGCACCCATAAACAGAAAGGACATGGAAAATCTTATAGGCTGTAATCTTACGGAAAGAATCGTTGAGATCAGTATTAAGATATATGAAAGAGCATCAAAAGTCGCCGATAAGGCGGGAATCATAATTGCCGATACAAAGATGGAATTTGGAATAATTGATGAAAAGCTGATACTCATTGATGAACTTCTTACACCTGATTCATCAAGGTTCTGGCCCAAAAAAGATTATGAAGAGGGAAGCCCCCAAAATAGCTTCGACAAACAATTTGTCAGGGATTATCTTCTTTCAATCAACTGGAATCAAAAACCGCCAGCCCCACAATTACCTGCCCATATCATAAAAAGAACCAGGGAAAAGTACGAAGAAGCCCTGAATCGCATCACAGGATAAAATCCCCATCAAGCCTTGACATGGAGTAGAGTTGTTATTAATTTAAGATGAGCGCAAAGAACAAAATCGACCTTTGAATCTTCATTCCTGACCTTTGGCCATTCGCCTTTGCGACTTTGCCGCGTTAGATAATCACATCATTAAATACTTAAGAAAGTTACAATCCATATAACACTATGAAGAATGATTATTACAAAATTCTTGGCGTTGACAGAAATGCATCGGCAGAAGAAATAAAAAGAAACTATAGAAAACTCGCCATGAAATATCACCCGGATAAAAATTCGGGGGATAAAAGTGCGGAAGAAAAATTCAAAGAAGCAGCAGAAGCCTATGAAGTCTTGAGTGACCCGGAAAAGAAGGACATTTACAACAGATACGGTCATGAAGGCTTGAGGGGAACAGGTTTTCAGGGGTTTTCCGGTTTTGAAGATGTCTTCTCGAGCTTTGGTGATATATTTGAAGACATTTTTGGATTCACTTCAGGGAGAACTCGGGCAAGAAGCGCGGCGCGCCCGGGGGCAGATCTTCGATACGATTTACAAATTTCATTTATGGACGCGGCCTTCGGCACATCTACCGAAATAGAATTAGAAAAGTATGAAAACTGCATGGAATGCGGTGGCACAGGAGCCACAACTGGAACGGAACCCGAAATATGCCCAACGTGTCAGGGAAGAGGACAGGTTATCCAAAAAAGTGGATTCTTCAGCATAAGTACGACATGCCCCCAATGTAGAGGAGCTGGAAGGATTATAAAAAATCCATGCAGGAACTGCCAGGGAACGGGTAAGGCAAAAATAAGAAAATCAGTCCAGATAAAAATACCCCCGGGGGTGGGAACAGGTTCACGGCTGAGGCTTCGGGGTGAAGGTGAAGAGGGTGAATTCGGTGGACAGAGAGGGGATTTATATGTCTTTCTTCACGTGGAGTCACATAAATTCTTTGAACGAAATGAAGACGACATATTGTGTAAAGTTCCCATTTCTGTTACGCAGGCAGCACTTGGTACAACAATCAAGGTGCCAACCTTAAATGGAGAGGAAAAAATCAGAATACCAAAGGGAACCCAATATGGAAAGATATTCAGACTGAAGGGAAAAGGAATTCCCCATCTGAGAGGTTTTGGCAGAGGAGATCAAATCGTACAGACTCTGGTTGAAATACCGACAGATCTAAGCAGGAAGGAAGAAAAAATACTAAAAGAATTAGCCAGTTTGCGCGGCGAATTATAGCCGGACATTTTACGCCTTCGCATCTCATAATGGTTAAATATCTAAAACCATGGTAACTACTCAGGTAAATAGACTGAAGGCTGAAGGCTGAAGACTGTTAGGAAAAGCGGTAATATTGCACACCTTGAAGCCATGTTTGATGCAAAAATCTGCTGTTTCTCCGCCAAAACGCCGCAATTGCGCTCTTCCGGCCCCTTCAGCTTAAACAGCTTCAGCCTGACTACGTGAGTAGTTACAAACCGTGTTTCTATTATTTTTTCGCTAATCAAATGAAAGTTGAAGGAGCGAAAGAGGGTTAACAAATTTACCAGCCAATTTAACTCCCCAGTGAAGGTGAGGACCTGTAACCCTGCCTGTTGATCCCACAAGCCCCATTACATCCCCCTTGTGAACCGGTTTCCCTTCTTTTACGAAAGTCTTGGATAAGTGACAATAAATCGTAAACAGACCTGCGCCATGATCAATAATGACAGTATTACCGGCAAAATAAAGATTTCGAGTTAAGACCACCTTCCCCGAATTTGCAGCTTTGATCTTGCTACCCCGGCAGGAACGAATATCCACTCCCTTGTGACGGGAATGAAACTCATTATTAAATATCCTTTTCTCACCAAAATTCTTTCTGATCTTTCCATTCGAAGGTACGATAAAGTTACCGCTACCTAACCAGCCGGGAGTATATGCCCCATA
>DFBI01000236.1 GCA_002367335.1 Syntrophaceae bacterium UBA3084 | reverse complement strand
CAGTTCAATCGTGTATTTGGTGAATGGAGGGACTAAATTTATAACCGGGGCATTTGATTCCAGCCATTTATCCTTGGACCTTGGTACATATACGGTTTTCCTATCATATACACTCCAGCCAAGTCTGTATTCATAGCCCAGCCATGAACTATCCTGTACTCCAAGCCTGGGATAAGCAATACCTTTGGTAATATCTCCATCTTTTACTACTTTATGTGAAAAAACGAGTTCACCGGTTGTATCCGGACTATTCTCGTGTATTTTCCGGAAGCTAACTGTTACAAAATTCACTGTGTCCTCAAAACACTTCAAATAATCTCCGTCTACCTTGAAATAAACTTCTCTTTTCTCAAAGGATGGATCCGCTAAATTTACAACCCGAAAACGATCCCTATCATCTTTATAATCCTGATATATACCTCCCATATTCCCTGATGTATTCAAAGGCACTCTGATTGTCGTGTTTTTGCTTAAATTAACAGAAAACGTACTCTGCTGTATATCCTCCCTTTTTTTCATTACAAATTGATCATCACTGACATACTTTGGATTGCCTGAGCCCCCTAGGAAAGTCCGAGTAAACCAGCTCTTTTTCTGCCTCCCACGAATCTGCCCCTTCTGTACGGCCTGTTCTTTTTCCGGTATCTTGGATAATCCTGTTTTATGGTCAAACATTAAATCAACTATTTTATCTGTTATCAAATTAGTCACTCGATCCATGGCTTTTGCATCCACTCCAAGGCCCGTACTTCTATCCAGGACATCAATCTTAATCACCGAGCTGCGCACTAATTCATCCACAATATTTCTTAACTCCCTCTTTTTATACCCCTGCTGCATATTAAAAACAGAACTAAAATGCTTGTAAACCGTCCCGATTTCAGCAAAAATCTTTGCATTATATGCGCGCACAACAGCCTCATAATAAGCATGAATCGAAAGTGAAATGTCAGATGTTGGATGTTCCAGTGTCTCCCAAAGAAGAGTAGCGCCTTTCTGATCCAAAATAGCTGCTACTGCTGATTTTGATCCCGGAGTCAAAGGAGCATGGCCGGAAGTAATCAATGTGTGTGTAAACTGTCCTTTCGCACTATCTGAGAGGACAGCGGAGACAACTTTAAAAGAAGTCTCGTCTTCCTCTTCTTTATCTCCCTCAAAAAGCCGCACTGCTCCCATTATTTCAGCTCCAGGCTTCTTCTTTTTAAGAGCATCCTCTAACGCGCTCAATTCATCTTCAGGCAAAGAGAAGTCGGCAAGAAAATGCAGGAGTCCCCCATTTGTTTTTCCCTCAGGGTCAACAAATTTGACACAGAGAAACTCCAGCGCACCGTCTTTTTTCGTGGCCAGCCTCGGATAAGGAGGCACATAGTAATATTTATCTTCGTCTGTATAATCCTGCAGCAGCAAAATCCCGTTTATCGTTAAACTCCCTTCTTCATATTTTACCAAGGCCTTAACAGGAATAACCTGGGATAAAGTCATAAGCCCTATTAGAACAACAATCACGATTGTGCGTTTCATTATCTAACCTCCTCTCAAAGTTAACATATTAAAATCTTCCTTATAAAATATCAATAAAGCTTGCGTCGATCCTTTTTCTTTTCTTTTTTATAGTCGGTCACATCCAGAATCCCGGTCCAACTATCCTGGTGAATCCAATCCCCTGTCTTTTTAAGTCCTTCTTTATCTATCCGGATTACTCTATAATCATAACCTTTATCAAGATCCACGGCAAAAGGGAAATGAATGGGCTGCTTATAAATGTCCTGATACAGTGAGCCGAATATTGCTTTCTCTACAGGCCTGCTGCCTGTAATTGAAATCCCCTTTATCTCAACAACTTTCCTGTACAATTTTTGCTGTCCAGATTGTTCTTGAAAATCATAACAGTAAACATCAAGAAAAGTATACCCTGCAGGCATTTCAGATCCAACATCAACACTTTTGAAGCACTTTGGATATTCTGAAGGTGAAACCATGATAGTCAAGCTGTCATTTAAAATAGACTTATGAACTTCCTCCAGTCCCCTCTGTGAATCATCCTTGTCTTTTGAACGCTCAGGATTTATTAATTTTTCCAAATCTTCAGGTACAGCATTGAGGTCGCTTTTTCCGCTAGCTATCAAACTATAATTCAGGGAAAGGATCACACCTCCTCTATGATAGGTCTCCCACAGCAAGTTTGTTGTATTTATATTAACTCCAATTGTAAAACGCTTCGCTTCCCAGACTCCCTCCTGAGAGTTCTCAGACTGAGCCGCATCTTCCGGTTCTTTAACCCAGTGACCGCCTTCTAACTTTCCTGTGTTTTTTTCTTCAATCTCAGTATAGATTAATTCTGACTGAACACTTTCGAGAGGGATTGGCTTGAGAATTACAGTTCTATGTTCCTTCTTCAAGACCTCTTCTATTTCCCTTATTCTTTTAGTATCCTTATTGAATTCAACGGAAAAAGTAATAATTCCTCTCCCTTTAAAAACACCCGAATCTCCAGTAGCCCCGGTCCCTAAATAACGATAACGGTGGAAAAAAAATTCTGGGGAGCCGTCTATTTGTTTAATCTCAAGTTCTCCCGGAACATAATAATAAATAGACTTAGACTTATGGTCAGGATATACGGCTGTTCCCTTGATATTTCTTGGCTGGGAAAGCAATACATCCGCAGACAAAAATTGAGGAAACACAAAAAAGACTAAAACGGCATAA
>DFBI01000170.1:5595-8097 GCA_002367335.1 Syntrophaceae bacterium UBA3084 | reverse complement strand
CATTCCGTAAGGCCTGGCTATAACAGACTTTATCTTCTCCATGTCCTCCTCGGACATGCCAAGACGATCAAGCGTATAAACAGCAGCCCCCATATCCAAAAGACGTAAGACAAGATTTTCCCCATAAATAGTAGGAAGAGAAGAAACTCTGATATTAATTTCCTTATTTTCCATCTTTACCGTAAACCGTCCATCCTGAGGAATCCGGGATACTGCTATATCCATATTGGCAAGAATCTTTATCCTCGAAATAATCGGGAGTATCATGTGTTTCGGAGGTGATGGCACTTCATGAAGTTTACCGTCTATCCTGAAACGAAGCTGAACGGTATGTGCTTCCGGACTAATATGAATATCACTCGCACCTTCACGAACAGCCTGAGAAATAATGGAATTGACTAAGCGAACAATTGGCGGTTCTTCAGCCTGGTTCTGAAGCGAACTTACCTGAACTTCAATGTCCTGATGATCAGCCACTTCAGTCTCAATATTGATTTCAACCTCATTTATTTCCTCCAATTCTTTAACAAAACCAGACTGCATTCCATACGTTAACCTGATCAGCTGGTTCATTTCCCGTTCGGAAGAAACGACAGGCTCGACCTCCATATTGGTAATAGACTCAACCATATCAAGGGTATTAATATCCATAGGATCACACATGGCCACAATAAGGAGATTCTTCTTTCTTTTCAGGGGTAACACCTTATTTTTCTGGCAAACATCCAGGGGAATCATTCCTGTCACGTCAGGATCTGTTGGAAACTTATCGGGGCTGTATTTATCAATCTTCAACTGTTTACTGAGAATATCAATAAGTTGATCTTCACGCACGATGCCTTGTTGAATCAGATATTCTCCAAGCCTGAGCCTTGCTTTTTTCTGACTGGTTAAGGCACGCTTGAGTTGATCCTCCGTCAACAATTTGACATCTATCAGAATTTCCCCAAGTTTTTTTCTTGTTCTCAAGATCAATTATCTCCTTAACTTCCCACTGAAGGGCGATGACTTCTCTAAAATCGCTTATAAATTTGCGAACAAAACAGTATTTTCTGCCCACCGCAAAATAATTTTCGCATTGTGAAAAATATCCGGGGGAAGTTTATCAATTGCTTCCAGCGCTGAGGTTTTATCCACAAACCCTCTTTTAAGAAGGATCAAAAAGTTCAGACCCTCACGGTCATTCCAGTAAGGAAGTATTTGCATAGAGTGCGTTTTTTCTAAATATTGATAAAACAATCCATATACTTCACTGAGTTTCTCTTTCTTTGCTACCTGTACCCAATAATTCCATGGCGGAGGTTCATGCCCGGCAGGAATCACCGGAAATTTAATAACATCCCCAACTCTTACATGATTAAGATTCCTTATATGTGGATTGGTTTCTCCGACCAGCCGGAGATATCCTGAATCACAAGAACCATAGACAGTTGCTATCATTCTCGATACAATCCAACCTTTTTTAACTTTTAACCGCCCCAGCATTCTGGGATATTCAACAAGCTTTTCCACAACATGCGCGACATCGGATTCATCTCTTATTTCGATTTCTGTTGACATGCCGGCTAGTTTATCAACAGGAAATCTTTCCGGCATTTCATTCTTTTCAGATTCTTGCTCAGTCACCGCAACCAATGATAATCCAACAGATTGAGATTTTTTTGATTCGCTATCTACATTACTTTTTTTTACATCTCGCTGCATGGGTACATCATGATTGATCGTTTTTGCCGTCTCATGAGAAACTGCCATTTGTTTTGTTGAAGCCGGAGATTGAAATGAATTAAAAACATTAGAATAAACCAGGTCTCTTAAATAACCCGGCCTTAATACAAAAACGAGTAATATCATAAGCAACCCCGATATAAGCACAATTTTCGCCCACCGCCCGACAACTGATCTTTCGCGAATTTTTCTATTAATACAAGACTGAACCAAAGACCGCTTCACTCTGGTTCTATTCTGTATAATAAGGGTCAGAATGATCTGATGGCAAAGTGTTACTATCCGTCGCGGATAACCGCTTGTAGCCCGGTATATTGCCCGCAGTGCCGGGTAGGTGAAATGAACAGGGCGGTTACTTGTTTTGCTTGATTTTTCCATGCGGTAATGGATCATCGCCCGTGTGTCACTAAAATTCAAAGGGTTTAAATCATAGAAGAAGTTTATCCGGTCGGCAAAATTGTTCCGCTCCTTTAATGTTCTCTCGAACTCTTTCTGAGCAAAAATAACAATTTGCAGCAATTTATTGTTGTTTGTTTCGTAATTGAGAAATTCCCGTAATATTTCAAGGCAAAAGTCAGGAATTTTTTGACCTTCGTCAATAATCAAAACAATGATATTTTTATTATTAACACCCTGGTCAAAAAGATAATTTTTTATACTCTCTTTCAGCTGCCACTCTGTCTCATGATATCCGGGTTTGCTTTCCATACCGAACATACTGCCAACGGCAGACAAAAATTCCAGGGCATCACCAAAATCGGGATCAAGGAGAAGAAG
>DFBI01000170.1:0-5535 GCA_002367335.1 Syntrophaceae bacterium UBA3084 | reverse complement strand
GTACCCACATCTCCGACCACAACATTTAAGCCGCGCCGCAAACGTATTGCAAGCTCCAGGTTTTGAAGACATTCTACATGCTGTGGAGATTGATAGAAAAACTCTGGTTCCGGAGAGTTAGAAAAGGGTTCTCTGGTAAGATTTAATATCTTGTAGTATTCCATTTGCTTTGTAAAAACCTGTCACGAAAACACGAAAGAACGAAAAATAGAAAGCTGCAAGGGCTCAAGATCAAAGGTTTTTCCTTGATCCTTTTACCTTTATCCTTGATCCTTGATCCTTTTACCTGTTACTTTTTACCTTTATCCTTGCTCCTCGTTCATCTTTCCCGGTTTTCTCAGGCGCTGTTACATCGCTCGCCGCACCCGTTGCTAAAAGATGGGGGGTGATAAAGATAAGCACTTCTTCCATCTGGTCAGACGTATCTTCGCCTTTAAACATCCATCCTAAAACGGGAATATCTTTTAACCCCGGAACCCCGCTCCCCTTATCCTGGCTTTTCTTCTTGGTAAGTCCCGATATGACAATGGTTTCTCCATCCTTCACAATCAGGGTTGTATCGGTTTGCTTTCTGTAGATATAGGGATTCCCCTGAACATTTCTTGTATCATCAATCTCGTCTTTCTTGACATTGATTTTCATCTTCATATTTACTCCGTCGATCACATGGGGTGTAATCTCCAGCCGGAGAACAACATCTTCAAATTTTACTTGTCGGTTACCATCTTTATCAACGGATACATATGGTACCTTTGAACCATTTTCGGTAAATGCCGTCTGATTATCAAGTGTCGAAATGGACGGGCTGGATAAGATATTGAGTTTACCGGCATTTTGCAGGGCATTCAACTGCATATCGAGGATGCTCCCTCCGATTGTACCAAACATTAATCCAAGAGACCCAACGCCGCCTGCCGCACTTATTGCTGACGCTGATGCCGGAAAATTGACGCCGTACCCGTGTCCGCTGATGCCTGCCGAACCATAAGCCGGGGAATAACCTCCCGACACTGCGGGATTTGTGCCGACCGTACCACCTGAGCCGCCCGGGGTAATAAAATAATTATTGCCATTCCACGTATTAGCATACATACCACCCCACTGAACACCCAGGCTTCTCGCCGTACTCTTCGTTGTTTCAACAATATTCGCCTCTATAAGTATCTGGGAGGTTGGTCTATCGATCTTTTCAACCATGTCAACAATCTTTTTCAGATCTGCCCTCGTCGCCTGAATAATAAGTGAGTTTGTATGCTCACTAACCTTGACCGCCCCACAGGGGTTCCCTTTAGCATCTTTAGTCAGGAATTCCGCCACGTTCTCGCCGAGCTTTTCAGTATCTGCAAAATTGACTGGAATAATCATGGTCAGCAAAGGCAATTTTTCTCTTTTCCGGACCTGTAGTGACTTCAGCTCCAGGTTATCTTTCATATCTTTCAAATTCATGATTCGTATAATATTACCATCCCACTCGTATGTCAGCGCCTGGGAATTTAAAATACTGAGAAACGCTTCATTCCATGGGACACCATTGAAATCTACGCTAATCCGCCCCTGTATATCTGATTTGACCAATATATTCTGGTTTGCTGCCCGTGCCAATGCACGAATCACCATTTTCACATCAGTATTACGCATTTTGAAGTTGACCATATCTGTCGGAAAAGATTTCTCCGCATGAGGTGTTCCCCATTCCTTAAGTCTCGTTTCGGGCGGCATTTCAATGGTGCGCACCCTTGCTACCGGTGACCTGCCCCTGGACTTTTGAGCCATAAGTTTCCATTTCTCAAAAAATTGGTCTTTTTTTAATTCTTTGTTGCCCGCACAGCCTGAAAACAACAGCAAAAACACCGAAGCGGCAATGACGAAACAAACAACCCTCTTTCTTTCATTAATTTCTTTCAAAATCATCCCCCGGATAATACATAAAGAACAAGGTGCAAGGAAAGACCCAACTTAATCCTTGAACCTTTATCCTTGAATCTTGTTCTTTGTCCCTTCGCTTTTTACGGCGTCACTTTTCTAAAAACGGAACTGTTATTTTCCCTGTCTTTCTTATATTTACAATGATCACTCTCGATGGACTAATGTTTTTAACTTTATATCCACATAATTCCAGGTTATCCCCTGTTTGATAATCTACTCCATTTATGATAGCAATTTTCTTATTTCCGATTTCAAGATAGCCATTATAGACAAACTTTCCATCCCCCATTGTGTTTTCTAAAGCAATCTTGTTTCCTTCCGACGATAATCTTGATATTGAAAAAGGATCGTGCGTCCATTCTCTCTCAGCTCGGGCAGCAATGTAAATCCGGGCGCCGGTAATTTTATCCTCTTTTAAAACATCTGAAATATCTTTCAGTAATTTATTTCTTTCACTCACATCAACAAACTTCTTTACACCGGCGCTCACGATGACCGGAGCAGATTTTTTAGAATGAGCGGCTATTAATAAATCGTACGCGCCATATATTACTACCAGAATCATGCTGAAAACTATAATTTTTTCCCTTTTTGTCATTATAAACCTTCCACTTAACACGAATAAATCGGAAATCAACCCACCCTTAACCATATCTTCAGGTTAAATTCTTTATCTGCCGCCCTTTGTTGAATTTGAATTTCCTCTATCTGTTTCATATAAGAAATCTTTCCGAGTTCGATCAAGAATTTGCGGAAATTAAAAAAATTCCCTCTCACAGTTGCGTTTATTAATATAGCCCGTTTATTTCTTGCAAGCGTGGTAAAATCCGGATTTACAGATACGATTCGGGTGCCCGATCCCCTTGCTATTTCCTTAAATACCGATGGGATTAAATCGAGATTGTTCTCAGTAAGTTTTTTCCTTTCTGGAAGCGAAAACATAGTAGAAACTCCCGCTTCACTTTTTTCTACCAGTTTCATATAAAGTGGTAAAAGTGTCTTCTGAGTGTCTATGCGTTGCTCGACGTTAGTAAGCTCCGCTTCCAGTCTATTCAATGACTTGTAAGAGGGATAGAGAATCAAAAGGATAAAGCCCCCAACAATGACTATGCAGATTACAAGATAGATAAGATTGCGAACAGGAATCATGTTTAACAACTTGTCTTTCATATCAAATCCTGAATAAATTTAACAGTTACTGTAAATCGAAGCAATTCCATGTTTTCAAAGGACTCTGTACTACTTTTATCAATTTTCACCTCACTGAACATGGGAGAACTTTGCAACTTAAGGACGTATTTTACCAGCGAATCTTCAAACGACTCCACTTCTCCTGAAACAACTCCTTCTATTGTTAAATTACGAATATTTGTTTTCCCGCTTTTTGTTGAAGGTGTTTTTATACGAACCGTAACGTCAAGAAGTCTGATATTAGAGGGCGTAAGGAGAGACAATTCGCCTATGGCTGCCATTCCCAGATATCTCTCGCCATACTCTTTTAAATACTTTTTATCCTTTTGAACTTTTGAAACAAACAGGGGAAGAACTCTTTCGTCAATTTGAATACCCTGTTTCAATTGTTTCTCAAGTTTTGCAAGCTCGGCCTTCTTCCGGTCTGCAATATCCCCCATCACAAAAAGAACTCCGACGCAAAATATCAAAACAATAGTTAAAGTCACAAATATTGCCCGGCTACCCTTTACTATATTGGACTGTTTTACTTTATCTTTATAGGTAAAGAGGAGATTAGGTGTACGAGTTACATCCGATAATGCAACGCCGAGCGCCGGCACAAAAGAAACCCTGTCCGATATGGAAAGATTAGCAGTAATTTCATTAACAAAGGGATTCGCGGGTTCGAGGGGATCCAATACATCTCTTTCAATTCCCAGATCATCACCAATGTAGTCAACGACGGGTTTGTATACATCCATCTCAGTGGAAACATATACGGCATTTATCCTTTCATTTCCAAGATTTATCGTGTTGTATTGAAAGGTTCGCTCTGTCTGTCTGACCAATCTATCTAAAGCGGGAGTGGTCATCTTAAATATGGAATGTTCATCAAGTCCAAAGCGGGCCCTGAGCTCCGCAGTAGAAGGCGAATCCGGACTTAAACCATAGAGCAACTCTCTTGCATTCTCCATATCCATGAACATATTTCCCCTGAGTTCATCAGGAGATATTGTTTGACCAGCCCCGGATTCATCGGGTGACACAAATTTCAATTTCTCATTATATGCTTCCATGAGTTCTTGAACCATACTGTTTATTCCTGCCTTTATTCCACGGGTTAGAACAAGATTACCTCTGGAATAAATATCTATACGTGACCACCCTCTGTCGATGTAAAGAATAGCTATTGATTGTTCAAAGGAAGGCATCCAGTTTGTTTTAAATAAATTTTGAGTTCCAAAAGGGGTTATCGTCAGGCCACTAAGGGGATAGCCAATACTCTCAAAAAGTTCTTTCATCTTCTGTACTTCTTTTTTGGGAGCAGCATAAGTCATTACCGCAAGTTTGGTTATTCCTCTTTCGACAACTTCCCCCTCTATCTCAAAATCAAAAACAACATCCTTCCCTTTTAAGGACATCGTTTTTTGGGCTGTCCAATAGACAGCTCTTTCGATTTGTTTCTTCGCGACTTTTGGTATTAGAATAGAAGCTACTTCAACGCGGGCCGAGGACATATTTGCCCATAGATTAGGCTTTTTTATGGAATCACAAAATTTATCAAGCTCGGATTTTAAAAAATCTGCAAACTCAGGAGTGCCCATTGAAATGTCAGCTCTTAACGGAACAATCGTGTAATCAAGGAGTTCCCAGTCACTATCGGAAAGTCTTGCCACCTTAATACACTTCAAATGACGGTGCCCGATGTCAACACCGATTGAAATTTTCTTATTCTGATGTAAAGTCTTTAACAGCAATGGCTTGCTTTTTTTGTCAGATGGGGTGGAGGAGACAGATGGGGTCATAAAATCATCTGATGCCTCCGTGTTTCGTATAACATCAAGCAATTTTTCAGTTGAAGAAAGTTCTTTTTTTGAGACCAAACCACTCTCCTTTTGTTTTTCATGGTAATTACAAATTAAGCAAATACCATACCAACACTACTTCGTTTTAATAATTGGTTTTGACTGGAAGAAATACTATTTCATTCACAATGCAAAAATGCTAACTGATAATTGAAGTTTGTTCAAGCGTTTTTTAAAATAATCCAGCCGGTTGCCTGTAAGCAAGAAAAGCAGGGAAAAACAATATTTATCTCAAAAGCTTGAAACCAGGAAAACATGGGACCACATTAACAATATCTGCTTTCTTTCTTTTTTATATCTTTGCAAACAATGATGAACTCGTAAAAAGTCGAAAAGCACCATTTTTCGTCATTCCGGCGAAAGCCGGAATCCAGTCTATTTAGCTACTTACGAGGGCTCTGGACTCCTCCCGGACTCGATCTGGGATCTACCGGAGTGACGACTTTCAAGTAATTCGTTTGGTCGAATTTAATATAACTTGTTGATTTCACTAGACACTATCCAGATACACGGCATCAGCCTGTTCGGGCAACAGGCCCTATAATATGCAGGGGCTGATGTCCCATCATTT
>DFBI01000103.1 GCA_002367335.1 Syntrophaceae bacterium UBA3084 | reverse complement strand
ATTACCTGGGCCAAATCCAGATATACCGGCAAACCTGCCAGAGCCGTCATTCCTGTTGTGTTTTTTTCAGTTTCATACTTGAAAGGAAGAATGCCTTGTGCCATAATGCTTACACCTCGTTGATGATAGTTTCGTTGTGCCAAAACTACTCTATCACCCTGTTTTTACAGGGTCAACGAGGTTTTTTACTTTTTTTGATGGTGAATTGGGGGAGAAAAAATGGACGGAAAAGAACATACCAGTAAAATTTACGACAGGGAACTTCAGGAAATCAAGGAAAATCTATTATATCTGGGAGGTCTGGCAGAAAAGGCTATTCAAAATGCCATGAGGTCACTTTTGGAAAGGGACTCAGATCTCGCGCGTGAGGTTATTGATGCGGATGATCGGATCAACAGACTTGATAAAGAGATTGAAGAAAGATGCATCGATCTTGTTGCACTGAGACAGCCTGTAGCGAGAGATTTAAGGTTTATCGCTACTGCCATTAAAATAAATGCCCACCTGGAGAGGATCGGTGATATGGCAGTCAATATCGCTGAAAAGGCTATCCCATTGAATGAAGAACCTCCGGTCAAACCATATATCGATTTGCCCCGCATGTCGGATACAACTCAGGCCATGATCAGAAAAAGCCTTGATGCCCTCGTTAAGGAAGATTGTGATCTGGCCGACGAGGTGATAAGGGAAGATGAAACGGTAGATAATCTTAATGACCAGATATTCAGAGAGCTCGTTACTTTTATGCTTGAGGATCCAAGGACGATTCACCGGGCGCTTTTGATCATGCAGATTTCCAAAAACCTTGAGAGAATTTCAGATCACGCGACAAGCATTGCGATTATGGTTATTTATCTGGTAACAGGACGGAATATAAGACACGGGAACCGGGCTGAAAAATCCTTTCAAAATGACATATAGTTTAAAGGGTCAGGCATGTTTTTTAAGAAAAGTAACCTATTCTATAAAATCTTTGGGACGTATGTCATCATTATTTTGCTTGGCATGATGGTTGTCGGGTTTCTCGTTGGCAGACAGGTCAAAACGAGACTGATGGAAAGGATTGAGTATGATCTGACAACCTATGCACAGATGATAAAACAAATCTCTTCGAAAGGGGAAATAATACAGAATGTTGCACAATTGGCTAAAATATCCGATACGCGGGTTACCTTGGTAGATGCGACCGGGAAGGTCCTGGCCGATTCAAATAAAGAAGTTTCCCGTATGAATAATCACCTGAATCGTCCCGAGATCCAGGAAGCGCGGGTCAAGGGCAGGGGCAAATCGACCCGTTTCAGCCGTACTCTCAATGTGGACATGTTTTACGTTGCCATTCCTGTTAAGGGTGGCGGCGGCGGAATTACGGGTTACGTCAGACTGGCGCGACCGCTTATCGAAATACGACAATCCATGAGAGAATTGTATGGATTAATTCTCCAGTCATTCATGATTATTCTGATCCTTTCATTTCTTATTGCCTTTATATTTTTCTCCAGATTAATATCACCGATTGAGGAGATGGAGCAGTTTACTGAAATGTTGCGTAAGGGAGATGATCCGGGGACTCTTATGATCGGGTCTAGTGATGAAATGGGACGATTGGCAGGAAACATCAATTACATGGTCATAGAATTGCGGGACAGGGTGCGTTATGCAGACGAAGAAAAGGGAAAGCTGGAAGCAGCGTTTGCAAGTATGACAGACGGCGTATTGGTGCTCGATAATCAGGATAAAATAGAAACCTTTAATAATTCGTTCAAGACCATGTTCCGCATTATTCGCGATGATATTCTCGGACAAACACCTCTTGAAGTATTCAGAAATATTGACTTACAAAATGCCATTGATTGTTTTAAAGAAGAACAGATGCCCGTTTCCCGGGAAATAACCATTGGAGGAGAACCAGGGCTTGTTTTTGATGTGAATCTTTCTTCGATTCATGGATTGCCGGAGAGTGAAACAAAGACGATGATTGTCTTTCACGATCTGACCCATCTAAAAAAGCTGGAAAGAATGCGCGCCGATTTTGTGGCAAATGTAACCCATGAAATAAAAACCCCGTTAACGGCCATTCTCGGTTTTGTTGAGACTCTCCAGGAAGGCGCTATCGAAGACAAGGAAACAGCCCGCAAATTTCTACAGACAATTCGCAAACATTCCGAGCGCCTCAATCGTCTGGTGGATGATCTTCTTACAATTTCCGATATCGAATTGGGTGAAACAAGATTATTCTTTGAAAGTGTTTCAATCAGCGGCATTATTGAGAGCGCTCTTTCCATTGTTGAATACAGAGCGGTTAATAAAGGGCTCTCAGTTGAGAAAAACGTGCCGGATGAACTTCCGCCAATAAGGGCAGACAGAGACAAATTAACCCAGATATTATTGAATGTTCTGGACAATGCCGTTAAATTTACCCCTGAGCCCGGAAAGATTTCAATAACAGCCTTTAATGATAAGGCGGATAACGTAATCATCAAAATAAGTGATACGGGGATAGGTGTGCCGGAAAATGAAATTCCCCGATTGGGAGAACGCTTTTATCGTGTTGACAAGACACGTTCCCGTGAGCTGGGAGGCACCGGTCTGGGAATGTCAATCGTCAAACACCTGATGATGGCTCATGAAGGTGAAATCAAGATTGAAAGCCGGCTGGGTAAGGGAACAACAGTTTCTCTTGTCTTCCCTGTTTTTCATGAAGAACTGATCGCTTAAAAGAGATTTGCCCTTGCCTTGAAAGGAAAAATAAGAAAGGAACATCGGTTATGCCCGAAAGGATACTGGTTGTCGATGACGAAAAAGATCTCGTTGACCTGGTTTCGTATAATCTCGAAAAAGAGGGATTTGCTGTTTTGAAAGCCTATGATGGAGAGAAAGCTCTGCAAATAGTAAAGGCACGGAATGTTGACCTGATGATTCTCGACCTTATGCTTCCCGGAATTCAGGGGATGGAGGTTTGTAAGCTAATAAGAAAAGATCCTGTAAATGCGGCGCTACCTGTCATCATGCTCACCGCCAAAGGTGAAGAAATTGATAAAATCCTGGGGCTCGAAATGGGCGCTGATGACTATATTGCCAAACCCTTCAGTGTGAGGGAATTATTAGCAAGGGTTCACGCCCTGCTCCGGAGGTCTGATTTACAAAAAGAGACAGATAAAAAGGAAATATTCACATTTAGAGAACTTAACATTGACTTCAGTTCCCATGTGGTCACCGTAAATAAAAAAAGAGTTGATCTCAGCCCCACAGAGTTCAAGCTTTTGAAGTTTCTCTGCCGGCATCCGGGCAGGGTTTACACGAGAGACCAACTTCTGGATTATGTTTGGGGGGACGAAGCCTTTGTTGAGCCCCGAACCGTGGATGTCCATATCAAACGTCTGAGAGCTCAAATAGAAAAAAATTTACCAAAACCGCAATATATTCTTACCGTAAGAGGCGTGGGATACAAGTTCACGGATATCGGTTAGACCTTCTTGTTTTCATCAAAATTTCACAGACCTGTCACAAAAATGTAACAATCATTTGTTATTCTCCCCCTAAACCATTTTCCCTTACACTCATACGTTAAAAAATGAATATGGTTATAAAATGGAGGATACAAAACAATGAAATGCAATATAATTGAAAAAAGGGATTTTATTTTCCTGGAGGTTGGCGGGTCATTGAATCAGGATGTTCCTTTTTCAGCTCGGGATATTTTACATCCCTGGCGAAGCAGAACAGAACCAAAGATAGCAGTAGATCTGGGAGGCATAGATGAGGATGGTGATATAATTGCCCAACTAACTGTAATTACCGCATTCAAAAAACAGGTGGATCTTATGAGCGGATTTTTGAAGATCTGTTCATTAAGGCCGCGTATAAAAAACTATCTGCTCAAAAACAGGCTGGACAGGATGTTTGATATTTATGAAAATTTGAATAGTGCTGAGAACAGCCCCTGGGAGAGAA
>DFBI01000159.1 GCA_002367335.1 Syntrophaceae bacterium UBA3084 | reverse complement strand
CTTAAGGGAATGTCCGAAAAGAATCTGAAAAGATATAATGAGGCCATTTCTTCCTTCAAGTCTATTATAGCATCGTGTTCAGAACCCCTCAGAAACAAAGCATTTTATCAAGTTGCGCTTATCTACGTCGATACGGAAGAATGGGGTAAAGCAAGAGAATATTTCCTGAAGGTCTCGGATCAGAATACCCTTTATCCATCGGCATGGCTTTTTTCATCAGGTCTTGAAAACATTGGCAATTTACCACACAAATCACCGGCTTTAGCCGGAACCTTTGCCGCTATAATACCCGGGGCAGGGCATTTATACACAGAGAGACCGCAGGATGCCTTGATTGCCTTCCTTCTTAACGGCGCTTTCATCTGGGCTGCCGTAGAACTATTCAATGATGATAATTATGTGGCCGGAGGTGTTGTCACTTTTTTTGAACTGGGATGGTATTCAGGTAATATCTATAGCGCTGTCAGCAGCGCCCATAAATATAACAGAAGAGTTAAGGGAGAATTCATTCAGAATCTGAAAGATAAATGTAACATATCATATTTTTTTGACAATGATAATTCACGCCATTTTTTAATGTTGAGTATGGAGTTTTAGGTAGCTGTATACAATAAAATCACACTTGACAAATTAAATGCAGTTAATAGGTTAGTAGTAGTACGTAGCATAGAGACACAAAGAAAGAAGCAAAAATGGCAGAAGATTACTACAAAATATTAGGCGTAAGCAAAGATTCTACGCCAGGTGATATTAAAAAAGCATTTCGGAAGCTTGCACTCAAGTATCATCCGGATAAAAATCCCGACAATAAGGCAGCCGAAGAAAAATTTAAACAAATAAATGAAGCATATGCTGTATTGAGTAATCTCGAGAAGCGGAAGCAATATGACAGCTTCGGATCTGATGCGTTCAGTCAAAGATTTACCCAAGAGGATATCTTCAGTGGATTTGATCTCAACAAGATATTCAGCGAAATGGGCTTTGGCGGTTCGGGAGTACGTTTCTCCACATCTTCTGGTCGTGGTGGACGTAAAAAGTACTACAGGAATTCTAAAAGCGATTTGTTTTCAGATATTTTTAGAAACGCTCAGCATGACCAGCAAATGTCTCATAAAGGCCATGACTTGGAATACACACTTAATGTATCACTTGAGGATAGTTATTCCGGGATTGAAAAGGTTTTATCCATGCAGAAGGGTGATAAGACAGAAGAAATCCGTATAAAGATTCCTGCAGGCATCAAATCCGGCCAAAAGCTAAGAATACAAGGTAAGGGCCAGGAAAGTATTGATGGTGGGCCTGCCGGGGATCTATATATAAAGGCAAACATGCTGGCTCATCCGGTATTTACGAGGGAGGGAGATGATGTTTACACCGAGAAATCAATTACATTTTCAGAAGCTGCACTTGGCACATCAGTAGAAGTACCGGTACTTAGCGGTGAAATGAAAAGAGTCAAAATATCTCCAGGCACTCAAAACAATACAAAAATCAGAATGAGAGGCTTTGGAATTCCTCACTTCCGCAAAGCAGGCAAGGGTGATGAATTCGTCAAAATTACTATATCGGTCCCAAAGTCACTGACAAAAAAACAAAAAGATATAATAAAGAATCTTTCAGAGGAAGGCCTGTAATCCCCATTAAAAAATAAATCATCAACGTCTGATAAGATATGTTATGTAAACTTTCTTACCTGTATTTTTTCATAACGTCTCCAAAGCCCTCCATTGCGTTGATTATTGTTGAATCATCTACGCAATAGGCAATACGAATATGTCCTGACTTTCCAAAACCTCTTCCCGGTACGGTAAGGATGTTTTTCTTTTGGAGACAACTGACGAATTCCACATCGTTTTCTATCGGTGTTTTCGGGAAAAGATAGAAAGCTCCCCCGGGCTTCTCAAATTGGTAACCCAGAAACGAAAGACCCTCGCAAAGTAGATCTCTTTTTCTTTTGTATGTTTCAACATCAACGGTTATGCCTTGCATCTTTCCTATAACCCTCTGCATGAAAGCCGGCGCATTTACAAAACCGATTATCCTGTTGCAGAGGATCATACCACTCGTTAATATTTCGATATCGGCCATATCGGGATTCAAGGCAAGATATCCTATTCTTTCCCCGGGTATTGACATACTTTTAGAATATGATGTAGCAATAATACTGTTTTTGTAAGCCTGAAAGACACTCGGCACTTTTATGCCATCATAGACAATTGTACTGTAAGGCTCATCGGATATCAGATAGATTTCTTTTCCAAATTCTTTACTCTTCTTTTCGAGAAGTGACCCAAGGTTTTGTATGGATCTCTCATTGTACACCTTACCTGTTGGATTGTTTGGTGAATTGATCAGAATCACCTTTGTCTTTTCAGTAATGGCGCTACTCATCGCATCGAAATCAAGGGAAAAATCCTCGTTTGTTTCTACAAGCTTGGAAACTCCGCCATGATTGTCCACATAAAATTTATATTCGACGAAAAACGGGGTTGGGATAATAACTTCATCTCCCGGATCAAGAAGGGTCTTTAAAGCAACATTCAATGCCCCCCCTGCCCCGCATGTCATAATGATATGTTCCCATGAAAGATTAACCGAATGTTCTTTACAGAGATACTCAGCCACGGCTGATCTTGTATCCTCAAGTCCGGCATTCGGCATATATCCGTGAATCCCGGGAACATCTTCTCTGGCAACTTCTACCAATAATTCTTTAAATCTTTCGGGTGGTCCCACATTTGGATTTCCCAGACTAAAATCGAAAACATTTTTTGCGCCATATTCTTTTTTTAGTCTTATGCCGTCTTCAAACATCTTTCTGATCCAGGAAGATTGAGATATGAATCCTTCGATTTTCTTAGAAATTGCCATTTCTGTCTCCTCTCTAACCAATTAATATTCTGAAACCCACTTGCAACCTGCCGCATGAGAATATATGCCGGAATAGATTTACATTCAACCAATAATTCATCATTAATCCACTATTGTTAATTTTTGTGATGATGTGCTATAAGCCTGGTCAGGAGGTTTACATAATGCGCGATTCTCTGGAAATTACCGTGTTGATCTTACCTTTAGCTTTTTTTGCAGGCAGCATTCTGGCTGGGCTTATCTTTGAAAAAATTGTCCTCAGGAAGCTTAAAAAGATAGCAGAGAAAACTAAATGGAAAGGCGATGAAATAGTCATTTCAGAACTGCGTGGCAAGACCTTTTTCTGGTTTGTCATTGCCGGTATCTATCTGGCAATACTTAATATACCGATAAGGGAAGACATTTTCAATATTCTGCAGAAGATTCTGCTGGTAATTATTATAGCTTCAGTAACAATAGTTTTCGCAAGAATTGCAGTTGGTTTTGTTAATTCTTATGCCCGCAGAGCAGAAGACGTGCCACCTCTAACCTCAATATTCTCAAACCTGGTTAATGTTCTGATCCTCGCCACAGGTATTCTGATCATACTTCAATCCCTTGATATTCCTATCACACCTATGCTTACCGCTTTCGGAGTTGGCGGTCTTGCTGTTGCCCTGGCACTGCAGGATACCCTCTCGAATCTGTTTTCCGGGCTCCACATTATAATTTCAAAGCAGGTAGGGCCAGGAGATTATGTAAAGCTTGACACAGGTGAAGCGGGTTACGTTACGGATATAGCATGGAGGAACACAACCATAAGGGCAATTTCGAATAATATGATAGTTGTGCCGAATTCCAAGCTGGCTTCTGCTATTATTACAAATTACTGCCAACCGGAAAAAGAGATGTCAGTACTTATCCAGGTTGGTGTCAGTTATGACAGTGATCTTGAAAAAGTGGAGAAGGTTACTATTGAAGTTGCCAGAGAAGTTATGGAGAAAATCCAGGGAGGTATTTCTGAATTTGAGCCCTTTATTCGCTATCACACTTTTGGGGATTCCAGTATTAACTTTAGTGTAATACTGCGCACCAGGGAATTTGTTAACCAATACATTATCAAACACGAATTCATAAAAAAACTGCATAAACGCTACCAAAAAGAGAGTATCGAAATTCCGTTTCCCATCACAACTGTCTATATGCATAAGGATTAGAGTCTTTATCCTACTAAACAACTGCGTTTTTGCGCAGATGCTGGGATCAGCGACCGCCTTCGCAAAAATGCTGGAACGACACCGATATGGCATCCTTGTTATCAAACGTAAGGCTTACGGCTTCCATGATTTACGATACTTTACTCTTAAAATCTACCAGGCTTTCTCCAACTAAATGGGAGAAGACCCAAAAATAATAAAGTGTCGTTTTCTTTCTCCGTAGATTCCCCCTGTTTTCCCCTTAGTTTATTCAAACACTTCCATAACAGCTTCTGCCATAAGTCTGTATCCTTCAGAAGTAGGGTGGACAAAATCGGCTTGTACCAGGTTCTCGAAATCAAATCCTTCTGATATTTTTTTCTTCCAGTATTCGTGGACACGAGCAACAGGCAACTGATAACATCTGGCCAGTTCTTCAAGTTGACTGTAAAACACTTCTATAAACGCGTTCTCTCTTTCACTTCCCAGACATACCGAACTGACAAGTACAATTTCAGAATTACCACCCTCTCTTATCCCGTTTATAATTTCTTTCATATTGCCTTTGAATAGTTCCGGGGAATATCCTGCGAAAGCATCATTCAGAGCAAACTGAATCAATACACAATCCGGTTCGTAACAAAGGACATCTCCCTGTAAGCGATGCACACCCCCTCGAGCGGTATCACCCGGTATACCCTTGTTTATCAGGTTTAATTTTCTTTCCGGAAATTTATCGTAAAGCTTTTCCTTAAAATAATCGAGATATCCCTTACTTACCATCCAGCCATAGGTCAAGGAATCGCCTAAAGCCACGATGACTGCGGGGGTCCCGGACAGGAGTTTTTCAATTGTTTTGTATGGCTTCATTATTCCGGTAAATTCAAGCTGCAGGTGCACCACTGAAGATAAAAAGAGAACATGACACCAATTACCAATCAATCAGACCGACTTCACATAAGTCCAACCACTTTCCAGCATGCGGAGTCTGTGACGAGCTCCGGGCCTGTCCGTATTGCCGTCATGATATCCCACATCGTCCTGGTAAAGTGAACATTGACCACCGTCGACTTGAAAAATTTTTGGGACATATATTTCAGGCTCGCTTTCGGCCAGTGAAGAAAGAAGCGTATCAATATCATTGTAAGCAGAAAGCTTACAAATCGTTACAAAGGTAGGCGGCGGAAGTTCAAGTTTGTTTTTGCTGTGCAGCTCAAGGGCAATATCGGGCACAATCCATTGATAATCATGAATCTCGCTGCCGTCAATTTTCACATCGCCCCTGTCGATAGCTCCAACAAAAAACCAGGTTATAAAACGCTTGGGCATTCCTTCAGGAGTCGTCCAGACAGACACTAATACAAGTTCTTCAGGATTTAGACGCAGCCCCGCCTCTTCCCCGGCCTCACGGACAGCGGCATTGCGTGCGGCCAGGATCATATCGCCTCTATTATTATTGTCATAATCGTCAGGGTCTATTCTTCCTCCGGGGAATACCCATGCTCCTCCATGGAATGAGATACGGGGATTTCTGCGAAGAAGAAGAAATTCAATTTTATTTTCCGCTTCTCTAAGAAGAATAACTGTTGCGGAAGGATGAACTTTTACCATGGTGATATCCCCTGGCTCCTCACGGACTAAAATTTGCTAACGCTGTTTGTTTCCTTGTCAACTGTGTAGGCCTGACAGTCATTTGTTTTTTCTTCTTCTTTTTTCCTTGAGAAAGGCCTCGTTATCATCGATCAGGACCTTCAGACTGATTACTTCCTGGGGTGTGCCGATTATACGAGCATACTCTTTTTTCCCGATTTTGATCACTTCAATTTCTTTATTTAAAAACTGCTGGATCTCATCAAGCCGCGTTCTCTCGCTCTGACTGCAAAATGAAATGGCCACGCCTTTTTTCACACCTCGCCCGGTTCTTCCAACCCTGTGAACATAGTTCTCCTGCTTGTCAGGTAAGTCATAGTTGATGACATAATCCACATCCGGAATATCGATTCCACGCGCACTGACGTCAGTAGCGATAAGGATAAGGCTATCCCCTTGTTTGAACCTTTTCATAACATCGGATCGGTCATGCTGGTCTTTTTCGCCATGGATGGTCAAAGAGTGGATCTGTACCCTGCCCATGGCCTTTGCCACTCTTTCAGCCCGTACCCGTGTTCTGACAAAAACAAGGATCTTGCTGTCTGGATGATCGGCAATAAATCGTTCCAGGAAAAACCGCTTATCATCCATTTCGACAAACATTACGGCGTGAGAGACATTTTTTGCGACCGGGTCATCCGGAGATATCTGAATGCGTATGGCCGAGCTTTTAACATTGGAAAAGGCCAGTTTTTTGATCTCTTTGTTAATCGTCGCGGAGAAAAACAGGGTCTGATGCTTTTGAGTAAGCCTTCTCTTTACATCTTTGATGTCTGCAATAAAACCCAGGTCCAGCATATGATCTGCCTCATCAAGGATCAGGGTGTCGACATTCTTCAGTTTGATGTGCCCCTGGCTGATCAGATCAAACATGCGCCCCGGCGTCGCAACAAGGATATCGATGCCGTCCTGAAGCCTTTTAACCTGAGAATCCTGCTCAACACCGCCATATAGGGAGAAAGTTTTCACCTTGGTATGTCGGGCAAGTTTTTGAAAAACTTCACCGATCTGAAACGCCAGTTCGTGCGTCGGAACCATGACAATACATTTAATGCCAAAGGAGCGTTTACTGCTTTTGTATTTGTGGATTTTATCGATGACCGGAATCGCGAATGCGGCCGTTTTCCCCGTACCTGTTTGAGCGATGGCCAGGACGTCTTCACCCTTCATGATTGAAGGAATGGATTTAAATTGTATATCCGTCGGTCTCTTAAAGCCAAGTTGCGACAGATTCTCTTTGATTG